>NZ_CP107716.1:1977182-2302728 GCF_025854335.1 Pelagibacterium flavum
CGTGCGCCTACGTCCAACCATATGGTGTCGCCATTCCCTGCGAATATCCATTGAGCGCTGTAGCCGAGCAGCAGCCACGCCGCAGATCGGGGTTGAGGTCGACCATCCAGGATGTCCAGAGCGATCCGCGCGGCATTCCCCGCCGTGATGGTAATGGAAGCGTCATCGGCCGCCATCGGGACGCCATCGGAGATCATCTCGTATCGGCGTTCACCGCTTTGAGGCGGCTTCACGCCTTTTGCCTCGCACCACGCCAGGAAGCTAGCTCGCCCAGCGACGTAGGGCGGATCGCGCTCGGGAATGCTGGTGGACACCAAGGCGCCGATCCCGCCCTCGAATACTTCAACCGACAGGAACGGCTTTTCGTTCGCGTACGCCACGGCCCCAAGAAATAGGCTTGTCGCCGAGTCTCCAGTCGCGTCGATGATAACGGTCGGCGAAGCGATTTCCTGCACCTGCCACGCGTGAGTCTTGGCAGAGCGTTGCCAACTCAAGTTGTCGGTGATTGTCTTGATCGTGGCGCCAGGCACGATGGACAACAATTTTTTCTTGAGCGCGTCGACCTTTCGGATGCCGACGTCCTGCCAGTCCAGGACATGACGCTCGAGATTTCCAGGAAGGAAAACATCGCCGTCCACCAGGGTGATGGTGTGCACGCCAGATCGCAGCATTGACTCGGCAATTTTTGATCCGACGGACCCGCAACCGATAATGGCCGCGCTCTTGCTGGCGGTCTCGCCCACCCGGCCGCTGCGGGCGCCGTGATCGTCCGGCAATATGTAGACTGCGCGATTATGCGTTACGCCGTCTGGCATCAGGTGGAACGCACTGATGTTTTCCGCGTGGACGAAAAGGGCGAGGCCGGCTGTCGACGTTTGGACCTGTTCCCTTATATCTGAAGTGAACTGTAGAGAAATTGCGGCGCGATCGTCGAGGTTGGCGGGGGGCTGCGCCGACGTGACGTAGACCGGAATGTCCGTCTGCCATTTCTCAAAGGTGGCAACGGGTGGACGCTGCGGCTTTGACCGGTCTATTTCATCATGAATGATGATGGGCCAAATCTCAGCATCGGGCGGCATCCTGAGAGCTATCACCCCCGAGGATGTACCAGCGACAATTCGCTGCGCACAGCCTGACGAGATCAGCACCGGATTCGTCCACCAAGTATAGGATTGCACTTGATTGTAGCGGTGCGCCGATGGGGCGCGTGTAGCACCTTCACCCATCGGGTCTTCGATCTGTAGTAGATCGTGGGCGCTGCGCAAAACGTCGACACCGCCGGCGCTCGGATGCCAATTGTCCGGCCGCAATTCCAGACAGAGCACCGACTCCCCGTACTGGTGGTCCGACCAACGTACCTTTTCTTGCGGCTCAACCCACGCCGGGACCTCAGGGAATTGGTCCGGATAGATCAGGCGCACCGGGTAGTCGTGCCCATGTACCTTAATCACACCTTCAGCACAGAGCATGCCTTTGAAGAAGCGCCAACGACCTAGTTCAAACCAGGTGCCTTCGCCGCCTAGCGCCGAGACGCAGCGCATCTCCTCTCCGAGGCGCTTCGAGTCGTCTACCCACCAGAATCTCAAGCAAAGGCCCGGGGCTTACTGCTGACAGGAGCGGCCATGTTGTTGGGGAAGGTGTAGCCCCCAACTGCTGGTGCAGAAGCTAACGTAGCCGTCTTGACGGATTTGGCCGCATTGGCGGTCCACTTGAACCTATCGCCGAAAACACGGCGCCATTGGCGCGACGCCTCTTCCATATCATCTGCTTCCTGGGCCCGCCGCGCGATGCCGGCATAGATCCGCACCTTTTCGATAAAGGCTTGCCACTGGGCCACGGTCACCTTGGAAAGGATGTCGTTTGAGCCATCGGCTGGATCCCAGATTTGAGGTTTAAATCCGAGCTCGGCGTTTTGACCATGCGTGGCATAGATGTTCTCCAGCGTCTGCGCGAATGCTTCGCCATAGTGGGTGACCCCAAGCGGCGCATGGCGCCCCACCAGCACTTCGAGGACGAAACCCTTCGGTCGCTTCCCACTTGGATTGATCCGGCGCCACCACTTGAACATTTTGACCAGGGGTTTGAAACGTCCGCCATAGGTCTCGTTCCGTTCGGCGCTCCACTGGCTGTGCATCGGCGGGTTGGTGAATTTCCACGTCCCACTCTCACGATCCGCGATCATGTATCCACCGCTGGCGAGTTCGTAGACAGGTACGATGTCCATGTCGGCTTGCCAGGTTTCCAGACGCACCGAACGACGATTAATGCGCTCAACGATATAACCGTCGCCTCCGTTCTCGAGCGCTTTGCACACAGCTTTCAGCACCGCGTCGGGGGTGTCCTGGTTGGTGAAGTTTGTGACGACGATGATGTCGACATCTGGCTTTTCCTGCACGCCATCGACGGTGCCGGGCCTGATGGAGGTGTCGCGCGCATAGCTTCCTGACAAGAACGCATACTGGAACTTCGACTTGAAATCTTTCTGAGTGGCGAGGTGCTCGCGCACACCATTATGGCCACCAGATGCTCGGCCCACGGTCGTGGGGCTAGGCTCGATGTCTTTTAGCAGTTCGTTGAAGCGAGCCTGAGGTACCGGCATGCTGCCCTCCGTTAAGATTCACCTATTGTTCTTCCAGTCATTCGGCGGCGAGAAAATCCCGCCGCCGTTTGATTAAATCGAACGATCACTTCTGACTGTTCGTAGTGCAGTACTTTGCGACCGTCACCAGCCACATTCAATCCAACAATAAGGAGCAGTCACGGCGAGGTTGTCGCGGAGCCGAACTGTTGGGTGCATTGAGGCAATCGTTGGTTTCCTCCGGCCATCCGTTGGGTGAATTCACACCGCGCTGCTGATCGCGACCTCAGCTACACCCGGTCGTGCTCCCGCAGGTATCACACTTCAAGCACGTGCCATTCCGCACCAGCGTGAAGTTCTGGCACTCCGAGCATGCCTCGCCCACGTACCCCTTCATCTGGGCTTCCAGCCGCAGGGTTGTTGTGTCCTTGGCCTGGGCTTCGTCGACCAGTTTGGTGGCGGCGGCTTCGGCCTCGGCTTCCGGTTCGGCTTTGAGCGCCGTGCCTTGCTTCAAAGCCGTGACCGTCTGGGTCTGCATGGCCTGGACGGGGTTGGCGAGTTTGAGGTCGGAGGAGGCGACCAGCATCAGGGTCTTGTCCTTGACGCGGCCGCGGGTCATGCCGCGGGAGACGAAATTGTCGGCCGGGACCGGGGCGGGAGCCGAGCGGTCCTTGACCTGGTTGTCTTCCGAGACGCCCTTGCCGATCGAGGTGGCGCCGGCGTCGGGGGTGACGTGGGCCAGATCGGTGCGGTCGAGATAGGAAATGGCCAGCTCGCGGAACACGTAATCGAGGATCGATGTGGCGTTCTTGATGTGGTCATTGCCCATGACGAGACCGGCAGGCTCGAAACGGGTGAAGGTGAAGGCCTCGACGAATTCATCGAGCGGCACGCCATATTGCAGGCCGATCGAGATCGCGATGGCGAAATTGTTCATCATGGCGCGGAAGGCGGCGCCTTCCTTGTGCATGTCGATGAAGATTTCACCCAGGCGTCCATCGGCATATTCGCCGGTGTGGACATAGACCTTGTGGCCGCCAACGATTGCCTTCTGGGTGTAACCCTTGCGGCGGTCGGGCATGCGTTCACGCTCACGGTAACGCTCGCGCTCGACGATGCGTTCGACGATCTTTTCGGCAACGGCCGGGATGCGCTCGGAAAGCGCGGCGGCGGCGAGTTCGGCCACTTCGTCCTCGTCTTCGTCCTCATCGGCGAGGAGCGAGGAATTGAGCGGCTGGGAGAGCTTGGAGCCATCGCGATAGAGCGCGTTGGCCTTGAGCGCCAGCTTCCAGGAGAGCATGTAGGCTTCCTTGGAATCCTCGACGGTCGCATCGTTGGGCATGTTGATGGTCTTGGAGATCGCGCCCGAAATGAAGGGCTGAGCCGCGGCCATCATGCGGATGTGGGACTCGACCGAAAGATACCGCTTGCCGATCTTGCCGCAGGGGGTGGCGCAATCGAAGACGGGCAGATGCTCGTCCTTGAGGAACGGCGCGCCTTCGAGCGTCATGGCGCCGCAAACGTGAATGTTGGCGGCTTCGATGTCCTTTTTGGCAAAGCCAAGGAAGGGCAGAAGCTCAAAGGTCGGGTCGATCAGCTGCGCATCGGTGACGCCGAGAGATTTAAGGAAATCAGCGCCCAGCGTCCACTGGTTGAAGACGAACTTTATGTCGAAGGCCGACTTCATGGCCGCGTTGAGCGCGGCGATCTTGTCCTCGGGGAAGCCCTTGGCGGCCAGCGTCACCGGATTGACGCCCGGCGCCTGGTTCATGTTGCCATGGCCCACGGCGTAGGCTTCGATCTCGGCGATCTGGTCTTCGGAATAGCCCAGCGTGCGCAGGGCGGCGGGGACGGCGCGGTTGATGATCTTGAAGTAGCCGCCACCGGCGAGCTTCTTGAACTTGACCAGCGCAAAGTCCGGTTCGATGCCGGTGGTGTCGCAATCCATGACCAGACCGATGGTGCCGGTCGGGGCGATGACGGAAACCTGGGCGTTGCGGTAGCCGTGCTTTTCACCCAGTTCGAGCGCCAGATCCCAGGCGGCGATCGCGCGATCGATCAGGTTCTGATCGGGGCACGAGGCGTGGTCGAGCGGGACGGGCGTGATCGAGAGGGCTTCATAGCCATCGGCCTTGCCGTAAGCGGCATTGCGGTGATTGCGGATGACGCGCAGCATGTGCTTGGCGTTGCGCTTGTAATCCTTGAACGCACCGAGCTCGGAGGCGATTTCGGCCGAGGTTGCGTAGGACACGCCGGTCATGATGGCGGTCAGCGCACCGGCGATGGCGCGGCCTTCGTCGCTGTCATAGGGGATGCCCGAGGTCATCAAGAGGCCGCCGATATTGGCGTAGCCCAGACCAAGCGTGCGGTAGATGAAGGAGCGCTCGGCAATGGCTTTCGAGGGGAACTGGGCCATCATCACCGAGACTTCGAGGACGAGGGTCCACAGCCGCACCGTGTGCTCGTAATCGCCGGTCGCGAACACCCCATCCTTGCCGCGATAGGGCAGCAGATTGACGGATGCCAGATTACAGGCGGTGTCATCGAGGAACATGTATTCCGAGCACGGGTTCGATGCGTTGATCGGGCCGGCTTCGGGGGAGGTGTGCCACTCGTTGATGGTGGTGTGGTACTGGATGCCGGGATCGGCGGAGGCCCAGGCGGCATAGCCGACCTGTTCCCACAGATCGCGTGCCTTGAGGGTCTTGGTGACCTTGCCGGACTGGCGCGCGGTGAGGTTCCAGTCGCCATCGTCTTCGACGGCGCGCAGGAAATCATCGGTGACGCGGACCGAGTTGTTCGAGTTCTGGCCCGAAACGGTCAGATAGGCTTCCGAATCCCAATCTGTGTCGTAGATGGGGAATTCGATGTCGGTGTAGCCCTGCTTGGCGAACTGGATGACGCGGAAGATGTAGTTTTCCGGGACCAGCGCCTTCTTGGCGGCCTTGACCTCGCGCTTGAGTGCCGGGTTCTTGTTGGGATCGAAGCAATCATCGGCGTGGCCGTCGCAGTTCACAGCGGCCTTCATGATGAGCTTGAGGTGTTTCGAGACGGTCTTGGAGCCGGTGACCAGCGCTGCCACCTTCTGTTCTTCCTTGACCTTCCAGTTGATGTATTCCTCGATATCGGGGTGATCGATGTCGATCACCACCATCTTGGCGGCGCGGCGGGTGGTGCCGCCCGACTTGATGGCGCCGGCGGCGCGGTCGCCGATTTTCAGGAACGACATGAGGCCGGACGACTTGCCGCCGCCCGAGAGCTTTTCGCCCGAGCCGCGCAGGGCCGAGAAATTGGTGCCGGTGCCCGAGCCGTACTTGAACAGACGCGCTTCGCGGACCCAGAGGTCCATGATGCCGTTCTCGTTGACGAGATCATCGTCGACCGACTGGATGAAGCAGGCGTGGGGCTGGGGGTGCTCGTAGGCCGATTTGGACTGGACGAGCTTACCGGTGAAGGGGTCGACATAGAAATGGCCCTGGCCGGGACCGTCGATGCCATAGGCCCAGTGCAGGCCGGTGTTGAACCATTGCGGGGAATTGGGGGCAACGCGCTGGGTGGCGAGCATGTAGCACAGCTCGTCATAGAAGGTGCGGGCATCCTCTTCAGAGGTGAAATAGCCGCCCTTCCAGCCCCAATAGGTCCAGGTGCCGGCGAGGCGGTTGAAGACCTGGCGCGAATCCATTTCCGAGCCATAACGCTCGTCTTCGGGGAGCTTGGCGAGCGCCTTTTCGTCGGGGACCGAGCGCCACAGCCAGGAGGGGACGTCGTTTTCTTCGACCTTCTTGAGGACCTTGGCGACACCGGCCTTGCGGAAATATTTCTGCGCGATGATGTCGGCGGCGACCTGGCTCCAGGGCGCGGGGACAGCGATGTCCTCAAGCTTGAAGACCACAGACCCGTCCGGGTTGCGGATTTCGCTCGTGGCCGAGCGGAATTCGATGCCGGCATAGGCCGATTGCCCAGCCGTGGTGAAGCGCCGTTCTATATGCATTCGTCTTGTATCCCCAAACTAGGTGCCGCTCTGCTGGCTGATCGCCCCTGCAAGCGCCTTGTCGTTGCCGACAATGTCGATTTGATCGGGTCATGAATCGGCCCGTTGATGTGACTGTTTTCGATTCTTTGGCGAACCGTCAATCACACGAAATCGACTATCCCTTGTGCCTATGGATTACTCACTCGCTAAATATAGTGGTTTTTAGTGTGGATAGCGAGGAAAACGTGCAAAAAGCTGCATAAGTTTCACTAGGGTGTCACAAAGCAAGTGCGAGCAAAGGTTAATGAAGCGTTGTCTGGAAAAGCGCGGTTAAGTGTTGGAAAAACCTCATTCTCTGGCGCTTCGCAAGGCGGGCGCTAGACTCACAAAGCCCTGTCAAGCGGCTTTTTTGACCCCGGATCGCGCTTTTTTGTTCGCTCACGAAATGCACAGCATCTTGTGTGCGAAACAGGACTGAAATCGACCGCAGCACTCTCTAGGCTGACCCGGTCATGTGTGCTAAGCCCAACCAACTCATCGTGACGCGTGAAGGTATCGGACGTGGCAAACAGCGGCTTTAAACAGTTCGTTTTCGAAATTTTCGGCTGGTGGAACAAGCAGACCCTTTCCACCCGCATTTTCACCGCCTTGCGCGGGGTCAAGGTGGGCGAGGACGAGTTCGGCAACGTCTATTACGAAGGCAAGAAGGATGGCCGCCGCTGGGTCGTCTATAATGGCTATGCGGAAGCGTCTGCGATTCCGGCCGGCTGGCATGGCTGGATGCACCGGCGCACCGACGTGCCGCCGTCCAAGTCCGACTACAAGCCGCACGAGTGGGAAAAGGCCCATATCCCCAACATGACCGGTACGGCGCAGGCCTATCGTCCGGATGGATCGATCCTGACGCCGCAATCGCGTCCGCGCGTTACCGGCGACTATGATGCCTGGTCGCCGGAATAGGGCGGTTCTGCCCGCGTGAGCGCTCCGGGACTTAAAGGCATTGCGAGCTGTCTGGCGCTTGCCGTTGCCGTGAGTGCGGCGCCGGCCCACGCGCAAGCCATTTCCAATCCGGTGGCGGTCTTTACCGGGCTCGACAAGATCACCGGCCGGATCACGATATTTGATGTCTATATCGATGAGACAGTGCAGTTCGGATCGCTGCAGCTGACGCCACGTGTCTGCTACTCACGGCCCCAAACCGAGGCGCAGAGCGTTTCAGCCTTTGTGCAGGTGGACGAGGTTTCGCTGCAGGCGACCATGGAGAGGGTGTTTTCTGGCTGGATGTTTGCCGATTCGCCAGCGCTCAATGCCATCGACAACGCCGTTTATGATGTCTGGCTGATCGATTGTCGCCAGACATCAGATGTGCCACCACCCGACCAGCGCTAGGTTGCATGGACAGTTCGGTGATGGTGGCCTGCAAATGGCAGTTTTCTGCGCTTCCGGTGCTCACGTACCCAAATGTACGCTCCGCTCCGGTTCTCGAAAACTGCCATTTTCGGCTCACCCTGACCGAACTCTCCACACAACCTACCCCGTCTTATCCCACGCGTAGAAGTCACCTTCAATATCGAGGGCACCCGAGAGGCGGATTTCGTAGATGGTGCGAGGGATTTCGATGGCGCCGAGAGATGCCAGATGGTCGGTGATGAACTGGGTGTCGAGGAGCGCATAACCGCCCGCCTTGAGCCGATCGACGAGGTGGGCCAGGGCGATCTTTGAGGCGTCGGTGCGCCGGTGAAACATGGATTCGCCAAAAAAGGCGCCGCCGATGGACAGACCATAGAGGCCGCCCACCAGCTCGTCGCCGTCATAGACCTCCACGGTGTGACAATAGCCCATGGCAAACAGCTCACCGTAGAGCGCGCGGATGGTGGGGTTGATCCAGGTCGATTCCCGGTCACTGCCAGCGGTCGCGCAGCCTTCGATGACACTGGCAAAGTCGCGATCGACAACAACCGAAAAACCACTTTTGCGCATGGTCTTTCGGAGGCTTCTTGATGTCCTGAATCCGTCGAGCGGCAAGACGCCGCGCATCTGTGGGCTGACCCAGAAGATATCGGGATCTTCGGCGCTTTCCGACATCGGGAAAATCCCGGCGCGATAAGCGCGCAGGATCAACTCGGGCGTCAGTTCGATATCGAAAGGGTCGTTCCGTGTCATCGCAAAATCGTATCGTCGCAAAAATCAAAAAGCGGCCCGTTGGGCCGCCTTCTGCTATTCCTTGTTGGCTTCGAGAAATTTCTCGAGCCAGTGGATATCGTAATTTCCGGCCTGAATGTCGGGTTCCTTGATAAGCCTGCGGAATAGGGGCAGGGTCGTCTTTACGCCATCGACGATGAACTCGTCCAGCGCGCGATTGAGGCGCTGCAGGCATTCTGGCCGCGTGCGGCCGTGTACGATCAGCTTGCCGATCAGGCTGTCGTAATAGGGCGGGATTTTATAGCCCTGATAGACGGCGGCATCTACCCGTACACCTACGCCACCGGCCGGGTGGTAATAGGTGATTTTTCCCGGTGAGGGCGCGAAAGTCTGGGGGTCTTCGGCATTGATGCGCACCTCGATGGCGTGGCCATAGAACACCACGTCCTGCTGCTTGAGCGAAAGGGGCTCGCCGGCCGCGACGCGAATCTGCTCATAGACGATATCGAAATTGGTAATGCGCTCTGTGACCGGGTGCTCCACCTGCAGGCGGGTGTTCATTTCGATGAAATAGAACTCGCCGTTCTCGTAGAGGAACTCGATGGTGCCGGCGCCGGAATATTTGAGCTTGCGCATGGCGGCGGCGCAAATCTCGCCGATTTCGGTCTGCTCGGCCATAGGCACCGTGGGGGCCGAAGCCTCTTCCCAGACCTTCTGGTGGCGGCGCTGGAGCGAACAATCGCGCGTACCCAGATGCACAGCATTGCCCTGACCATCGCCAATGACCTGAACCTCGATGTGGCGGGGTTTGCCCAGGTATTTTTCCATGTAAACGGCGTCATCGCCGAAGGCCGCCTTGGCCTCGGTGCGCGCCGTGGAAAATGCGATGGACAGTTCGGCTTCGGTTTTGGCGACTTTCATGCCGCGGCCGCCACCGCCTGCCGCAGCCTTGATAAGGACCGGATAGCCGATTTCCGCTGCTGTCGTGCTGGCTTCCGCCTCGGTGGTCACCGCGCCGGCCGAACCGGGGACGCAGGGGATGCCGAGTTCGAGGGCGGTCTTTTTGGCCTGGATCTTGTCGCCCATGATCTCGATGTGGTGGGCGGACGGGCCGATAAAGGCGATCTTGTGCTCTTCGAGAATTCGGGCGAAGCGGGCATTTTCCGACAGAAAGCCATATCCGGGATGCACCGCTTCGGCGCCGGTGATTTCGCAGGCTGCCAGAATCGAGGGGATATTGAGATAGCTGTCGCGGGCCGAATTGGGCCCGACGCAGACGCTTTCGTCGGCAAGGCGCACATGCATGGCATTGGCGTCGGCCTGGGAGTGGATGGCAACCGTCTGGATGCCGAGTTCCTTGCAGGCGCGCAGGATGCGCAGGGCAATCTCGCCGCGATTGGCTATGAGGACCTTGGAAAACATGGGCCTGCCTTATTCGATGACGACGAGGGGTTCACCGTATTCGACCGGCGAGGCATCATCGACCAGAATGCGGGTGATGGTGCCCGATTTGTGCGCCGGAATCTGGTTCATGGTCTTCATGGCTTCGATGATCAGAACCGTCTGGCCCTCGGAAACCTTGGCGCCCACCTCAACGAAGGCCTTGGCGCCGGGCTCTGGCGCCAGATAGGCGGTGCCAACCATGGGCGAGGTCAATGTGTTGGGGCTGGCGGCGAGATCCTCGGGCGATGCGGCGGCGGGCGTGGATGCTGCAGAGGCCGCGGGGGCGGCGGGCGCAGCCGGAGCCGATGGCGCCTGCTGCTGGGCGTACCCGCCCGGCGCTGCGACCTGGACGACTTCCTTGGCAAAGGTGCGGGTCACGCGGATGCGGAAATCATCCTGCTCGAGTTCGATTTCGGCCAGGTTGGCCTCGTTGACCAGTTCGGCGATGGTGCGGATGAGGTCCTGATCGACCTGCGAGATCTTTGCCATTGTTATCGTGTCTCCACCGACCCCTTGGGGGTCTTTCTCAATTCAGGATTTCGGCGACGGCCTCGAGGGCCAGCGTATAGCCTCTTGGGCCCAGACCGCAAATTACGCCCTTGGCCACAGCAGATACGTAGGAATGGTGGCGAAAGGGTTCACGTTGATGAATGTTTGACAGATGCACCTCGACAATCGGCTTGTCCAACGTGCGCAACGCATCGTGGATAGCCACCGAGGTGTGGGAATAGGCGGCAGGGTTGATGACGATCGCATCGGCTGTCTTGCGTGCCGACTGGATCCAATCGACCAGTTCGCCCTCGTGATTGGACTGGCGAAAATCGCACGCCATGCCAAGCTTTTCGCAGGATTCCCGGCACATCGCTTCAATATCGGCCAGCGTATCGCCGCCATAGATCGCTTTTTCCCGCGTGCCCAAGAGATTGAGGTTCGGTCCGTTGAGGATCAATACGCGTTTTGCCATGTGCCTTATCGTGCCGCGTTCTCAGCGCCAAAAGATGGCAAACGCGCCCTTTTAGAGCTTTTTGAGCCAGCAAGGCCGGCAATTCAAGCTGGCGTTATACGAAATGCACCGAAAAGGCAAAGGGAACGTCCCTAAGTTGGCGGCGGTTGTTCGGCGCGGACAAGTCAGCCGCCCTGGGCGCTATCGGTGCAGATGGTGGCGCCGCACTCCCGCATGTTTTCGATGCGGCGCACCAGATCGGCCTTGGGCAGGGCGCCGGGAATCACTTCATCGCCGATGATGAAGGTGGGTGTGCCTGAAATGCCGAGCGCCTGGGCGATGGTATAGGTGCGCTGGAGCGCTTCGGAGACATCGGGAGCACCCATTTCCAACGCGAGAGATACGCGGCTCAGGCCCAGCGATTCGGCAGCGGCAAGGGCGGCCTGGGTATCGACCTGACCGCGGGAGGAAAACAGCGCCGTGTGGAAATCCTGGTAGTTGACCTCTGAGCGAGCAACCAGAATGGCGATGCGGGCGGCATCGACCGAGTTTTGCGAAAGGATGGGGAATTCCTTGAGGATGACGCGCAGATTCGGGTCTTCCTCGACCAGAGCCATGACGTCGGCGACGACCTGGCGGCAATAGCCGCAATTGTAGTCAAACATTTCGACGAGGGTGACGTCGCCGTCGGGGTTGCCGAGGACGATGTTGGCGGGGTCGTTGTAGATTTCCTCTTCCATCGCCGCGAGCGCGATGCGGGCCCGCTCGCTTTCCTCGGCTCGGACCTGGGCTTCGAGTTCGACCGACATGCGTTCGAGCAGGCGCGGATTGGCGAGGAGGTAGTCTTCGATTAGCGGGCCGATGGTGGCGGTGTCGATCGCTTCAGGCCGGGGTGCTGCAGGCAATTGGGCGGCGGGCTGGTTCGCTGCCGTTTGGGCAAGAAGACTTTCGACCTCGGTCTGGCTCAAACCGGGCTCGGGGCGCGTTGCGATGGAATATGCGAGCCCGGCGCCGAGGATGGCCACGGCAGCGGCAAGTCCCAGATTGATCGCTTTTTGCATCCCAAACTCCCTATCGCGTTGCGGCGGGTTTACCGTATGCAAGGGGCGGGTGCCAGCCGCAATGGGCGGGCAGGCGAACAAAAGCGCGTGTTGGAAACGGTTGCTTTGAATAACTAAGATATTAGAATAGTATTCTAATATTATTGACGCAACGACAATGATATGCTGATATAATGCGTATTTACGCAAGCAGGTCGTTCGAAGGCTGGCTGCCGGACAGAACAAGCGGACATTGAAATGATGAGTGCCAATTCGATTCGCCCATTTTACGCCCTTGAACTTATGGCACGGGGGCAGGCGCTGGAAGCGCAGGGGCGAGAAGTGTGTCACCTCGAAATCGGGGAGCCGGGTGGCAAGCCGGCCGAGTGCGTGCTGGATGCAGTTCGCGACTGTCTTGATCGCCCGATGGGATACACGGCAGCCAAGGGTACGCCGGCGCTGCGCGAGCGGTTGAGCCGATATTATGCAGAGCAGCATAGCGTCGAGGTTTCGCCCGAGCGGATCGTGGTGACCACCGGTTCGTCGAGCGGGTTCATCCTGACGTTTCTTGCCGGTTTTGCTCCCGGACAGCGCATTGCAGTGACGCGGCCGGGGTATCCGGCCTATCTCAATATTATCGCGTCGCTCAATCTGGGGAGCGTCGAGATTCCGGTTTCACCGGCCAATGGATGGCGGCTGACGGCGGCCGATATTGAAGCGGCTTATGAAAGATCCCCTTTCGAAGGATTGCTCGTGGCCAGTCCGGCCAATCCGACGGGCGCGGTTTTGGAGCGCGAAGAACTGGCGGCGATTGTCGCGTGTTGTGATCGGCTCGGTGTCCGGTTCATCTCGGACGAGATTTATCACGGGCTCAATTATGTGGGCGGAGACGCCAGCGCGCTCGAATTTTCCCACGACCATGTGATCGTCAACAGCTTTTCCAAATATTACTGCATGACGGGCTGGCGGATCGGCTGGCTGGTGCTGCCCGAGGATATGGTGCGCCGGGCCGAGATGATGGCGCAGAGCCTGTTCATTTCAGCCTCGAGCGTATCCCAATGCGCCGCGCTGGCGGCGATGGAGGCACGCATCGAGTACGATGCGCGGCGGGATCAATATGCCGGAAGCCGGCTGGTTCTGTCGGAGGGGCTCAAGGCGCTGGGATTCGGGCTGGCCGAGCCGTCGGACGGGGCGTTTTATGCGTATGTCGACGCCTCGGCCTTTACCAATGACACGATGGATTTTTGCCTGCGCATGCTCGATCAGGCTGGCGTCGCCGCGACGCCGGGGCAGGATTTCGACAGGACGGACGGGCACAAATATGTGCGGTTTTCCTACGCGGGTACTGAGGAAAGCATCGCCATGGCGCTTGAGCGAATGGGCAAATTTCTCCATCCCTAGATCATTCACCGTTTCACAGAAACGGCGCGACGATCCAAGTCTTTGTTATGTCGCGCTTCCAAACTGAATAAGTGGTACCCACTTATCCCGGAAGCGCTCCAAGCGGGAAACAAAAAAGGGCGGCTCAGCCGCCCTTTTTCATTCGTGTGGAATGCTTTTAGCCCAGACCGAGGCGGCGCTGCCACCAGCCAGCCTTCTTGGGCTTTTCTTCGGTCGGCTCGCTGGTTGATGAGACAAGAATCTCGTCGGAGGGCACAGCCTTTTTCTTGCGGGCCGCAGACTTATCCTCCGCGGCGGCCTCGGGCTGAGCGTCCGGCTTGGATGCGGCAACGGGCTCAGGTGCCTTGTCGGGCTGGGGCGCCTCGGCGGACTTTTCTTCCACAGGAGCTTCGGCCTCGACCTTTTTCTTGCGCGGAGCCCGAGGCTTGCGAGCCGGCTTTTCAGGAGCTGGCGCAGGCTCGGCGGCGGGCGCTTCTTCGGCGCCTTCCACGGCTTCCTGTGCCACCGAGTCCGGCTCGACGGCCTTGGCCTTCGTGGTCCGGCGCGTGCGGCGCTTTTTCGGCTTTTCCTCTGCGGTTTCGGCGACCACTTCGGTTTCCGGTGCGGCGTCGGGCGCAGGCGCATCTTCCGCCTGAACCGCGACCGCAGGCTCGCGGTCTTCGACGGCATTCATGGCGTCGGCATCGCCGGGCGATTCCGTGTCCTGATCGGTGCCTACACCTTCGTTGGGGCGTTTGTTGCGGCGTCCGCCACGGCGGCCGCGACGACGGCGCTTGCGCGGCTGGTCGTCATCATCCTCATTGGCGGCATCGGCACGCGGCTCATCTTCCGTATCGCCGGATTCCGCGTCGGGGGTGGCAACCTCGGTGGCCTGAATTGCGGCGCTGTCCTTGCCGCCACGACGGCGACGACGGCGACGCTTGTTGCGGTTGCCATCGCGTTCGCCGGACATGTCGTCCTCGGCCTCGATCTCAGCTTCGACCTCGGCTTCTTCCTCGACTTCAGGTTCCTGATAGTCGTCCATGGAGGCCGCATCGGCACGGATGTGCTGGACCGGCGCTGCTGCGACCGGCGCGCGGGCTTCACCGCGTTCGATGTTGAACTGGGAGCCGAGAAGGCCGCTCTGGGCGGAAATGGTGATCGAAAGCCCGTATTTGGCTTCGAGCGCCGTGAGCGTTTCGCGCTTGGTATTGAGGATATAGAGCGCGACTTCGGCGGGCATGTTGACGTTGATCGACTGACCGGGCTTGCGCAACACATGGTCTTCAATGGCGCGCATGATCATCAGCGCCAGCGAGGAAACCGAACGCACCAGACCGGTGCCCGCGCAGGTGGGGCAGGTGTGGGTCGATGATTCCAGAACACCGAAGCGGATGCGCTGACGGCTCATCTCCATCAGGCCGAAATGGCTGATATGGCCGACCTGGATGCGGGCCCGGTCGTTCTTGAGGCAATCCTTGAGCTTCTTTTCGACAGCGCGGTTGTTGCGGCGCTCTTCCATGTCGATGAAATCGATGACGATGAGGCCGGCCAGGTCGCGCAGGCGCAACTGGCGGGAAATCTCTTCGGCCGCTTCCAGGTTGGTCTGGAGCGCTGTGTCCTCGATATTGTGTTCCTTGGTGGCACGGCCCGAGTTCACGTCGATCGATACCAACGCCTCGGTCGGGTTGATGACGATATAACCGCCCGAGGGCAGGGTGACCTGCGGATGGAACATGGAGTCGAGCTGGGACTCTACGTTGAAACGCGAGAAAATCGGCGCATCGTCTTTATAGATCTGCACATTCTTGGAATGGCTGGGCATGATCATGCGCATGAAATCCTTGGCCTCGCGATATCCGGCCTCGCCGGACACAAGGACTTCGGTGATGTCCTTGTTGTAGAGGTCACGGATGGTGCGCTTTATCAGGCTGCCTTCCTCATAGACGAGGCAGGGGGCCGAGGATTCGAGCGTAAGGGTGCGGACGTTTTCCCAAAGGCGCATGAGATATTCGAAATCGCGCTTGACTTCAGCCTTGGTGCGCGAGGCGCCGGCGGTGCGCAGGATGACGCCCATGCCCTGGGGCACTTCGAGATCGGTGGCGATTTCCTTGAGCCGCTTGCGGTCGGCAGCGCTGGTGATCTTGCGCGAAATACCGCCACCACGGGCCGTGTTGGGCATCAGCACCGAATAACGGCCGGCCAGCGACAGATAGGTGGTGAGCGCAGCGCCCTTGTTGCCGCGTTCTTCCTTGACAACCTGAACCAGCAAGACCTGACGGCGCTTGATGACTTCCTGAATCTTGTAGCGGCGCTGGTTGCGGCGGGGACGTTCCTGAAGATCTTCTAGGGCATCGCCTTCACCGATCTGCTCAACCTTCTTGGTTTCGCGCGGCGCGTCGAAATCGTCACCATTGTCTTCGGCGGTGTCTTCGTCGCCTTCGGCGCTCTCGACCTCGTCATCATCAATGAGATCGGCTTCTTCCTCATGGGCTTCTTCTTCGTCGCGCATGAGAGCTTCGCGGTCGGCGACCGGAATCTGGTAATAGTCGGGGTGAATTTCGGAAAAGGCGAGGAAGCCGTGACGATTGCCGCCATATTCAACGAAGGCAGCCTGCAAGGAAGGCTCGACCCGCGTAACCTTGGCGAGATAGATATTGCCCCTTAGCTGCCGCCGTTCGGCGGATTCAAAGTCGAACTCCTCGAGTCTGTTACCTGTGGTAACGACTATCCGTGTTTCTTCCGGGTGGGTGGCATCCACCAGCATTCTTTTTGTGGCCATAAATTAGAACTCCGCGCGCTCGCGCGCCGGGCCCGGACCGTTCTTGTGACGGGCGGCCAGCGCCATGCGAGGCGTATGACAGTATTGTGAAAACGCCAGGGGCGTCGTTGAGAAGGGTAGGGGTCAAGGAATGGGACAGCGGGCTGTGGCGCGCCGGAACATTGATCGTGCCGATTGCCAGAGTTAAACCCATTCGACCTCGTCCTTAGAGGCATGGCCAGATCGGCCTTGCCAGTCGGATCGCCTCAAAACCGGCGATTCCGATATTCTTGTCTCGGTGCAAGTCGCGCGTCACATGTCCGGTGTGTCGAGGCCGGTAAAGATACCGGAGGCGAGATCGGGCCTGGGCGCAGACTCTATAGAGCACCGCATTACAGTCCTTACGAGTGTTCCCGGAAATTGGCAATAGCCAATGGCCTTGGCGCTCGATTGTTGGGATGTGGCGTTGCGGGCCGCGAAGTTCAAGCGGGGGCTTGCCTATTTCCGCCCAAGAATCGCATAAGGTGCGCGCGAACTGGAGTTTTCGATGATCGTCCCGGCTGTGCGTGCAAAGCTGATTTTTTTCGTTCTGGCATGTGCCGTTTTCAGTGTGTCGGCGGGCCCGGCGCAGGAAAACCCGGCGGCAGAAACCCAGGCTACGGCAGCCGATGGCGCCCAGCCCACCGCGCCGGCGCTGCTCGACTCGCGGGTTACTGCCACCCAGGATCGCGCGCGGCTGGTGCTGGATCTCACGACGCCCACCGAATTTGCCGTGTACACAATTGCCGATCCGATGCGCGCTGTCGTTGAATTGCGTGGTCAGGCAGGGGATAGCGGGCAGGACAATCAGCCGGCCGGCGATGGTCTGGTAACCGCCTATGGCGTTGAAGCCTTCGGTGAAGACCGGGTGCGGGTGACGCTTTCGCTTGCAGGGCCCGCGCAGGTGCAGCAATCGTATATTCTCGATGCGTTCGAGGACCAGCCGGCGCGTCTGGTCATCGATCTCGTGCCCGATACGGCGGAAAACTTCGCAGCCAATGTTAGAGGCGCCGAGCCGGCGATCGCGCAGGCCGAGCAGGAAACGCCGCCCGCCGAACTCGATGGCGCTCAGACAGCCCCGGGTGAGACCGCTACGGCTGTCGATAGCGTGCGGCCGCTCGTGATTATCGATCCCGGCCATGGCGGGGTCGATGGCGGCGCACGGGCGACCAACGGGCTCGAGGAAAAGACGATCGTTCTGGCCTTTGCGCTCAAACTGCAAAATCTATTGGTCGAAACCGGCCGGTTCGATGTTGCGTTGACGCGCGACACGGACACATTCCTCACGCTTTCCGAGCGTGTTGCGCTGGCGCGGCAGAACCAGGCGGATCTGTTCATTTCGCTGCATGCGGATTCCTTCGACCAGCAGGATGTGCGTGGAGCATCGATCTATACGCGTGGAGATCTGGCGACGTCCGATCTCGATCGCGTGTTGGCCGAGAACGAGAACCGGGTCGATCTGATCGCCGGGTTTTCACCACCCGAGGATGAGGGCGCGATTAACGTGCTTGTCGATTTTCTGGCCCGGGAGACGCGGCGGCAATCTTATCTGGCCGGGCAGGCATTGATCGAACAGCTCGAGCCCTCGGTTCAATTGCGGCGCTTTCCGCTGCGGCAGGCCGATTTCTTCGTTCTCAATTCCCCAGACATTCCCTCGGTGCTGATCGAGTTGGGTTTTCTCTCCAATTCGGACGATACCGCGAACCTGACCACGGACGCCTGGCTCGATCGCGTCGCCGCAGCGCTGGCGCGTGGCGTCGCGGTCTATTTCGACGATCGATACTAGAGCATTTCAGCGCTTCTATGAATCGCTTCAATTGCTCTAAGTCTTTGTTTTGTCGCGTGTCCGAACCGATAAAGTGGCATCGACTTTATCTGGACACGCTCCAGGTTTTGACCGGTACACACCGTTTTGATTCATCTTCAAGGGTTTGGGCGCACAATGGGCAGCGATTCTGATAAGCTCCAGAATCGCGGGGAATGGCGCAACGAGTGGGCGCGGGCCCGTGTGAGAATGCAATGTTTCGACTTTTAAGCTGGCTGTTTGGCTTTTCCGTTTTTTCAGGCCTGATCGTTCTGGGCGGCGTTGCCTATTATGTCGCGCTGCTCAACGACGATCTGCCAGACTACACGGTGCTGATGGACTACCAGCCGCCGGTGACGACCCGCGTGCATGCCGCCGATGGCGTATTGCTTGCCGAATTTGCCCGGGAACGTCGGCTATTCCAGCCGGTCGAAACCATTCCGCCGATGGTGATCGAGGCCTTCCTTTCGGCCGAGGACAAGGATTTCTACTCCCATTTCGGTATCGACGTTGCCGGTGTGTTTCGCGCGGCGCGCGACAATGTCGTGCAGATGGTGGACGGCAGTTCGGGCAATCTGGTCGGCGCTTCGACCATTACCCAGCAGGTAGCAAAGAATTTCCTTTTGACCTCGGACCAGACCTGGGACCGCAAGATCAAGGAAGCGCTCCTGGCGCTGCGGATCGAAAACACGTTCACCAAGGACGAAATTCTCGAGCTCTATCTCAACGAGATATTCCTCGGTCTCAACTCCTATGGCGTTGCGGCAGCCGCGCTCAACTATTTCGACAAGGCGCTCTATGAGCTGACCTATGCCGAGGCGGCCTATCTTGCGGCGCTGCCCAAGGGCCCCTCGAACTATCATCCTTTCAGGCGGCCCGAGGCGGCGATCGAGCGGCGGAACTGGGTGCTCGATCGGATGGCCGAGAACGGGTACATAACGCTCGAGGACGCGAGCGCCTACAAGAACGAAAACCTCAATGTCATTCCGCGGGCCGGCGGATCGCAGCTCTATTCGGCCGAATATTTTACCGAGGAAGTGCGCCGTCAGCTGGCCGGGCTGTATGGCGAAGATACGCTTTATGGCGGCGGCATGTCGGTGCGCACGTCGCTGGACCCGCAAATGCAGCTCCATGCGCGAAAGGCGCTGATGGATGGCCTGATCGACTTCGACCAGCGGCGCGGATTTCATGCGGTCGAGGACACGATCGAGATCGGCGAGGATTGGGGCGGGGCACTGGCTGGTATTTCTCCGCTCGGAGATGTGCCCGAGTGGACGCTGGCCGTGGTCCTTGAGATGGAGGCCAATTCGGCGCGGATCGGTCTTCGACCGATGATCGACGTCGATGGGCGCGTGAGCTCGGAGCGCATCACGGGCACGCTGCCGGGTTCGGCGGTAAGCTGGGTCAACGAGCCGCTGAGCGAACTCCTTAATGTTGGTGATGTGATTTACGTCGAGCCCGTGGCCGGCGAAGAAGGTGTCTACACATTGCGGCAGGTGCCCGAGATCGAGGGCGCCATCGTTGCCATGGACCCGAGGACCGGGCGCGTTCTGGCGCTTGTGGGTGGCTTTTCGTTTGCAGAAAGCGAATTCAATCGCGCGACGCAGGCGATGCGCCAGCCGGGATCGTCTTTCAAACCTATCGTTTATGCGGCGGCGCTGGACAATGGCTATACGCCAGCAAGCGTGATCCTCGACGCGCCGCTCGAGGTGGTCAATGCCGATGGCTCGGTCTGGCAGCCGGAAAATTACGCGCGGCAGTTCTATGGGCCGCAGACGCTGCGGCGCGGCATCGAACTTTCGCGCAACGTGATGACGGTGCGGCTGGCGCGCGATCTGGGCATGCCGATGATCGAGGAATATTCGCGCCTGTTCGGCGTTTATGACGACATGCCGCATGTGCTTGCCATGGCGCTCGGTGCTGGCGAGACGACGGTCATGCGGCTGACGGCAGCCTATGCGACCATTGCCAATGGTGGGCGCAGGATCACGCCCACGTTGATCGACCGTATCCAGGACCGGTATGGCGATACGATCTATCGCCATGACGAACGGATTTGCGAGAACTGCCAGCAGGCAGAATGGCACGGGCAGGCGGTGCCGATGATCATCGACAGCCGCGCGCAGGTGCTGGATCCCATGACGGCCTATCAGATTACGTCAATGATGGAGGGCGTCGTGCAGCGGGGCACGGGTACGGCGGTGCGGGCGATCGGGCGGCCGGTGGCGGGCAAGACAGGCACGACCAATGACTACAAGGACGCGTGGTTCGTGGGGTTCACGCCCGAACTCGCAGTTGGGGTCTATGTCGGGTACGACACGCCGCGCAGCATGGGCTCGAGTTCGACGGGCGGCGAGTTGGCAGCGCCGATATTTGCCGATTTCGTTGCGGCAGCGCTTGAAGGCGTGCCACCCACGCGGTTCCAGGTGCCTCAGGGCATGCATACGGACTGGATCGATCCGGCAACCGGAGTGGGAATTGTCGCGGGCGGATCCGGGGTGCAGGAGGCGTTCAAGCCGGGGACCGGGCCGAATTTGATGACCTCTGTCATCGGGGTCAATTCCCAAGCCTTCGATAATATCCAGACCGGCGCCAATCAACAGCCGGGCTTTGGGGCGGGTTCCCTTTTCTAGTGGCTTGCAGGCGGTTGATTGTCGCTTTCAATGCCGCTAAGTCAGCCTGCGAACAGAAATACGGAAAGAGATATGCGCGCAGACGTTCTCAAGACTGTCGACGAAATCAAGCAGGCCCTAAGCCTGCTGAGGAGGCATCTTTGACTGGGATACAGCAGAAAGACGCCTCGACGCGCTGAACGCACGCTCTGAATCTGGCGATCTCTGGAACGATCCGGAGGAAGCCCGCAAGGTGATGAGCGAACGCCAGTCGCTCGAAAGCGCCATCGACACGGTCAAAACGCTTGAAGCCGGGATCAGCGACAACATCGAATTAATCGAACTCGGTGAGGCCGAGGGCGACGATGAGATCGTATCGGAAGCCGAAAAGGCGCTGGTCGAGCTGAAAAGCACCGCGGCACGCATGCGAGTGGAAACCCTGCTTTCCGGCGAAGCGGACGCGAACGACTGCTATCTCGAAGTCCATTCGGGGGCTGGGGGCACCGAAAGCCAGGACTGGGCGCAGATGCTGTTCCGCATGTACACGCGCTGGGCCGAACGGCGCGGGTTCAAGGTCGAGACCATCGAGTACAGCGCCGGTGAAGAAGCGGGCATCAAGGGTGCAACCATCCTGATCAAGGGCCACAATGCCTATGGCTGGCTCAAGACAGAAAGCGGCGTGCACCGGCTGGTGCGCATTTCGCCCTATGACAGCCAGGCGCGGCGGCATACGAGCTTTTCGAGCGTCTGGGTCTATCCGGTGATCGATGATTCGATCGATATCGACGTCAACGAATCCGACGTTCGTATCGATACCTACCGCGCGTCCGGCGCGGGCGGTCAGCACGTCAATACAACCGATTCGGCGGTGCGTATCACCCATATCGCCACCGGAATCGTGGTGCAGTGCCAGAACGAGCGCAGCCAGCACAAGAACAAGGCGCAGGCCTGGGATATGCTGAGGGCGCGGCTTTACGAACTCGAGCTGCAAAAGCGTGAGGAAGCCGCCAGTGCCAAAGCGGCCTCAAAGACCGAGATCGGGTGGGGACACCAGATCCGCTCCTATGTGCTTCAGCCCTATCAGTTGGTGAAGGATCTGCGCACGCAGGTGGAAAGCACGGCGCCGGCCGATGTGCTGGATGGCGCGCTCGACCCGTTCATGGAAGCCTCTCTCGCCCAGCGGGTGGGGGCAGACAAGGACGAGGAATAGGCTGTAGTAGCTTTGGGCCTAGTGCAGATACGCCGCCAGAGTGCGCCCGGCGGCGATGAAGCGCGACGGGTCGATGGCGCTGCCGCCCTTGCGGACTTCGAAATGAACGTGAGGACCGGTTGAGCGACCGGTCGATCCCGCCCGACCGATTTGCTGGCCGCCGGTTATTGTCTGGCCAACGCTGACGCCGAGATGGCTCAAATGGGCATAGCGGGTGGAAAGCCCGTTGCCGTGGTCGATTTCGACCATATTGCCATATCCGCCATTGGACGCAGCAAAGCTGACCGTGCCGCTTGCCGCCGCAAGCACGGGGGTTCCTGTTGAGGCGCGGAAATCAATGCCGGAGTGGAAGGCGGCGCGCTTGAGAAACGGGTCTGTGCGGTTGCCGAAGGATGAGGTGATGGTGCCACCACCATTGACCGGAGGCTGGATGGGGGCCGTCAACAGGGCGCGGCGGGCCGATTGGTAGCGCGCCAGAGCGTCGGCCACTGCGTTGGCTTCGTCGATGATCGAGCCGGGCTCGCCACCGGCTGGAATAAACGGGCCGCCTACGCCATCCGTCACAAGCCGCGGTTCGATGCCTACGCTGCGCAGCCCTGAAACGATCTCGTTGGTCGAGAGGGTCGCTGCATCGGAGAGTGAAACCAGCGCCATTCGGGTTTCCTCCTGCATGGAAAGCAGGGTGTCGGCCAAAAGTGCAGTGTCGCCGGAAAAAGCGAAGGGCTGGGCTCCAATCGATCCGGTTGTCATGGTGTCGGGTTCTGCGGCTTGGCCGGCAATGCCCATTTCGTGGGCCATTTCAGTGAGTGCGCGGACATATTCGTGCTGTTCGGACAGCACTTCCTGCTGCTGAACAAGCTCATGCATCTGCAGGTTCATGTCGCCCATCTGGGCGTATTGGCGGGAGTGAAGCCTATCGACTTCCAGGCGCAGTTCGGTAATGCGCTGTTCATAGGCTGTCAGGATGGTGGAATTGTCCTCGCGCAGCAGACTGTTGATTTCGGGGGCGAAATAGAGGGCAAGGGCCGTCACCGCGTTGGTGACCAGAAGTAGCGCGACAACCGACATCAAGAGAAGGTAAGCGCCCGCACCACTCTTGCGGGTCGCGGCTTTCTGCCGACCCAATACTATCGTCTGATCCCCCGAACGCACTGATGGTCCCCTGATGACGCAATTCTTACATCCAACATCAGGAATTATGCAGCGCTATAGTTAATGCCGGGCTAACCTATGGCTTTCATGACACGTTCGACATGTCCCTTGGCTCTGATATTGGGCCAGACCTGAGCGATCCTGCCTTCGGGGTCGATCAGGACGGTGGACCGGATCAGGCCTTCGTAGGTCCGGCCATAATTCTTTTTCTCTCCCCACACGCCGTATGGGCCGATGGCCTTGTGATCGGGGTCCGAGAGCAAGATGGGTGATAGCGCGTATTTCTGCCGGAAATTGGAGAGTTTTTCGACGCTGTCGGGGGATATGCCGACGAGCACGATATCGCGTTCGGCGAACCATTTTGCGTTCGCAGTGAAGGCGAGGTTCTGGTCGTTGCAGGCGGGGGTATCGGCCTGCGGGTAGAAATAGATGAGCACCGACCTGCCGCGCTGATCCGACAATGTGAAGGGCTCGCCCGCGTCCGTTTGCAGGGTGAAATCGGGAGCAGATTTGCCGACAGCCGGTATGGTCATGAGGAGGGCCTTTTCCATCAATTTTCCCTGCGCATAGGGCGCGGCAGGGTATCTGTGCCATATTCAAGCCGATATGGTCGGCAAGAGACAGCTTTGATAGCCGATTCTGCGGTATTGGCGTTGGCACATATTTCCAGATCATTTCGCCGTGTCACGGAAACGGCGCAACGATCTAAGTCTTTGTTTTGTCGCGCTTCCGAACCGGATAAGTGGTTTCCGCTTGTCCTGGAAACGCTCTAATGGGACCTGCATCCGACAGTGAGTGAGACGACACGTCCCAGGCGAACCATTTTCGGCCCCAGGCGACGGTTGGCGCTCAAAATTCTTGCCCTTCTGGGCATTGGGCTGCTCGTTGTTCTGTCCCTTTTCTATGTGCGCCTTCTGTTTGGGCCGATATCGCTCGGGTTCCTGTCGGATCGGGTCAAAAGCGAAGTTGCCGGGATTGTCGATGACAGTTTTGACGTCGACTGGCGCGACTTCGGGTTGTCGCTGACCGGGCCGGTCAGCTTGGGTTTTCATCTCTCTACGGTCACCCTGACCGAGCGCGCCTCCAATGCGGTGATCGAGGCTGATGCGCTGGAGATCGGTCTGTCGCCACTGGGACTTGTGTTCGGGCGACCCCAGGCGCGCATCATTCTGATCGAGCCCCGCTTCCAGATGGTTCAGGACCTGCTGGGCCCGAGGCTCTCGCGGTTCGAATTTCTCGAAGAAGACGGCACTGGCGAGACAGTGGTGCGCGTTATTGAGGGCAGCCAGCGAGCGCCGGACGTGCAAATTGGCGATGAGGGCATTTCGGCCGGGGCGCAAGGGGCCGAGGATATCGGGTTGCGCTCGGACAATGACTGGCTGGTGGCCAATGTCGAATCTCTCAACCAGGCGCTGGCCCAGCTTGCCGAGCAGGCCATGGCGGGGCAGGTGAGGCGGTTTGAAATCCGTGACGGGTCGATCGGCGTGCTCGATACGGTCTATGGGCTTTACCGGTCGTTCGACAGGGTTGATCTCGACGTCCGATCCGGTCGCATAGATGGGCGCGTCGCTGCCAATTTTGCGGCCGAGATCGCTGGTGAGACCATGGATGGCGAGATCGTGCGCGAGATGGGTGCGCAAGGCGCGACCATAAAGGCGGACATCAGGAACCTCGATTTTTCCACGATCATCCCATTCCTCGATGACGCCAACAGTCTCGCAGCCTTGCGGGGAACGGGAAATCTCGGCCTCTCGGTTGCGCTCGAGGCGGGCGGACGGGGCGGCGTCCAGTCGGGGCAATTCGTTGTCGATATCGACGGGACACGCCTTCGCCTCAACAATGATTTGTTCGACGTGGCCGCCGATCCCTTTGCGGTGGACTGGTATCCCGGCCAATCGCGGTTTTCCGTCGCCGATGTCGAGGTCGCGGTTGGACAGAGCCGGGGGATTGTGGGCGGCGATATCGTCATGGGCTTTGACGAACAATTCGGCCCCACGCTGGGCATGTCACTGCGTGGGCGGGACTTGTGGCTGCATCCTGACGATCTCGATGCGCCAGCCGAGCCGTTCGAGGAAATCCACTATGAGGGATGGTCGGCGCCGCTCTATGGCGCGGTCGGCATCGATCGGATGGTGGTGGCCAAAGAGGACGTCAGCGTCGTCATGCAGGGCCGGCTCGACATGGTGCGCGAAGGCGTGGGGCTCGACGTCTCGCTGAGCGGGCGGGGCGCGTCGGCCGACGACATCAAGCGGTTATGGCCCTATCTATTTGCGACAGAGGGGCGGGAGTGGTTCACCCGATATGTGGCAGATGGGACTGTAGCCGGCGCCGATATGCACTTCCGGTTTCCAGTTGGCAGCATAGCGCTGGATGGCGAGCCCCGCCCGATGCCCGAGGGGGCGATGCGGATCGATCTTGTCGGCAACGGCGTGCAATTGCGCCCGCTCGAAGGGGTTCCCGAGTTTCAGGTGGGCGGCGAGGCGCGCCTGACCATGCGCGACAATCAACTGACAATGGCTTTCGAGCGGGCCAGCCTCACCGAATTTGGCGATGAGGTCTCGATCGCCAACGCTGCCTATATCAACCAGGACGTTTCAGCGAGCCAGCAGGTCTTCGAGATTTCCGGCGATGTATCGGGCCCAGTGCCGGCAATCCTTGAAGTGGTTACGAGCGATACGTTCAACCTCGCGGAAGATCTTGATTTCGGGCTCGATCCGAGTGCGTTGGCGCAAGATTTGACCGGAGAGATGTCGAGCACTGTCATTGCCACAATTGAGACCGACGACACCGGCCAGTTGGTGAGCACGGATTATGCGCTCAATGGCTCAATCTCAGATATGGCCAGCGCTCGCCCGATCCAGGGGGTCAGCTTTTCCGATGCTGATTTGACCTTTACCGCTTCGCAGGAGGGGTTCCGGGTTCTTGGAGCCGCGAGCGTGGGGGAAGCGCGGATCGACCTCGAGGCGCATCAGGCGGGAGGCGGCGCGCCGCAACTGGCGTTTGCCTCGACGCTGAGCGTTGCCGATGCAGCGGAACTGGGGATCGATCTGTCCCAGTATATGGGCGGCACCGTGCGGGTTGTCGCCCGACCGCTCGAGGACGGCCGGATCGAGGTGCAGGCCGACCTGACGGACACTTCGCTGACGATCAGCGATATCGGGATCAGCAAGGTCCGCGGTGACGCCGGCGGTCTGGAGGCGACGGTATCGTTGGCCGATGAGGATATCGTGGTCTCCGACATCGCCCTCAATTTCGGGACCGTGCGACTGGAGGGCGCCATGAATCTCAGTTCGGCCGGAGAGTTGGTGTCGGCTGACTTCGGTACATTCCAGATCAGTTCGGGCGACAGCGCGCAGGTGAGCATGACGCCCGTCGAAGGCGGCTATTCCCTCGCCATAAGTGGCCAGCAACTCGACCTTAAGCCAGTGCTCAAGCGGTTCTTCAATATCGAGGGGGCCGAAAATGCCGGGGCAAGCGAAGACTTGCAGGACCAGGTTTTCAACGTCAGCGTCAATCTCGAGCGGGCACTGGGCTATTTCGGCACCGTGGCATTCAACGTCGATCTCGACCTCTCGGTCATGGGCGAGCAATTGCGCAGTGTTAACCTGGCTACCCAATTCGGGAGCGGACGTTCGGCATCTGCTACGACCAATCCCTTGCCCAGCGGGCGGATCATTTCCTATGCGACCAACGATCTGGGTGAAACGCTGAGGTTCATCGGCATCTATCCGCGCCTGGTGAACGGCGAGGGTAGCATGGTGATGCGGTACGATGAGAGTTCGGAAACCGATACGGGCGAGTTCGAGGTTCGCAATTTTGCGGTCGTGGACGAAGAAAACCTCGATGCTATCGTCGGGTCGCATGAGGAGTCGCAGGAGGTTCTGGCGGGCGCGTCTGCAATGGAGTTCGATTATGGCCGGGCCGAATTCGTCCGCTTCAGCGATCGCATCGAACTGGTCGAAGCCGCCATATATGGCGATACGGTGGGCGGCACGATCCGCGGCAACATCATGACCGATGCCGGGCAGTACGATCTGGCGGGAACCTATGTGCCCCTGTTCGGGCTCAACAATTTCTTCCAGCAGATTCCGGTGCTCGGGCCGATTTTCGGAGGGCGCGAGGGCGAGGGGCTGCTCGGGGTCACCTTTGCGGTGCGCGGGCCGCTGGACCAGCCCGATCTGCTGATCAACCCGGTGTCGATTTTGGCGCCCGGCGTATTTCGCACGCTGTTCGAGTACCGATCAGCCAACCAGCCGCAGAACTGAAAAAAGGCCGGGGGTGTCCCGGCCTTTCCTTGTTCAGACAGGCTTGAGCAGTACGTGGCGCTTCTTGCCGATCGAGAGCTTGATGACGCCCTCGCTGAGGACCTGATCCTGGCCCAGGCTCATTTTTTCGTCGGTCACGGTCTGGTCGTTGACCTTGAGCGCACCGCCCTGGATGTGGCGACGGGCCTCGCCATTCGATGACGCCAGACCGGCGGTCACAGTCGCTGCAAGGATGCCAAGACCGCCGCGCAGGGCCGACCAGCCGATCTGGATGGTCGGCAGCGAGAGATCGAGCTGACCGGCTTCAAAGACCGCCACTGCCGTTGCGGCCGCGTCCTGGGCAGCCTGGCGGCCATGAACAAGCGCCGTTACCTCGGTCGCCAGCACCTTCTTGGCTTCGTTGATGTCGGTGGCGACACCGGCCATGACGCGGGCGATCTCGTCGAGCGGCAAGGTCGTGAAGAGCTTGAGGAAACGCTCGACGTCGGCGTCCTCCGTGTTGCGCCAGTACTGCCAGAAATCGTAAACCGAAAGTGCATCGGCATTGAGCCAGACAGCACCATTGGCGGTCTTGCCCATTTTCTGGCCCGAGGCCGTGGTCAGCAGCGGCGAGGTGAGGGCGTAGAACTGGGTATCGAGCATGCGGTGTCCGAGATCGAGACCGTTGACGATATTGCCCCATTGATCCGAGCCGCCCATCTGCAAGGTGCAGCCGTAGCGCTTGTTGAGCTCCACGAAATCGTAGGCCTGCAGGATCATGTAGTTGAATTCGAGAAAGCTCAGGGACTGCTCGCGGTCCAGACGCAGCTTGACCGAGTCAAAGCTGAGCATGCGATTGACCGAGAAATGGCGGCCCACGTCTCGCAGGAACTCGATGTAGCCGAGTTCGAGCAGCCAATCGGCGTTGTTGGCCATTACGGCGTCTTGCGGGCCCTGGCCAAAATCGAGAAAATTGGCGAACTTCTGTTTGATACCCTCGATGTTTGCGGCAATGCCCTCGACGGTCAGAAGCTTGCGGGCCTCGTCCTTGAAGGAGGGATCTCCGATCATGCCGGTTCCGCCGCCCATCAGAGCGATCGGGCGATGGCCGGTTTTCTGCATCCAGTGCAGCATCATGATCTGCATCAGGTGGCCGACGTGAAGCGATGCGGCCGTGGGATCGTAGCCGATGTAGCCGGTCACGATCTCGGTCGAGAACTTCTTGTCGAGCCCGTCGGGGTCGGACACCTGATGAATGAAACCGCGCTCTGAGAGCGTATTGAGAAATTCGGATTTGAACTGGGTCATTGGTCTTGATTCCAGAGCGTTGAAGCTGCCCGGCCGCCATATGCCGGACGGGTTTGGCTCGAAATCATCCCGTCAATCGGGCGCCCTTCCACCCGGGATGAGATTCGCAGACTGTCTGGAGCGTTTCCGACTTTTGCCGGAAACGCTCCAAAACGATCGCAGGGGTCAACGTCCGCCGCCGGCGGCGATCTCGGCCCGGCGACGGTCGAGATATTCGCCGCACGCTTCGATCAGTTCGTCGATCTTGTCCTCGTAGAAGTGGTTGGCACCCTCGACGATCTGCTGTTCGATCGTGATGCCCTTCTGGAGTTTGAGCTTGTCGACCAGCTTCTGAACGGCCTCGGGCGGCGCCACACGATCCTTGTCGCCATGGATGATCAGGCCCGAAGACGGGCAGGGGGCCAGGAACGAGAAGTCATAGAGGTTTTCCGGCGGGGAAATTGAAATAAAGCCCTCGACTTCGGGACGACGCATCAGGAGCTGCATGCCGATCCAGGCACCGAACGAGAAGCCGGCGATCCAGCAGCCGCGGCTTTCGCGGTTGAGGGCCTGCAGCCAGTCGAGCGCGGCCGCGGCGTCGGACAATTCGCCCACGCCATGATCGAAGAGGCCCTGGGAGCGCCCAACGCCGCGCGAATTGAAGCGCAGGACCGCAAAGCCGCGCTGCACGAACATGTAGAAGAGATTGTAGACGATCTGGTTGTTCATCGTGCCCCCGAACTGGGGGTGAGGATGAAGGATGATCGCAACGGGTGCGTTGGGCTCCTTGCCCGGTTGATACCGGCCCTCGATACGCCCCTCAGGTCCGTTGAAAATCACTTCAGGCATTGACTCTTACCTTTATGCTTAGTTCGGCGCTGCATGGGAGCCATGCACCCGCGGACCCGGCTTGACGAATGGTGCAGGCGTCCATAAAACTGACTTGGAATACCAGTTTAGAATAATTCCAAACGGGTTTTGGCCGGAGTTTCCGGCGCATTTGAGCGCTCCTTTTACTTAAGGAGCGAGTCGAATTTCAAGGATTGTTTGCTGCAGCGGCCTTTTAGAGAGTCCGGGAGCGGCGAGTTGACGGATCGATGAGCGTATATCTCGACCATAACGCTTCGGCGCCCATGCTGCCGCGCGTCCGCGCAGCGATGCTGGCTGCGCTCGAAATGGTGGGTAATCCATCGTCGGTTCACGGCCCGGGGCGGGCGCTGCGCGCGCTTATCGATGATGCCCGGGACAAGGTTGCAAAGGCGGCCGGGGCCGAGGCCAAGCAGGTGGTTTTCACCGGCTCGGCGACCGAAGCCCTGACCCAGGCCATTGTCGGGGGCGTCAAGGCTTTTGCGATCGACCGGGTTGTCGTTTGCGCGACCGACCATGCGGCGGCACTGAAGGCCGCGGAAGCGTCTGGCGTGTCGGTTCGGGTAGTCGGCGTTGATGGCAACGGGATCATTGATCTCGACGCATTGGCTCGCCATATCGAAACCGCCAATGCCGCCGGGGAAAAGCTGCTGGTGGCCGTATCCTGGGTCAATAACGAGACCGGAGTTGTCCAGCCGCGTGCAAAGATCGAGATGCTGTTGGGGCCAACGCCTCATATTCTCGTCGTCGATGCGGTGCAGGCTTTTGGCAAGCTTGGTCTGGATTTTGCGGCCTGCGCTACCGATATGATGGCCATATCGGCTCATAAGATCGGCGGGCCTGCCGGCATCGGCGCCCTGCTGGTCAAGGGGCATGCGGACACGGTTCGGCTGGTTCCCGGGGGCGGGCAGGAGCAGGGCCGGCGGGGCGGCACCGAATCGGCGGCGCTGATCGCGGGGTTTGGGGCGGCCTGCGAAGAGTTTGGCGAGGTTTTCAAGGCAGATCGGGCGGCAGCGCTCGTCACGGCGTTTGAAGATCGGCTTTTTTCGCTGGTGCCCGATGCGGTGATTTTCTCACGCGGGGCGGAGCGGATCGGCACCACGATCAATTTCGCGGTGCCGGGGATAAAGAATACAGTGGCGATGATGAGCCTGGACCTGGCTGGCATCGCCGTTTCGTCGGGTTCTGCATGTTCGTCTGGCAAGGTTGGACGTTCCCATGTGCTCAGCGCCATGGGCGTGTCGCCCGATTTGAGTGAATGCGGCCTTCGGGTCAGTTTCGGCTGGTCGTCGACCACCGAGGAAATTGACGCCTTCTTTTCGGCGTTTGAAACCGTTCTGAGCCGTCATCGCCGTAACGGCGCTGCAGCTTAGCACCAGGAGACTTTTTGATGTCCGATTATGACATTCCGACCCTCAAGGAAAACATTGACCGCGATACGGTCGATCAGGTGCTGGCGCTCGACGTCGACAAGTACAAGTACGGCTTCGAGACGATCATCGAATCCGACAAGTCGCCCAAGGGCCTCAATGAGGATACCGTGCGGTTCATTTCGGCCAAGAAGAACGAGCCTGAATGGATGCTCGAATGGCGGCTCGAGGCCTTCCGGCGCTGGCTGACGCTCGAAGAGCCGACCTGGGCGCGCGTCTCGTATCCGGAGATCGATTTCCAGGATCAGTACTATTATTCGGCGCCCAAAAGCACCACGGGACCGAAGTCGCTGGCCGATGTCGATCCGGAATTGCTGCGGACGTATGAAAAGCTGGGTATCCCGTTATCCGAGCAGAAAATCCTGGCTGGGGTTCAGGGCGAGGATGCGACGCAAGATACGCCGTTCGGCAGCAATGTTGCAGTCGATGCAGTGTTCGACTCGGTTTCAGTGGTGACGACCTTCCGCGAGGAACTGGCCAAGCACGGCATCATCTTCTGCTCGATTTCCGAGGCGGTGCGCGAGCATCCTGAACTGGTCAAGAAGTACCTTGGCTCGGTCGTGCCGGTTACCGACAATTTTTACGCAACGCTCAATTCGGCCGTGTTTACCGACGGATCGTTCGTTTACATCCCCAAGGGCGTTCGCTGCCCGATGGAGCTCTCGACCTATTTCCGGATCAACGAGAGGAACACCGGCCAGTTCGAGCGTACGCTGATTATCGCCGAGGAAGGCTCGTATGTGAGCTATCTCGAGGGCTGTACGGCTCCGATGCGCGACGAAAATCAGCTCCACGCTGCCGTTGTCGAGCTGGTGGCGCTCGATGAAGCCGAGATCAAATATTCGACGGTCCAGAACTGGTATCCAGGCGACAAGGACGGCAAGGGCGGCATCTACAATTTCGTCACCAAGCGTGGCGATTGCCGCGGCAAGAACTCCAAGATTTCCTGGACGCAGGTCGAGACGGGCTCGGCGATCACCTGGAAATATCCCAGCTGCATCCTGCGCGGCGACGGCTCGCGCGGCGAGTTTTATTCGATCGCGATTTCAAACGGAAAGCAGCAGGTCGACAGCGGCACCAAGATGATCCATCTGGGCAAGAACACGTCCAGCCGTATCATTTCCAAGGGTATAGCGGCGGGTAATTCCGACAACACCTATCGCGGCCAGGTCTCCTCGCATCGCCGGGCGACTGGCGCGCGCAATTTTACCCAGTGCGACAGTCTTCTGATCGGCGATCGCTGCGGAGCGCATACGGTACCCTATATCGAAAGCCGGAACTCCTCGACGGTGTTTGAGCACGAAGCGACGACGTCCAAGATTTCCGACGACCAGATGTTTTATTGCCTGCAGCGCGGGTTGAGCGAGGAAGAAGCAGTGGCTCTGATCGTGAACGGTTTTGTTCGCGACGTGCTGCAGCATCTGCCAATGGAGTTCATGGTCGAAACCCAGAAGCTGATCGGCATCTCGCTGGAAGGCAGCGTTGGATAATGGCGGGAGCGGACTACAACCCGGTGGTTCGAGTGCCCGAGATGGAACTCGAGCGCAATGCGGGGATGGGTTGGTTTGAATCGTTTGACGGTTATGTCGGCGAAATCCTCCAACTCACCCGCTTGGGCTGTGCCTATACCGAGGTGGCGCCGGGCAAGACGGCATGCCCCTACCACGTGCATCATGCCGAAGACGAAATGCTGGTGATCCTTTCAGGTGAAGGCGACTATCGGTTCGGCGGAGAAATTTACAGGGTGAAGGGTGGCGACGTGCTGGGCGCGCCTATGGGCGACGCAAGCTACGCGCACCAACTGATCAATACCGGGACGGAAACGCTGAAATACCTGGTGATTTCGTCCAAGGCGGATGTCGATGTCTGTGAATACCCCGACAGCGCGAAGTTTCAGGTGATGAGCCGCCCAGTGGAAGGCACAAAACGACGGCGCTTCCGCTTTATCGGGCGAGAAGAAACGAGCCTCGATTATCTCGACGGCGAAAATATCGGAGACGAAAAATGAGCACCCCGTTGCTTGAAATCAAGAACCTGCATGTTCGCGTCGAGGACAACGAGATCCTCAAGGGTGTGAACCTGACCCTCAATCGCGGTGAAGTTCACGCGATCATGGGCCGGAACGGCTCTGGCAAATCCACGCTGTCCTACGTGCTGGCCGGCAAGGAGGACTATGAAGTCACCGAGGGCGAAATCCTGCTCGACGGCGAGAATCTTCTGGAAATGGAAGCCGACGAGCGCGCTGCTGCCGGCGTGTTTCTGGCATTCCAGTATCCCATCGAAATTCCCGGCGTTGCGACGATGACCTTTCTCAAGGCGGCCATGAATGCCCAGCGCAAGGCGCGCGGGGAGGGCGAGCTTTCGACGCCCGATTTCATGCGTGCCGTCAAGGATGCTGCCGGGCTGCTGGAAATCAAGCAGGACATGCTCAAGCGCCCGCTCAATGTGGGGTTCTCGGGCGGTGAGAAAAAGCGCGCGGAAATCCTGCAGATGGCGCTTCTGGCCCCCAAACTCTGCATTCTCGATGAGACCGATTCCGGGCTGGACATCGACGCGCTCAAGGTTGTGTCCGAGGGTGTCAACAAGCTGCGCGCGCCGGAGCGTTCCATGCTGGTCATCACGCACTACCAGCGCCTGCTGAACTACATCGTGCCCGATGTCGTGCATGTGTTCTCTGCCGGGCGGGTCGTGGAAACCGGCGACAAATCGCTGGCGCTCGAGCTCGAAGCCAAGGGCTATGCAGACTTCGACGAATCCAACGCTGCCTGAGAGGTAACGCCGTGAACATACAGACACCTGTCCGGCTGAGCGGCGCCGAGGAAAGCCTCGTCGCACAGCTCGAGAGCGCCGGAGCCACAGATGCGGCCGAACGCCTGCGGGTGATCGGCCTGCCGACGCGCCGGGTCGAAAGCTATCACTATACCGACCTCAGGACCCTTCTGGGCCAGATACCACCGCGGGCGAAGGCGGCGAGCGATTCCAGTGCGCCGGCTGTCGATATTCCGGGGGCCTACCGCATCGTAATCGCCAATGGCGTCGTGCAGTCGACTTCGACCGCGCCTGCGGGCGTGATCGTGGGCAAGGCGGCCGGTTCAGTTCTCACAACGCGGGATGACGTGCTCGTGCGTCTCAATGCTGCGCTGGTTTCTGAATCGCTGAACCTTGAGCTGGCCGGCTCGGTGGATCCGGTAATCCACATCGACCACCGCATGGAAGGGGCCGCGGGTCACGTTCAGTCGGGGGCCAAGATTGCCTTCGGTCCGGGTGCAAAAGCTACGGTGATCGAGACGGTGTCGGGCAGCGACGCCGCTCATATGGGCAATGTTGGCAGCTATGTCTCGGTTGGTGACGGTGCCGAAGTGACCCATATTCTGGTGGACCTGTCGGCACGTCAGGCGACCCATTTCGCCACCGTCGAGTATCGGATCGGCGCAGAATCGAGCTTTAAGTCGGTGGTCATCAATGCCGGTGCGCATCTGGCGCGGACCAACGTGTTTGCCGATTTCGTCGGCGAAGGAACGCATGGCGATTTCTTCGGTCTCAATGTTGTCGATACCGACGAGCATCGGGATATCACCATCGACATCACCCATGGCGTGCCCAACACCACTTCGGCCGAGCTCTACAAGCAGATCGCGCGCGGGCGCGGCAAGGCAGTGTTCCAGGGCAAGATCAACGTCGCGATCGACGCGCAGAAGACCGACGCCAAGATGATGACGCAGGGTCTGATGCTTTCGGACGAGGCGGAAATTCTCTCCAAACCCGAGCTGGAGATTTTTGCCGACGACGTTGTCTGCGGGCACGGCGCGACATGCGGGGACCTCGACGAAACCTCGCTGTTTTATCTTATGAGCCGTGGCATTTCGCGTGCAGACGCCGAAACCATACTCATTCGTGCTTTCCTTGAGGAAATCACCGGAGCGGTAGAGGACGAATACGTCTCCGAAGCGCTTGCGGGTGTTGTGGAGCGCTGGCTCAAGAAGGACGTTTGATGCCTTTCGATCTCGCGACAGCACGCGCGGATTTTCCCATTCTCGAGGAGAAAATTCACGGCAAGCGCCTGGTTTATCTCGACTCGGGTGCTTCGGCGCAAAAGCCGGTGCAGGTGCTCGATCGCATGGATCATGCGTATCGACACGAATATGCCAATGTGCATCGGGGACTGCATACGCTGGCCAATCGGGCGACCGAAGCGTTCGAGGGCGCACGCGAGAAAGTGCGCGCGTTTCTCAATGCCGAGCGGGTCGAAGAGATCATTTTTACGCGTTCGACGACCGAAGCCATCAATCTGGTGGCGTCCTCATTTGCCAGTCCGCGGATCGGGGAGGGGGACGAGATCGTCATTTCGATCGCCGAACACCACTCCAACATCGTGCCGTGGCATTTCCATCGGGAACGCAAGGGCGCGGTGATAAAATGGGTGGACGTGGCCGATGATGGAAGCTTCGATCTTGATGCCTTTACGGCGGCCCTGACGGACCGGACGAAGATCGTTGCGATCACACATATGTCGAACGTGCTGGGCACGATCAATCCGGCCAAGCAGATCGTGGAGATCGCGCATGCGCGCGGTATTCCGGTTCTGATCGATGGTAGCCAGGCGGCCGTTCACACCAAGGTGGACGTGCGCGATATCGGGGCCGATTTCTATGTCTTTACCGGCCACAAGCTCTATGGGCCGACCGGGGTGGGGGTTCTTTACGGCAAGTATGACCTGCTTGCCGCGATGCAACCGTTTCTGGGCGGCGGGGAGATGATCGAAGAGGTTTCGCAGGACGCTGTGACCTACAACGCTCCGCCGCACAGGTTCGAGGCCGGCACGCCGCCGATCGTACAGGCGATCGGGCTTGGCGCGGCGATCGATTATGTCGAGGCCATTGGGCGTGACGCCATTGCGGCCCACGAGCACGAGGTCGCGGTTTACGCGGGCGAGCAGCTGTCGCGGATCAATTCCCTGCGCATGTTCGGTACCGCACCGAGCAAGGGCGGGATTTTTTCCTTCATGCTCGAGAATGCTCATGCCCACGACGTTTCGACAATTCTCGACCGGTATGGTGTTGCCGTGCGGGCCGGGACCCATTGTGCAATGCCCCTGCTACAAAGATTTGGGGTTACCTCTACATGTCGGGCCTCGTTTGCCCTATATAATGGCAAGGACGATGTGGACGCGCTTGTCGAGGCTATCGAAAAAGCGCAATCCTTCTTTTGATATTGGACCGTCATGACTGATACCGCACCGGAAAAGACCGAAGCCGAAGCCAAGAGCTTTGTTGAGGGTGGCAATGCGTTGCCGACCGAGGATGTCGAGCGCATCACGGCGGACCTGATTGCGGCGCTCAAGACGGTTTATGATCCCGAAATCCCTGTCGATATTTATGAGCTGGGGTTGATCTACAAGGTCGATCTCGACGACGACCGCAACCTGACCATCGACATGACGTTGACCGCTCCGGGGTGCCCGGTGGCCGGTGAAATGCCGGGCTGGGTCGAGAATGCGGCGCGCTCAGTCGAAGGGATTCAGGACGTTGAAGTGAAAATGGTATTCGATCCGCCGTGGGGGCCGGACCGGATGAGCGAGGAAGCGCAAGTCGCGCTGAACTGGTGGTAGAAATGGCTTTCGCGATCATGCAGCTTACCGATGCCGCTGCCGAGCGCATCAGGGAAATCATCGAAGACAGCGACAAGCCGGTCATTGGCGTGCGTGTCGGGGTGAAGAATGCCGGCTGCGCAGGCATGGCCTACACGCTCGATTATGTCGAAGAGGCCGTGGCCGGTGACGATCATATCAGCGACAAGGGTGTGCAGGTCTGGATCGAGCCTAAGGCGACGCTGTTTCTGCTCGGAACAGTGATGGATTATGAAGAAACCCGGATGTCATCGGGTTTTACCTTCAACAATCCCAACCAGGAAGGCGCTTGCGGGTGTGGGGAGAGCGTTCAGCTCAAGCCGGCCGATCTTGCCGACCTGGCCAGAGCGCGGGCCGAAGCAACGGTCTGAGGGCGATCAGGCGACGTCGGATGAGCCGATGAAGCCTGGCAGGTCCTTTTCCGACATTACCCGATTTCGTCCGGCGCCCTTGGCGGCGTAAAGACACTTGTCGGCGCGCTCGATAAGTGTGGCCGCTGTGTCGCCGGCGCGCCATTGTGCAACCCCAACCGACAGCGTGATGCGGCCCAGCTTTTCGTTGGTCGAGCGCTTGAGAAGTTCCTTGGCCTGCACCGAGCGGCGAATATTTTCGGCAACGGTAATGGCACCCTCCAGCTCGGTCTCGGGCAGGATGGCGACAAACTCTTCCCCGCCGAAGCGGGCGGGCATGTCCCGCCCCTTGAGATTGGCCTTAAGAACATGGGCCACCAGCCGAAGCACCTGATCGCCGGTCAGGTGACCATAGGTGTCGTTGAAGGCTTTGAAGCTATCGATATCGAAAAGCAGCAGCGACATGGTGGCGTTCTGGGCGTGAGTTCGCTCCAGATCGGCCGAGAACTGCTCGTCGAAACATTTGCGATTGGGAATCTTGGTAAGAGGATCGAGCATGGACTCCTTGCGGACCTCGTCGAGGTCGCGCTGGAGAACGGAAATGTCGTCCTTTGAGGTTTCCAGTTCGGCCTCGAGACGCCGGTTCATGTCCTGCATGCGGCGGGTTTCCCGCAGCAGGCGCGAAGACAGCATTTTCAGCGCATCTTCGTCGATACCACCGCCAGCCAGATCGCCCGAAGCCTGTTGAAGCGAGCCCGAATAAGAACTGGCGGATACCATGGCGGCATCAATCGCCTGGTTCACATCAGTGATCTTGCGGCTCATGATCTGCGACATTGCCCGCAACTTCTCGTCCATGTCGGGGACTTTGAGGAATGTCTCGCATAATTGCGTAGCTTCCTCGAGTGTGATCGTGCCTGATCGCGTCAGGATTGCGTTGACCTGCGTGTTGAGCTCGGCATTCGAACCGGTCGCGTAAGTATAAAACAGCTCATAATATACCGGAAACGGCGGAATCTGCGCGCGCTTGAGCAAGGCAAGCGCCGCATTGGCAAATCCTGATGCGCGGTCAAAGTCCAGGTTCGTCACGTTACGTCAACCATCACCTGTTCCGATCAGATCATAGTCCGCCAGGGCTTAAAGGCGCCTTAAACCCAGTCCAACTCCCGAGCCGCGCCCTGAAGGCCGTCGATAAGCGGATTGAGATTTCAGATTGCTGTGCAGGTTACGAGCGGCAACATCAGATTGGAGTTCCGAACGCTTCCAGAGCCCCCCGGCATGGAACCATTGATTAGCTAGAGCGTCCTGGCGCGGCTGTCCAGATCAAAAATCACCGGCAGCGTCCGGGATTCAAGATGTCAACAGACCTGCTGTCCTGACCGGGTGCAGGGCCGTACCCCAAACCATTGCGATCAGGCTCTGCCAGTCGGGCGCAGCAGGAATGCGGGAATATGGCCTTCCGACTTGAAACTCGCGGGACCATCGTCATTGTTCGCGCGGCGCGGCTGTTCGCGGTTCTGGCGTGGGGCCTGCTCACGGTTCTGGCGCGGTGCCTGTTCGGTTGGTTTGGCCGGCTGCTGCCTTTCGGCGGCAGGCTTTTCGTCTTTCCCGCGTGTGCGCCGACCACGTTTTCGACCACTGGATGGCGCCTCATCGCCTTGTGAGACTTCAGGCGCGGGCGCAGACACGGTGGCTGACGCGTCCGCCCAGGCTATGTCGCGCTGGATCAGTTTGGTGATCGCATCGACATATTTGGTTTCGCCCGGACCAATCAGGGTAATTGCGGTGCCGGAGCGTCCGGCACGGCCGGTCCGGCCGATACGATGGACATAATCTTCTGCATGGGTGGGCACGTCGAAATTGAAGACATGGCTCACCGCGGGGATATCTAGGCCGCGGGCGGCAACATCGGACGCAACAAGAATCGCCAGCGATCCGGCGCGGAAGCTGTCGAGCGTTTCGGTGCGGGATTTCTGATCCATGTCCCCGTGCAGCGCGCCGGCATCGAAACCGTGGCGCTCGAGCGAACGGGCGACCGTCGCAACGTCGCGCTTGCGGTTGCAGAAGATGATCGCGTTCTTGAGATCCTTGGCGGCGCGAATCTGGTCGCGAAGCGCGGCACGCTTTTCCGCCGGCGTGCGGCCGACCTTGAGCAGAACCTGCTCGATGGTGTCGGCAGTCGAATTCTGGCGCGCCACTTCCACCTTGACCGGATCGCGCAGGAAACGCTGGGTCAGCTTCTGGATTTCAGGTGGCATGGTGGCCGAAAAGAACAGGGTCTGCCGGCGCTGCGGGAGCAGCGAGCAGATGCGTTCGATATCGGGGATGAAGCCCATGTCGAGCATGCGATCGGCCTCGTCGATGACGAGAATGTCGACACCGGTGAGTAGCAGGCGTCCGCGCTCGAAGTGATCGAGCATGCGGCCGGGCGTGGCGATGAGAACGTCAGCGCCGCGATCGAGCTTCTTGTTCTGATCTTCAAACGATACGCCACCGATCAGCAAAGCGACGGTCAGACGGTGGTTTTTGCCGTATTTTTCAAAGTTCTCGTGAACCTGCGCCGCGAGTTCGCGCGTAGGCTCTAAAATGAGGGTGCGCGGCATGCGCGCGCGGGCCCGGCCCTTTTCGAGAAGGGAGAGCATCGGCAGCACAAATGAAGCCGTCTTGCCGGTTCCGGTCTGGGCGATCCCGATAAGATCCTTTTTTTCAAGGATATGGGGAATGGCCTGGGCCTGGATATCGGTTGGCTTGGTATAGCCGGCTGCAGCGACTGCTTCGGTGACCTTGTCGCCCAAGCCGAGCTCGGAGAATTCAACAGTCAAATCGGGTGTCCATCATGTTCGGGTCAGAGAATAAAGAAGAAGTGAGGCAGGCTGCCGGTTCGTTCTTTCTCGACGTGTCGCCAGCGGAAATCGGTACACTTTCATCCACACTTTGCTCAAACCTGCGCGCGGAACGTGCAAGTGAACGGGTATGGCCTCTGACGAGCGGGACCATAAACTACCTTGGGTTCAAGTCAATCTTGATTTGGCCATCAAGATTAATGCCTGCCTGACCGCGCACGATCAAACGTCGAGTTCGGTCACAAAGGCCGCTTTTTCGGAAATAAATTCGAAGCGGGCCTCGGGTTTGTTTCCCATGAGCCTGTCGACCGTATCGGTGGTCTCCGCGCGGTCTGAGACGACGCGAACCTCGAGCAATGTCCTTGATTTGGGGTTCATGGTGGTTTCTTTCAAGTGCGCATGCGGCATTTCGCCAAGGCCCTTGAACCGTGTGACTTCGACTTTGCCGCGCCCGGTGAATTCTTCTTCCATCAATTTGAGTCGATGGGCGTCGTCCATGGCGTAGGCCGTCTTGGCGCCCTGCGACAGGCGGTAAAGGGGCGGCAGGGCCAAAAAGAGGTGGCCGCCTTCGATCAGCTTCGGCAGTTCCTGATAAAAGAAGGTCATCAGAAGCGAAGCGATGTGGGCGCCGTCGACGTCGGCATCGGTCATGATGATGATCTTGTCGTAACGCAGATCCTCTTCACGGTACTTGTCGCGCGTTCCCACTCCAAGCGCCTGCAAGAGATCTGCGATCTGCTGGTTGGCGGCAAGTTTGTCGCGGCTCGCGCCGGCCACGTTGAGCACCTTGCCGCGCAGTGGGAGTACGGCCTGGCTGGACCGGTCGCGCGCCTGCTTGGCGCTGCCGCCGGCGCTGTCGCCTTCAACGATGAAGAGTTCGGCGCCCTGGGCCGCCGACTGGCTGCAATCGGCGAGCTTGCCAGGCAGACGCAGCTTGCGGGTCGCCGATTTGCGGTCGATTTCCTTTTCCTTGCGACGGCGCAGACGGTCCTCTGCGCGTTCGATGGTCCATTCGAGCAGCTTGTTGGCCTGGGTCGGCGATGCGGTGAGCCAGTGATCGAAGGCGTCGCGGATGGCATTGTCCACGATGCGAGTGGCTTCGCCCGAAGCAAGCTTGTCCTTGGTCTGGCCAACGAATTCCGGCTCGCGGATAAAGACCGAGAGCATTGATCCGCAATGGCCCAGAACGTCTTCGGATGTGACAATAGATGCGCGCTTGTTGCCGACCATCTCAGCGTAATTCTTCAGGCCGCGGAGCAGGGCGGTTCGCAGGCCGGCCTCATGGGTGCCGCCGTCGGGGGTAGGGACGGTGTTGCAATATGAGGAGGTAAAGGTATCGCCGATGTACCACGAAATCGCCCATTCGACCGATCCGTGGCCGCCGGGCTTTCCTGTCCGGCCGGAGAATATGTCGTCGAGGATTCGCGTTCTACCCTCGATGCGGCGTTCGATGAAATCGCGAAGACCACCAGGGAAGTGGAACACCGCCTTGGCGGGAACCTCGTCGGTAGCGAGTGACTCGTCGCATGACCAGCGGATTTCGACGCCGCCGAAGAGATAGGCCTTGGCACGGGTCATGCGGAAGACCCGGTCGGGGACGAAGCGCGCCGCGTTGCCGAAGATTTCGGCATCGGGATGGAAGCGGATCGTCGTTCCGCGCCGGTTGTTGACACGGCCCATGTTTTCGAGCTTCGAGGTCGGCTTGCCGCGCGAATAGGTCTGCCGGTAAAGGGTCTGGTCGAGCGCGACCTCGACGACGAGATCGTCGGTCAGCGCGTTGACGACCGAAACGCCGACGCCATGCAGCCCGCCCGAGGTTTCATAGGCCTTGGAATCGAATTTTCCGCCCGCGTGGAGCGTGGTCATAATGACTTCGAGCGCGGAAAGATGGGGCTGCTTGGGATGGTTGTCGACCGGAATGCCGCGACCGTTGTCGACCACCGTTATGTAGCCGTCTTCGCCGAGATGAACTTCGATCCTTGTGGCATGCCCGCCGATCGCCTCGTCCATCGAGTTGTCGATGACTTCGGCAAAGAGATGGTGCAAAGCGTTGGTGTCTGTCCCGCCCACATACATGCCCGGCCGGCGGCGCACGGGCTCAAGCCCTTCGAGCACCTCGATATCGGCCGCCGTATAGGAGTTTGACGGCGCTGGCGCACGCGCAGGGGCAGCGCGCTGCGGCTCGGCGGCGGGTTGGGGGGGCGTGACGCCAAAAAGATCGTTGTCGTCGGTCATGAGCCTCAAAAATTCTTGCCGGGCGAATCAGATGGAATTCCGGTCTATCATATGGCGGCATGTATGAGCGGAAACACCACAGATTCCAAGGTGTTTCAACAGCATTGCACTCTGATTTGCGCAACTTATGCCGACCGCCGCATTCTCATCCTGGGACACTTCGGGCGCGCAAAATAGTGGCTCGATTTACGTTCGGTTTGCGTCTCATCAGCACTTTTTTAAGCCCCTTGCGATAAAAATTGTTCATACGGTTCATGTGTTTGGAGTTGCCGTATGCGTGCACGATTTGCCCGAGGCGCTGCGTATCAGGTGTCTGGGTCAGGGCACGAAGTGTTCAGGTGGCTGCAGGCCGGATTGAAGAGTTCTGCGTACCGGCTTGCCCACCTTTCCCTCCCCAAAGTGGTCCTGTTGCCAGGGCTGGCCACGGTGTTTTTTCTCGCCTGAAGTTCCCGCCGCGGTTGCGCGTACCTTGCGCGGCAGATAACTAGTGCGGACAGTTCTTGGGAGTCCGCCGTGTCCGATCAACAGGCAAAGCCTATCCGTCCGCTCTATTTCGTTGCGTCCTACCCGCGCTCGGGCGGCAATTGGGTGCGGTCGGCCATTTTCCTGATGATCGCTCTGAGTCAGCCCAATCCGCCCAAGCGGATCGATATGCGCAATATCGACAATATCATACCGCTCGATTCCCATGGCCGCTTCTACAAGGAAGTGACCGGCAAGGACGCCAACAGCCTCGGGGAAGAGGAGGTGGCGGCGGCGCGGCCGCAGGTGCATGAGTTGCTTTCGCGCGATACGCGGGGGTTGCCCGTGGTGCGGACGCATGCGGTGCGGGGCACGTTTTTCGGGCATCCGACCTTTAACACCAAGGTTTCAATCGGCGGGACCTATATTGTGCGCTCGCCGCTCGATGTGGCCGCTGCGCTTGTCGATGCAAGCGGGATGCAGCCCATGCGGGTCATCGAGGCGATGATGACCGTCGATCGGCGTGTGCGGGGCGGCGCGACACGCGTCTCCGAACCGCAGGGGTCGTGGAGCCAGAATGTGGCGAGCTGGATCGGCAAGCGGCAGCCCGAAGTGCATGCCATCCGCTTTGAAGACTTGCGGGCCGATCCGATCAAGGAGCTCAAGGCGCTCGCGGCGCATATGAAGATTCCGGTGACCGAGAAAAGCCTCAAGACGGCCGCTGGCCTGCTGGCCGAGACACATAAGGCGAGCGGGAAAAACGCCGTGCCGCGCGACTATCGCGAGACGCTCAAGCCGATCCATGCCCGCGCCATCATCGAAGCGCATGGCGTCCAGATGCAAGCGCAGGGTTATCTGACCGACAGCGTGCTGCAGTATGCCGATATCGACCGCAAGGCGGCGATGATGCTGGCGGAGAAATACGCGCCACGCACCGCGAACTGAGCCTTGCGGGACCGCGCCGGGCTGGTGCATAGTCTTGGTGTTTCTGGAATCGGAAAGGAGGGCTGCGTGATAGAGATTTGGCGTCACCATCGTCAGCGTGGCCCTGTTTACGCCCTGCAGCAGATGTTGCAGGGCTGACCGTCACCGGACATTTCGCATTCGAATTCCGTACGGGTCTGCCCTGATCGCGACCGCATGACATCATGCGGCCTGGCAGAATTGGGTGGCCTGTGCCGCCCCGGACATTCGAGACTGAAATGACGACAATTGCCCTTAAATCCGCCGGCTATACGGCAAAATCCAACCTTTTCAATGATTTGACTCTTACGATCGGCTCGGGCGACCGGGTTGGGATCGTGGCCGGAAATGGGGCCGGGAAGACGACCCTGCTTACTTGCCTTGTCGGCGAGAACGAACTCACGCGTGGTGACATTACGCTCTCGCGCGGTGCGCGGATTGGGATGGTGCCGCAGGTGGTGCCCGAAAAGCTGTTTGATTTCAGCCTGTTCGATGCGGTTGCCACCGGACTCGATGCGGAAACGCTGGAAAGCGAAAGCTGGCGTGTCGATGTGGTGCTCGATACGCTCTCCATGCCCGAGGACATACGCAATCTGCCGGTGCGCGCGCTGAGCGGGGGCTGGCAGCGGCTTATGTTGCTGATGCGGGCCTGGGTGTCCGATCCCGATATTCTGGTGCTCGACGAGCCGACCAATCATCTCGATCTTGAGAAAATTGCGCTGTTAGAACAATGGTTTATGGGGATCGGTGATGTGCCGGTGATCATGGCAAGTCACGACCGGAGCTTTCTCGACGCGGTGACCAATCGCACGCTGTTCCTGCGGCCCGAAACCTCCCGGTATTTTCCCTTACCCTATAGCCGGGCGCGGGAGGCATTGGCGCAGGAGGACGCGAGCGACGCGTCCAAGCGCGAACGCGACCTGAAAGAAGCCAGCCAGCTTCGCCAGCAATCGGCGAAACTGAAAAACATCGGCATCAATTCCGGCAGCGACCTTTTGCAGAAAAAGCAAAAACAGCTTCGCGAGCGGGCCGAAAGAATCGAGGCGCAAGCCAGAGTACTGCACAAGGAGCGCAGCGGGGATATCCGGCTGGCCAATCGCGGCACTCATGCCAAGGTGCTGGTTTCGATCGAGGAGCTGACGGTGGCGGCGCCCGATGGGCGCAAGCTGTTCTCGATCCCGAAACTGCATATCTTTCAAGGAGATAGAATCGTTGTTCTGGGGCGCAACGGGACTGGAAAGACCAGTCTTGTCAGGATGCTCAGGCGCGTTCTGATGGGAGGTGAGAGCATTGAGGGCATCAAGGCGACGCCCAGTCTGGTGGTCGGGTACATGGACCAGGCGCTCGATTTTGTGCCGGAAAAGCTCAGCCCGTTCGATTTCATATCGGCGCTGGGGCAGGGCGATCAGCGGACACGAAGCCTGCTTGCGGCGGCCGGAATCGACCCTGACGCCCACTGGACACTCGGTGCACTCCTGTCCCACGGCCAAAGGGCCAGGCTTGGACTGCTCGCGCTGCGCCTGATGGAGCCCAATTTCTACCTGCTGGACGAACCGACCAACCACATCGATATCGCCGGACAGGAAGCGCTCGCTGCCGAGATCATCGAGCACGATGCCAGTTGCGTGCTGGTGTCGCATGACCGCGCCTTCGTGCGCGAGGTTTCAAACCGGTTTCTGGTAATCGAGAAGGGGAGGCTTATCGAGGCTGACGATCCCGAAGGGTTCTTTGCCGAGATGGGGGCTTGATAAAACCGGCCCCGCACGAAAATGCGGGGCCGGACCAGGCTACTGGCTTATGCGTTGCCCGTGGACGATCTGCATGGCCCCGTGGTTGGGCCATTCGATTGTGTCGACGGTGTCGATATCGAATTCGACAAGACGTTCGTCACCGAGTTCATAGACGGGCCAGTCGAGGCCATCCATGTTGGGATCGCCCGTCTGTGCAAAGGCGACGAGGGCGCCAGCCGAGCGGTCGCGCAACTCGAGATCGGCGTCGGTCCATGTCCGGGTTTCCCGGAACATGTTGAGGCTATCGAGCGTGTCGAGGAAATAAGGCACCTCGACGGTGTGATAGGCGCCGACCGTTGCCGGGTTGTGATCGGCGAAGGTCACCCCTTCGGTGTAAGGCTGAGTGCGGCTGAAGATATAGGCATAGACCGGGCTGTCGCCGTGCGTGGTCTGGGCGATTGCCCAATCGCGAACGGCGCTGGCCATGGATGTGTCGCGGGAGATATCGACCGCGGTGCGGCGGAAATCTTCGGCCTCCAAATCGTAGAATGCCAGGATTTCCTCGGCGTCATCGCCGAACATGTCCTGTGCTCTGGTGCGCAGTTCATCGGCGTTCTGGGCGCCTGCGAGACCGTTGAAGGTTTCGTCCTTTGTGTAGCCGATGACCATGGGCACGTCGGCGAAACTGCCGTTCTCGAAGGCCGTCCATGCGGGTTCAGGCAGGACGTGGCCGTCGATGGCGATGCCGAAGCGGACGCCCTCGAGGTCGAGAAATTTGTCGGCGGAAACGGCGCGCATTGCGCTTATGTCGGCGGCTCCCAATTGTTCCTGGGCCTGAAGGCCGGCCGCTTCGACCCGCTCATAGGGAGACGAGAAGCTGTTGACGACGCTGCCGGACATGCCGAAGATCTTGTGGAACAGACCGTCGGCCAACGGGCTGACCTGAAGAGCGCTGAGCGACATGGAACCGGCGGACTGGCCGACAAGGGTGACGTTGCCGGCATCACCGCCGAAGGCTTCGATGTTGTCCTGAATCCATTGCAGACCGAACGCCTGATCCATCAGGCCGTAATTTCCCGAAGTCCCGGTTTCGCTTTCAGCGGCCAGTTCGGGGTGGGCCATAAAGCCCATGGCACCGAGGCGGTAGGACAGGGCGACATAGACAACGCCGCGCTGGGCAAGCTGTTCGCCGGAATAATTGGCCATGTTGGTCGAGCCGACGTTAAAGCCGCCACCGTAAATCCAGACGACGACCGGCAGATCGGCCCCCGCCTCGGCGTCCTGGGGTGCCCATATGTTGAGATAGAGGCAGTCCTCGGATAGGGATTCCTCGCCGAAGTAGTGGTTGATGTCGCTGTTGCGCAAGGTCTGCATGCATTCGGGGGCAAAGCGGTCCGCATTATAGACGCCTTCCCATTCCGGATGCGGCTGCGGCGGCTGCCAGCGCAGTTCGCGCAGGGGCGGTGCTGCAAAGGGTACGCCGAAATAGGCTTTGACACCTGAATCCAGCATCTTGCCCGCGACCTGACCAGAACCGGTTTCCACCGGATCGCCCGGGATCGGGGTCTTGACGATCTGGGCCAGGGCCCCGGTGGCCAACGCCATTGTCGCCGCCGCCAGCGCGGTCGCGGCGATCTTACTCAACCGAAACATGGATATCCTCCTCATCATATGTACGAAACGGTCCGTACATTCGAAAGCTAGCACGAGAAGGGGAGGAGTCCATCCGGGTAAATAGAAAACATCATATAAAAAATAGTATAGCCTACATTATTTCTCGCCATCCATGGCGGTTGCCATGACGATTTCGGCAAGCAAGAAGAGGAACCGTTCGCCATCGCTGGTTACGCCGGTCTCCGATCGTTTCGCCGAGCCTAAAGGGGCGGGGCGAGGCTGTTGCATCGATCATCGGGCAGTCCGGGTCAGTGATGAAACGCGCGTCGCTGCTGATGACCCGAGGTGTTTCAGCGATGGGAGCCTGTCGGGTTCATTTCCGGAGTCCGGCTGGCAAGCATGCCATCGACGCTCAGCCGACCGGCTCCATAGGCCATGAGGGCCAAAGCCATGGCGGCCCAGGGCAGATGGAAGTTCGCCCACCCTTCGGGGACGGTGAGCTGGATTACGGCGGTCATGAGCAGAATGCCCAACGCCGCAAAGCGCGTGCCCAGTCCCAGGACCAAAAGGATGGGCAGAACGATTTCGCCGGTTGCGGCGAGATAAGCGGCAAGGGTGGGGAACGGGTAGGGGTAGGCGCCTCCGAGAATATGGAGGCGGAATTCCTGTCCGAACAGGAACGCCTGGCTCGGCGCGAGCATGAAGGGGGCGTCCCATTTGGTCAGGCCGGACCGAAAGAAGGGGACGGCAAGCGCGATGCGCAAGACCAGCAGCACCAAGGGTGCGGGAAGGCTGGCGATGAGCGCTTCGCTTCTGGCGATTATCGAATGCAGTGTCATGCCTTGTTCCCTTTCGATGGTTTGAACGCGCCCAGCGAAACCAGCCCGACAAGAGCGGTGCCGAGGTCGAAATCCGCATCGTTGGCCGATGCCGTCGCAGCGCCGCCAACGGTGGCGCCGGCCATTATGGCGCGGGCGAAATCGGCGTCCTCGTGGGGCAAGACCGTTACGACGACGTCGAGGCCGGGGCGTGCAATCAGCACCGTCTCGGGGCCAGCCGATCCGAGCGCGGCGGGCGGTGTCTGCCGGTGCGCGTGCCATATGGAGCCGACGGGAAAGCGCGAGGTTATGAGCGCGCAAGCAGGATGCAGGGCAAGGCGGGACTGAAGGAGGTCTGACGGCTGCAGGCCGGCGAGCGCATTGATCGTCAGGATGGGATCGTCCGCAGCGTGGTATGCGCGGGTCCATGCGCATTCGAGCCGGGCGACATCGGAGAGGTAGGGCAGAGAGGCTGCCGGCGGGAACTCGGCAATAAAATCGGGGAAGTTCTCGCCATATTGAAACAGCATGGGCGATGAGGGTTTGGTCTGGCCGACAAAGACGCGGGCCATGGCGGTGAAAAATTCCTCGCCGACGAGGGCACTCACGACGGGAAACCCCTTGGTCAGGGCGTTCACGAGGCTGACGTGAACATTGTTGCGATAGACGGCGAACCGCAGGGGGTCGTTCTGCCCGCCCTTGCTGGTCAGGCCCTGGGGCAGGGCGCTGGCGGGGTCCTGCACCGCCTGGGCAAAGCGGGTCTGCGCGCTCATTGTGCCGCGCTCCGGACGCCGGGGAGAGCCTTGTCGAGCGCGGCCTGGGCCATGCGGGCTTCGCTCATCAACGTGGGTAAATCGGGCACGTCATTGTCCCATTCCACAAGTGTGGCGATGGGGCCTGTGCGGCCGAGCGTATGGACATAGAGATCGAAGACATCGGGGCGGACGGCCGAACCATGTGCGTCGATCAGCAGGCGGGCACCGGCGCTGTCGAGGGTTTCATCATAACCGGCGAGATGGATTTCACCGACGAACTCGATGGGAAAACGATCGATATAATCTTTGGGGTCCCAGCCGTGGTTGACCGATGAGACCATGACGTTGTTGACGTCGAGCAGCAGGCCGCAGCCGGTCCGTTCGGCGATGGCGGCGAGGAAATCGACCTCGTCGATGGTGCTTTCCTCGAACAGAAGATAGGTCGATGGATTTTCGAGCAGCATGGCAACGCCAAGCGTTTGCTGGACGTCATCGACATGGCGGCAGACCTGATCGAGGGTTCGTGGCGTGTAGGGAAGCGGCAGCAGATCGTTGAGATAGGCGCTGTCATGGGTCGACCAGGCGAGGTGCTCGGAAAATGACGCGGGCTTGTAGGTCTCGATGAGATGCTTGAGACGGGCGAGGTGGGCGCGGTCGAGATCGTTCTCTCCGCCGATCGACAAGCCGACGCCATGCAGGGAAAGCGGATAGGTCTCGGCGATGGCAGCGAGATAACGATGCGGCGCGCCGCCATCTCCCATGTAGTTTTCGGCATGGATCTCGAAAAATCCGACAGACGGACGGCTTTCGAGAATTTCCCCGTAATGCTCGGGCTTGAGGCCCACGCCGGCTTGCTGGGGAAGGGTGTTGTAGCGGTTCATCATGGCCTCCCGGTCGATTGGCGAGCGGAGCGCGGACAGTGCCGCGCTCCAATGGGTGCGGCTCAGGCGGGGACGTCGCGTTCGAGCGGCTCGAGGCTGCCCATGCGATCGCCCGGCAATTCCATGCTTTCGCAGGTGCCCGAGGGAACCAGTGTCCAGGCGTTGCCCTGATAGTCGACGGTGGAGGTGCCGGCGCAGGTGGTGCCGGGGCCGGCCGCGCAATCGTTCTGACCGGCAAGCGAGACGCCGTAGCACTTGACCATATCGTCCTGGGCGATGGCCGGGGCAGCGCCGGCGGTTCCGAGAGCTGTCGCCAGCGATGCGGCGAGAGCGACTGAGGCTATGTTGAGGTTCATTGCAATGTCCTTCCTTTGGGGATCGAAGGCGCCGCTTTGGGCACCGATCACTCATTCGTTGGGACATCGAAGATGGTTACGCCCGCGCGTCATCACGGTTCTGTGATCGGGCCCAGGGGGAGCGAAAAAGGGCGGCCCGACGGCTACTCGCGCGCGCCGCTGTCATAAATGCCGATAATGTCGGCGAGCAGGTCGTGAAGGCGATCGCGATGGCCGTTGCCGCCCGACGGGCTATTGGGGTCCGAGGTCATGACGACGGTCAGATCGAGGCCGGGAACGATGTAGAGCATCTGGCCGCCATAGCCCCACGCGTAGGAAACCTCGTGACCGCCAAGCTCGGTGAGGAACCAGCCATAGCCGTATCCGTGCCCGCCGAAGCGGGAGGTGGTGCGCTGTTGCCAGGATTGCTCGATCCAGTCTTCCGAGACGATCCGTTCGCCATCTTCGGTGACGCCGCCATTGCGGATCATTTCGCCCAACGCCAGGAGGGAGAGTGGTGTCATGGCGAGTTCATTGCCGCCAAGATGGATGCCCTGGGGGTCCTGAAGCCAGCCGGTGATGGCAAAGCCATCGATGAGGCCAAGCCAATCGCGGGCAAGCTGACGCGTCGAGGCGCCGCCCACCTCGGTGAGGATGGCAGAGAGCAAATGGGTCGAGCCCGTGGAATAGATCATCGGTCCGCCCGGTTCGGCGACGAAGGGCTGGGCGAGGGCTGAGCGCACCCAGTTGGAGCTCGCGACCCATCGCCCGTAATTGGCGCCGGACGTTGCCTCGAGGCCCGCCTGCATCGACATGAGGTGGCTCAGGGTGATCCGATCGAGGCGCGGGTCGGGATCGGAAGGCAAATCATCGGTGAGCAGATCGGCAACCCGCTGTTCAGGGCCTTCGAGCAAACCCTTGTCGATGGCGATGCCGACCAGGGTGGTGACAATGACCTTGGAGGCCGATTTGATGTTGGTGGGGTCGCTGGAGGTGTAGCCGTTATAGCCGCGGTCGGCGATGATTTCGCCGTCCAGGGAAATGGTGACGGTGCGCAGCGGCTCGAGGCTTTCGGCGGCATCCAGAACGGTCGTAAGCGGGCTGGGGTTCGCCGCATCCTGCGCCGAAACCGCGAGGGGCATGGACATGACGGCGGCCATTGCCAGCATGCCGACAGGGCGAGAAAAGATTGAAATGGTCATGAAATGATCGCCCCGCGCAGCAGTGGATATGTGCCAGGGCGATGTGTGAAGCAAGATGGGCTTTTGTGGGGCCGGGAAGGTGGGGTGGCAATCAACAAACCGGGAGGTGGGGGCAGGGGCAATGCCGGCAAGACATTGTATCTCTGCCCCTCGTGGGTCGGTGAGCGCTTGTCTCTTACTTCTTGGGCTTTTTGTGCTCTCCGAGCTGCACGACACCCTTCAATGAAGGGGCTGCGGCTATGGTTTTTTCTTTGACCTGTTTGGGCTTTTTCGCTTCGCGGTTTTTCCGCACCTGACCTTTGGCCATGACGCTATCCTTTGAGCGCGCGAACATGATCGTTTGCGCTCGCGCAGCATCGCACGTTCCGGCTTGAGGCCCTATGGAAATCTGCAGCCCGCGTCCTGCATGCGCCAAACAAAAAGGGCCCCCGAAGGAGCCCTTTCCGTATGCGATAAACCGCGGTCTTAAGCCGAGTAGTACATCTCGTACTCGACGGGGTGCGGGGTGTGCTCGAACTTGATGACTTCTTCCATCTTCAAATCGATGTAGGAGTCGATGAAGTCGTCGTCCATCACGCCGCCTGCCTTGAGGAAGTCGCGATCGGCCGAGAGGCTTTCCAGCGCTTCGCGCAGCGAGGCGGAAACGGTGGGGATGCCCTGGAGCTCTTCCTTGGGCAGTTCGTAGAGATCCTTGTCCATCGGGTCGCCCGGGTGGATCTTGTTCTTGATGCCGTCAAGGCCAGCCATGAGCAGGGCGGTGAAGGCGAGGTAGGGGTTGGCAAGCGGATCGGGGAAGCGGACTTCGACGCGCTTGGACTTCGGGCTCTGGCCGAAGGGGATGCGGCACGAAGCGGACCGGTTGCGGGCCGAGTAGGCCAGCAGGACGGGGGCTTCAAAGCCCGGCACCAGACGCTTGTAGGAGTTGGTGGTCGGGTTGGTGAAGGCGTTGATGGCCTTGGCGTGCTTGATGACGCCGCCGATGTAGTAAAGGCATTCCATCGACAGACCGGCATATTCGTCGCCCGCAAAGAGCGGCTTGCCGTCTTTCCAGATCGACTGGTGGCAGTGCATGCCCGAGCCGTTATCGCCATAAACGGGCTTGGGCATGAAGGTTGCGGTCTTGCCGTAGGACTGGGCGACCTGCTGGACGCCATACTTGTAGAGCAGGACGTGATCGGCAGCGGTGATCATCGGCGCGAACTTGATGCCGAGTTCGTGCTGGGCCGAGGCCACTTCGTGGTGGTGCTTTTCGACAACGACGCCCATGGCGGCGAGGGCTTCGAGCATTTCACCGCGGATGTCCTGGGCGCTATCGACGGGGGGAACCGGGAAGTAACCCTTCTTGAGCGCGATGTGGTGGCCGGTGTTGCCGCCTTCGTAATCGGCGTCCGAATTGGAGCCGAGTTCGGAGGAGTCGACCTGGAAACCGACCTTGTAGGTCGAGGTCGAGTACTTCACGTCGTCAAACAGGAAGAATTCGGGCTCGGGACCGAAACCGACGAAATCACCGACGCCGGAGGTCTTGACGAACGCTTCGGCCTTCTTGGCGATCGAGCGCGGGTCGCGATTGTAGGGCTGGTAGGTGGCGGGCTCGAGAATGTCGCAGTTCACGCACAGGGTCGGCGCCGAGAAGAACGGATCGACATAGGCCGAATCGTTGTCGGGCATCAGGACCATGTCGGATTCGTTGATGGCTTTCCAGCCAGCGATCGAGGAACCGTCGAACATGACGCCTTCTTCGAACATTTCGGCGTCGACGACCGATGCGTCCATGGTGACATGCTGAAGCTTGCCGCGCAGGTCGGTGAAGCGAAGGTCAACGTATTTGATGCCTTCGTCCTTGATCTTGTTCATAAGATCGTTTGCTGAGCTCATAATAGATCCCCAGTTAGTGGTGTTTGATGTTTATGCCTGCGCCATAAAGGTCCGGGAGGAGTTTATCGCGCGCCTGACTTGGTTTCACGAAGCCCGGCTAGAGGGCTTCGTCTCCGCTTTCGCCCGTGCGGATTCGAATGGCCTGTTCGACCGTCGAAACGAAAATCTTGCCGTCGCCAATGCGACCGGTCTGCGCCGCGTTGCGGATCGCCTCGATCGCCTTGTCGGCAAGCTGGTCTGGGACAACGACCTCGACTTTGACCTTGGGCAGGAAATCAACGACGTATTCGGCGCCTCTGTAGAGTTCGGTATGGCCCTTCTGACGCCCGAAACCCTTGGCCTCCGTCACCGTGATGCCTTGCAACCCAACTTCCTGAAGGGCCTCTTTGACCTCATCGAGCTTGAAGGGTTTGACGATGGCCTCAATCTTTTTCATGTCCACGTCTCCTAGTGTTCGGGACCGGTTGGCCCATAGAATGCATGGGGTGTGCCAGTCGAGATTTTTGTTGCATCGGCATTGATAAAACAACGGGTTGCAGGCGTGAGCACAACCTTTTTCTTATGTCCTTGGCGGCATGTGTGGCTAAAAAATAGGCAAAAAGCCCAATTTATAAGCACGTTTGGCGGTTGGTTCAGCGGTTCTCGGTTGAGCATCATGGAACAGTATGAAGCCGGGCGCAAACGCGGGGGAAGGCAGCCCCCAAATCAATGAGGCTTTGACTGCAATGAGAAGTTGGGCTAGGACGCGTGCCAACTCGACGCCGGGCGTACGAGGTACGCGGGTGTGGCGGAACTGGCAGACGCACTGGATTTAGGTTCCAGCGCCGCAAGGCGTGGAGGTTCGACTCCTCTCACCCGCACCAAATTCTGCGCCGGCTTCCAACACGATTTACGAAAATACGGGATCGATACGCAAAATGAACGTAACTGAAACTCTGAACGAAGGGCTGCGCCGCAAGCTCGATGTGACCATTCCGGCGACGGCGCTCGCATCGAAACTCGACGAAAAGCTCGACGAGGTTCGGGGCAAGGTGCAGATCAAGGGCTTCCGCCCCGGCAAGGTGCCGACCGCGCATCTGAAAAAGGTCTATGGCCGCTCGCTGATGAGCGAAGTGCTGCAGGATTCGATCAACGAGACAGTTTCCAAAACGCTCGAAGAGCGTTCGGAAAAGGCAGCGACCCAGCCCGAAATCGACCTCAGCGAAGACCAGGCGCTCATCAACCGCGTGCTGGACGGTGAAGGCGACCTCGCATTTTCAGTCTCTTATGAAGTGCTTCCCCCGGTTTCGCTGATGGACTTCAAGACCATCAAGCTTGAAAAGCCGGTTATTGAAGTGACCGACGCGGAAGTCGACGAGGAAGTCGAAAAATTCTTCAAGCAGAACCGTCCTTATGAGGACAAGGGCGACGATGCCGTTGTCGAAGATGGCGACCGGGTCGGTCTTTCGTTCGTCGGCAAGATCGACGGCGAGCCCTTCGAGGGCGGTTCGGCCGATCACACCCATCTGACCATCGGTTCGGGCCAGTTCATTCCGGGCTTCGAAGAAGGACTGATCGGCGTCAAGAAGGGCGGCAACAAGACCATCAAGGTCACGTTCCCCAAGGATTACCAGAACGAGGAACTGGCCGGCAAGAAGGCCGAGTTCGACGTCAATGTGCTCCATGTCGATGGCCCCAAGGCCGATGTGGAACTCAATGATGAGTTCGCCAAGACACTTGGCCTCGAAGATCTCGCGGCGCTGAAGACGGCGATCCGCGGGCAGATCGAAAGCCAGAACAAGAACCTGTCGCAGCAGCGGCTCAAGCGCCTCGTTCTCGATGCGCTGGACGAGGGCCACAAGTTCGACGTGCCGGCCAAGCTGGTCGAATCCGAGTTCGATGCGATCTGGAACCGGGTCAAGCACGAGGTCGAGCATCACGGCAAGACCTTCGAATCCGAAGGCACGACCGAGGAAAAGGCGCAGGAAGACTACAAGAAGATCGCCGAGCGCCGCGTGCGGCTGGGGCTGGTCGTTGCCGAGATCGGCAATGTCAACGAGATCACCGTGTCGGACGAAGAGCACCAGCAGGCGCTGATCGCCGAAGTGCGGCGCTTCCCCGGCCAGGAGCAGCAGGTTTACGACTATTACCGCAAGAACCCCAACGCTCTTGCCGGCCTGCGCGCGCCGATCTTTGAAAACAAGGTCGTCGATTTCGTCGTGGAACTGGCTGACGTCAAGGAAAAGAAGATCAGCCGCGAAGATCTGGTCAAGCTGGTCCGTGAAGGTGAAGACGGGTTCGATATCGACAGCGATCACGATCACTGACGCTATCGCTTCTTTAGTGGCCGCGCTGCCGAACCGGAAAGTGGGTGCCACTTTTCCTGGCAGCGCTCCGGATCGAAAGCGATCACGATCACGGCCACGTTATCGACACAGAACTGGCTATTTGAATGGGGCTCCGCAAATTTGCGGGGCCCTTTTTGTTTGTGAGTGCAGGCCGTATCGGGGGAATGGCGCTGCCGCTCGTGACCGGAGTCGATGGTGCAGGAACTGCTAACCCCAAAACAGATGGCCATGGCCGACCGGCTGGCAATCGAAAGCGGCGTCAATTCGCTCAGTCTGATGGAAAGTGCAGGGCAGGCCGTCGCCTATGAGGTGAGCCAGCGGTTTCTGCTGCAGCCGGTGCTTGTGCTGTGCGGACCGGGCAATAATGGCGGCGACGGATTTGTGGTGGCGCGGCTGCTTTCCGAACGCGGATGGCCGGTGCGGGTGGGGCTCACCTGTGCCAAGAGCGATCTCGACGGCGACGCGGCGATGATGGCGCGCATGTGGGGCGGGGCGATCGAAACGGCGGCGCCCGGAATGTGCCATGATTTCGGGATTATCGTCGATGCCCTTCTCGGCGCGGGGCTTTCGCGGGATATCGAGGGCGAGATGGCCGACCTTGTCGCCGCGATCAACGAGAGCGGAGCGCAGGTGGTGGCCGTCGACATCCCGAGCGGCGTTGATGGCGCGACGGCGGCTGTGCGTGGCGCGGCGGTCAAGGCGGACCTGACGGTGACGTTTTTCCGCCACAAGCCGGGTCATTTGCTGTTGCCCGGCGGCGGATTGTGCGGTGAGGTGCTGCTGGCCGATATCGGCATTCCCGACGCAGTGCTCTCGGAGATCGACATAAACCTTTACGAGAACGATCCACGGCTCTGGAGCCTGCCTGCCCGCAGGGCGGATGGGCACAAATATGATGCCGGCCATTGCGTCGTGGTATCGGGCGACGCCCTGCACACCGGGGCGGCCCGGCTTTCGGCGCTCGGTGCGGCGCGCAGCGGGGCCGGGCTTGTGACGATTGCCGGTGAACGCGAAGCGCTGCTGGTGCATGCCGCTCACGTCACAGCGATCATGCTTGCCGAAATTGGCAATGCCGAGGCACTGAGCGCAATGCTGGACGATACACGCAAGAATGCGCTGGTGATCGGGCCGGGTGCCGGTATCGGGGAGGCGACACGGCAAATGGTCTTGGCGGCGCTCGAGAGTGATGCGCGGCTGGTGCTCGATGCCGACGCGCTGACGAGTTTTGCCGACCAGCCGGATGTGCTGTTTTCGGCGATTGGCAAACGTGCGCCGGAAAGCGTGGTTCTGACGCCGCATGCTGGGGAGTTCAAGCGGCTGTTCGGTGAGATCGGGGGGGCAAAGACCGATATGGCGATCGCCGCAGCCCAACGGTCGGGCGCTATCGTGCTGCTCAAGGGCTCCGACACTGTGATTGCGCATCCGCAGGGGCGGGCCGTGATCAATACAACCGGAACGCCGATCCTGGCCACTGCCGGTACTGGCGATGTGCTTGCGGGCCTGATCGGCGGGTTTCTGGCGCAGGGCATGGACAGCTTTGAGGCTGCATGCGCCGGCGCTTATGTTCACGGTCGGGCGGCGCGGCGCTTTGGCAAGCCGGGGATGGTGGCGGACGATCTGCCGGGCTTGATTCCCGAGGTTCTGGCCGATCTTTCGGCGGCGCGGCTTTAGGCTGAAACCGGGCGCCGCTGTCAGGGGCTCTGTTTTGGACGCTGAGTGTACTGGATTCCGGATCAAGTTCGGGATGACGGTTGTGGGCATGGGGAAGGCTGTGGCATTGCCCACGTCGCTGTCCCGGACTCGATCCGGGACCCAGCAGCCTTGCCGAGCCATCACAGAGTGTGGCGGCGCACATGGGCTCCGGCTTTCGCCGGAGCAGCGAGGGAGAGGAAAGACCTTTGCCAGAACCATCTGGGCTGCCGCGTAGTGGGTCCGGATCAGGTTGGGGATGACTGTAGCGGGTTTGCCGGGCCGGGGTCGCTGATTAAGAGTCAGCTGCTCACCAACTTACGTCCAGCCGTTCCAATCCGTGGAAGTGATAGACGTCGGCGTAGCGGGGTGGAGCCGAGAGGTGCAGCTTGGGGAGGCGCTCGAACAGGATTTTCATGGCGATCTGCATTTCGAGGCGGGCGAGGGGCGCGCCGATACAGAAATGGATGCCGGCGCCGAAGCTGACATTGGCGCCGTCAGTACGGAGCGGATCGAAGGTGTTGGGGTTGGTAAAGCGGTTGGGGTCGCGGTTGGCGGCGCCGAGCATCAATCCGATCATATCGCCTTTTCGCAGGGCGATGCCGTTGTATTCGAGGTCCTCGAGGGCGTAGCGGGTAAACATGTGCAGCGGGGCGTCGAAACGCAGGGCTTCCTCGACGGTGGCGGCGGTCGCCGCTTCGTCGGCGAACAGCATGCGCGGATCATAGCCGCTTTCAAGAATCGCCTTTACGGCGTTTCCGGTGGTGTGGACGGTTGCCTCGTGGCCGGCGTTGAGCAGCAGGATGGCGGTCGAGAGCATTTCGTCTTCGCTCAGGCGCTCGCCGCCCTGTTCGGCGGCGATCATGTGGCTGAGCAGGTCCTCGCGCGGCAGCATGCGGCGCTCGGCAATGACCTGGCGCAGATAAGCGGTGAACTCTGCGGCGGCGCGATTGGCCTCAAGCTCGGTCTCGTGGCTGACCTCAAACATGTACATCCGGACCATGCGATTGGACCAGTCGAGCAATTGAGGCGCCATTTCGGTGGGCAGGCCGATCATTTCGGCAATCACGATGGCGGGAATGGGGGCGGCAAAAGCCTTTATCAACTCGACGCTGCCCTGATGTTCAAAGCCATTGATGATGGAATGGGTGAGCGCGGCGATGCGCGGGCGCAACAGCTCGACCTGGCGGGAGACGAATGCCCGGTTGACCAGGGTGCGCAGCCGCGAGTGAGCGGGCGGTTCGAGGTTGAGAAGAGAGTATTTTTCGGTGAGGTCGAAATCGGTGGTGTGCGGCTGGGGCTCGGGCAGTCCGATTTCCTCGCGCGTGGCGACGTGGAGAATGTCGCGGCCGAATCGCCGGTCGCGAAGGAGGGCGCTGACTGAAGCGAAGTCGGCAAAACACCAGTGACCGTATTCGGTCCAGAAGAAGGCCGGATGGGTAGAGTGGCGTGATGCGTAGAACGGGTAGGGGTTCTGGTAAAAGGCGGGATCGGAGGGTTGGGCGCTGGCGCCAAGGCCGTCGGGGACATCGGTGATCGGTCGGAGCTGAACTATGGCTGCCATCGGTCTGCGTGTCCTTTTTTGGCTTCGTCTTTTACGGCAGCCTATTCCGGCAAATCCTTCATGCCTAGAGCCGGCCATGTTTTGGCGGAATCAAAACGACGGCTCTAAGTCCTTGTTTTGTCGCGTGTCCAGATAAAGTGGTGCCCACTTTATCTGGACACGCTCGATGGTCCGGTCTTGCCCATGCCCAGAATTTCTTTAGGTATGGGCCGGATTATTTTGGAGACCAAATATCGTGAGTGACATCACAGTATCGCAGGCGACAGACGCCATTTACACCTCGCTTGAAAATGACAATGAAGATCTGGACCTCCATATCGCGGCGCTGAAAGCCGCCATGGCGCGCGAGGGCGTCAAGGAAGCGGTGTTCGAGACATCGAAGCTGGCGCAACCCAACCGGCAGGGACGAAAACTCATGCAGGCCTATTTTCGCAAAAAGGGCGTGGCGACCAGCTTCAAGTGACCGTGTGGAAAGGCTGTGAGCGTTAAGCATGCGCCACAATAGGGCCACGCTTGGGCTTGCTATTGAAGTTGAACGCGGCCAAGCCTATGTGAGCCTTAACCGTCCTTTAAGCAGCAATCGCTTGCTATCTGGCCGACAAGCCGAATCCTTTTCTCCGGGGGAGTTACCCAAAACATGCGAGATCCCGTCGATCTATACATGAACACGCTCGTGCCGATGGTGGTCGAGCAGTCCAATCGCGGCGAACGCGCCTTCGATATCTATTCGCGCCTCCTGCGTGAGCGCATCATTTTCGTGACCGGCGTGGTCGAGGACAACATGGCCTCGGTTATCGTCGCGCAGCTGCTTTTCCTCGAATCGGAAAATCCGAAAAAGGAAATCGCCATGTACATCAACTCACCTGGCGGGGTGGTGACGGCAGGCCTGTCGATCTACGACACCATGCAATTTATCCGTCCCAAGGTTCAGACCCTGTGCATGGGGCAGGCGGCGTCGATGGGATCGCTGCTGCTGACCGCAGGCGAGAAGGACATGCGCGGCGCGCTGCCCAATGCCCGCGTGATGGTGCACCAGCCCTCGGGTGGCTATCAGGGTCAGGTGACCGACATCATGATTCACGCCCGCGAGGCCGAGAATCTGAAGCGCCGGCTCAATGAAATCTACGTGAAGCATTCCGGGCTCGAGTATCAGCAGGTTGAAGACCTGCTCGAGCGCGACAAGTTCCTTTCACCGCAAGAAGCCAAGGAACTCGGCCTTATCGACCACGTTCACGAGAAGCGGGCGGTACCGGAAGGCGGGGCATAAGAGCCCGTTATTGAACAGATGCAACGGGCGCAAAGAGAAGCGCTCGTGCCGATTGCGCCCCGACGGAACGATCTTTATGGTCAGAGTGAGAAATTGTTCATGCGTCGTCGGGTAGCGTTATGAATCGGCGAAACTGAACCAAGCGTTTGCAACGCTTCTGGAGTTGCTAGATGTCCAAGGAAAATTCGAGCGGAGAATCCTCCAAGAACACGCTGTACTGCTCGTTCTGCGGGAAATCCCAACACGAAGTCCGCAAGCTGATCGCCGGACCCACCGTATTCATCTGCGATGAATGCGTTGAGTTGTGCATGGACATCATCCGCGAGGAATCGAAAACCTCGATGGTCAAGTCCGCAGATGGTGTGCCGAGCCCGGCCGACATCTGCAAAGTGCTCGACGATTACGTTATCGGCCAGCGGCGCGCCAAGCGCGTGCTCTCGGTGGCCGTGCACAACCACTACAAGCGCCTGCACCACGCGACCAAGAACCAGGATGTGGAGCTGTCCAAGTCCAATATCCTTTTGATCGGTCCGACCGGTTGCGGCAAGACGTTGCTGGCCCAGACGCTGGCGCGCATTCTCGACGTGCCGTTCACCATGGCTGACGCCACCACGCTGACCGAAGCCGGTTACGTGGGTGAGGACGTCGAAAACATCATTCTCAAGCTCCTGCAGGCCGCGGACTACAATGTCGACAAGGCGCAGCGCGGGATTGTCTATATCGACGAGGTCGACAAGATCTCGCGCAAGTCGGACAATCCTTCGATCACCCGCGACGTTTCGGGCGAGGGCGTGCAGCAGGCACTGCTCAAGATCATGGAAGGCACCGTGGCTTCGGTTCCGCCCCAGGGTGGCCGCAAGCATCCGCAGCAGGAATTCCTGCAGGTGGACACGACCAACATCCTGTTCATCTGCGGCGGCGCCTTTGCGGGACTGGAAAAGGTCATCGCGGCGCGTGGAGAAAACTCCTCGATCGGGTTTACCGCCAGCGTCAAGGACCCCAACGACCGTCGGGTCGGTGACGTGCTTGCCGAAGTCGAGCCCGAGGATATGGTCCGTTTCGGGCTGATCCCGGAGTTCATCGGCCGTCTGCCGGTGATTGCGACGCTCGAGGATCTCGATGAGGATGCGCTGGTCCAGATTCTGTCCGAGCCCAAGAACGCCCTGGTTCGCCAGTACGCACGCCTGTTCGAGATGGAAGACGTGCAACTGACGTTCCACGAGGACGCGCTCAAGGCGGTCGCCCGCCAGGCCATTGCCCGCAAGACCGGCGCGCGCGGCCTGCGCTCGATCCTCGAGGCGATCCTGCTCGATACCATGTACGATCTGCCTTCGCTCGAAGGGGTCGAGGAAGTGGTCATCAGCCAGGAAGTCGTGGACAACAAGGACGTGCGTCCGCTCTACATCTACGCAGAGCGCGCCAAGGAAGACATGAAGTCCGGCGCCTGAGCGCGTATTGATCGGAATGTATCGGAAAAGACCCGGATCAACGCGATCCGGGTCTTTTGCTTTGGCCACCCGGCAGCGCGGGCGCTCGCGGAAAATTGGATGATGATGGCGTTTACGGGGAGGCGTGAGGCTTGCTATGGTCGGTGGGCGGCCTGGCTCGCCAACGAAGATAGGGGACGGAACACATGAAATTTTCCAGCTATTTGCTGCCATTGGCGCTTGTCCTCGGTCTTGGCGGCACGGGAAGCGCCGTGGCCCAACCGCAGACCAAGCTAGTCCAGGATCTGCCCAAAAGCCTGATCCAGGCGATCTGGTGCAGCGCGCTGTTTTTCGAGGAATCCTACTATTACGAGGAAGGCAGCGAGGACGCTGCGCATTACGAAGACCTCGCCTTCGATCTGGGCGCCGACATCGACACCGTGCTGCTGGACGACCATGGGTTGCGCCAGGAGGAGGTCGACGAGATCTGGTCGGTCTTTGACGGCGGGGCCTATGATCTGACCATGGAAGACGATGAGAGCTTTCTGGCGCAACTCGAGCTTTGCGAAGCCAATTACGACACGCTGCTGTAGCGCAAAGGCGTGATCTGTGATGTTTTGAGCCGGTATGGGGTGTCATGCCGGCAGTGCATGGCGGCCATTTTGATATGCGCACGGGAAATTGTGCCGTCATGCTTGTAGAGCGGCGCTATTGCCCTATCTTAGTGGACGAAGAGTCGTTTCGGTTAGCCAATCCCTAACGGGTGAGGCGCACACTGGGACGCAACACACTACAAGTTGCCGGCAATCCTTCTCCCTGTCCGGCAACGACGAAAGGATAGTCCATGTCCGACACCGAATTCTCCGCAGTCGAGTTCGACCGCGAAAAGGTGTACCCCGTCCTGCCGCTGCGCGACATCGTGGTGTTCCCATCGATGATCGTGCCGCTGTTTGTCGGGCGCGAGAAATCCGTGCGCGCACTTGAAGAGGTGATGCGCGAGGACAAGCATATACTGGTCGTTACCCAGAAAAATGCACAGGAAGACGATCCTGAACCCGACGGTATCTACGAGATCGGCACGATCGCGTCGGTACTGCAATTGCTCAAGCTGCCCGACGGGACCGTCAAGGTTCTGGTCGAGGGGCTGCACCGGGCCAAGATCGAGAACTATGTGCAGACCGAAAACTATTTCGAAGCACAGGCCGAAGCGCTGCCCGTTGAAGGCCATGACGCGGTCGAAGCCGAGGCGCTTGCGCGTTCGGCGGTCACCGAGTTCGAGAACTACGTCAAGCTCAACAAGAAGATCTCGTCCGAGGTTGTCGCCGCGGTCACCCAGATCGACGAACATTCCAAGCTCGCCGACACGATTGCCAGCCATCTGGCGGTCAAGATTCAGGACAAGCAGGACATTTTGTCGACCCCATCGGTCACCGAGCGTCTTGAGCGCGTCCTGGGCCTTATGGAAGGCGAGATCGGGGTTCTGCAGGTTGAGCGGCGTATCCGCAGCCGGGTCAAGCGCCAGATGGAAAAGACCCAGCGCGAATATTATCTCAACGAGCAGATGAAGGCGATCCAGCGCGAGCTGGGCGATGGCGAAGATGGCACCAACGAGCTTCAGGAGCTCGAGGAGCGCATCGCCAAGACCAAGCTTTCCAAGGAAGCGCGGCAGAAGGCCGACGCCGAGATGAAAAAGCTCAAGCAGATGAGCCCCATGTCGGCGGAAGCCACGGTGGTGCGCAACTATCTCGACTGGATGCTGAACCTGCCCTGGGGCAAGAAGTCCAAGGTCAAGCGCGATCTCAAGTTTGCAGAGGACGTGCTCGACAACGATCACTATGGCCTGGACAAGGTCAAGGAACGCATTGTCGAGTATCTCGCCGTGCAGAGCCGGACCGGCAAGCTCAAGGGCCCGATTCTTTGCCTTGTGGGCCCTCCGGGCGTCGGCAAGACCTCGCTGGCCCGCTCGATCGCCAAGGCGACGGGGCGTGAATATGTACGCATGAGCCTGGGCGGCGTTCGGGACGAAGCGGAAATCCGCGGCCACCGGCGGACCTATATCGGGTCCATGCCCGGCAAGATCGTGCAGTCGCTCAAGAAAGCGGGAAAAGCCAATCCGCTGTTCCTGCTCGACGAGATCGACAAGATGGGCCAGGACTTCCGGGGCGATCCTTCTTCGGCACTGCTCGAAGTGCTCGATCCGGAGCAGAATTCGACCTTCAACGACCATTACCTCGAAGTCGATTTCGACCTCTCGGATGTGATGTTCGTGACGACGGCGAATACGCTCAACATCCCCGGGCCGCTCCTCGACCGTATGGAGATCATCCGGTTGTCGGGGTACACGGACGAGGAAAAGTGGGAAATCTCCCGCCGTCACCTGATACCCGAGACCCTCAAGGAGCACGGGTTGAAGGCCGAGGAGTTCGAGCTGACCGACGAGTCTCTCCAGCTTCTGACGCGGCGCTACACCCGCGAAGCGGGCGTGCGTAACCTGAAGCGCGAGATCGCCAATCTGATGCGCAAGTCGGTCAAGGACATCCTGCTGACGGGCAAGAAGAAGATCGTCGTCACACCCGAACTGGTCGAGGAATATCTCGGCGCTCCGCGGTTCCGCTATGGCGAGATCGATGCCGAGCCTCAGGTTGGCGTTGTGACCGGTCTGGCCTGGACTTCGGTTGGCGGTGAGTTGTTGACCATCGAAGGCATCATGAGCCCGGGCAAGGGCAAGATGACCGTGACGGGCAACCTCAAGGACGTCATGAAGGAGTCGATTTCGGCTGCCGCAACCTATGTGCGGGCCCGGGCGCTCGAATACGGCATCAAGCCGCCGCTGTTCGACAAGCGCGACATCCACGTGCACGTGCCCGAGGGCGCGACGCCCAAGGACGGACCCTCGGCCGGTATCGGCATGGCCACGGCCATCGTCTCGGTGATGACGGGCATTCCCGTTCGCCACGACGTTGCCATGACCGGCGAGATCACGCTGCGGGGCCGGGTGCTGCCGATCGGTGGGCTCAAGGAGAAGCTGCTGGCGGCTCTGCGGGGCGGCATCAAGAAGGTGCTGATCCCGGAAGAGAACGTTCGCGACCTCAAGGAAATTCCTGACAACGTCAAGGAAGGCCTGGAGATCGTGCCGGTGAGCCGGATGGGTGAAGTGCTCGAGCATGCGCTGGTCGAGATGCCCCAGGCCATCGAGTGGACCTTCGAGGACGATGCCAAGCCGGTGCCCGCCACCGATAGTGACGACACCGGAGCCGCGCTGCCGCACTAGAGCAGTCCCGCGCTTCCGAACCGAACAAGTGGTATCCACTTATTCTGGAAGCGCTTCGGCCAAGCGTGCCATGAAATATTAAAACGGCGCCTCGAAAGGGGCGCCGTTCTTTTTTGGGGCCGGGCATATGGGGCACATATGGGCGGAGGCCGGTGATTCGGCCGGAAAGTCCCGCAAACCGGCACGCGAGCCGCTTTTTGTGCATGATGTGTTAACAATTGCGCGAGGACCTTGCCACATTGGTGACATGGTCTGGAATTTTCCCCCGTTTTGCGGCCGAAAACGCCGAGAATCCCGCAGTTTTCCTTGCTTTTACCCCGGAATCGTAAAAGGGTGATGCCGCTTCCGCTCGTCCCGTTAGGATGGGCACATCATTGTGAGGAAACGCTATGAACAAGAACGATCTGAGCGCGGCTGTCGCCGAAAAGGCTGATCTCACCAAGGCCCAGGCGGCAGCAGCGGTTGATGCTGTTTTCGAAAGCATCACCGCCGCTCTGAAGGGTGGAGACGAAGTTCGTCTCGTCGGTTTCGGCACTTTCGCCGCTACCCAGCGCAAGGCCACCAAGGGCCGCAACCCGGCCACCGGCGCGGAAATCGACATTCCGGCTTCGACCCAGCCCAAGTTCAAGGCCGGCAAGGGCCTCAAGGACGCGCTGAACTAAGCCATTTATGGCTTCAGTATGGTTTGGCCCCGGACACCCGTCCGGGGTCTTTCCGTTTCCGGCCCGTGGTGGCGTTCCAGCTATTGACGGGAAGGGGGTTTGCGCCTAATCAGGCGCGGCATTGCGCGACCGGGACGACCAAGACCCGGTTCTTTCCGTTCACGAGCGGGCAAGGGCGATTAGCTCAGTTGGTAGAGCGCCTCGTTTACACCGAGGATGTCGGCAGTTCGAGTCTGTCATCGCCCACCAAGCCCTTGCTAAATGCTTGATATTAAGCGATCTTTCCCACTTTTTCCCTCGCCAGACTCGAACAGGACTTGGTGACCGTCGGCACAAGCCTATGAAGCCGAGAGATTCGCAAAAAGCGAATGGCTGATAAGGGGTGGGAAGCGGATTGCCGGGCTGCAAAGCCGCCCTCACGCATCGCAGAACCCCTTGGGTCTCACCTGCTTTCGCGCCCGGCTTTTGCGACCGAAATTGGCCGTGGATTTCAGGGGCGACCGATCTGTCGCGAAACTTAGGAATTTTTGTGAAACGTTCAGCGCGCTAAGCCAAACTGGATTTCGATGTTGTGATATGAAGCGCCGGGGCCGCTCCAGCCGTGATATATCTCCCGGCTTTCCCCTGAGTAGATATACCGGGACATATCCAATTCAGCGATAAGGGAGGCATACCCTTTCGTAAAAAGCGTTCGTAGCGATCCTTGGTGCACTTTACTCGCCACCATGATCGGCTCGAGATGAGCCAACTCAAGTTTGCCCTCGTATCGCTCGGTCTTCTTGACTGGGCGGCATATTTCCCAGTCGAAGAAGGTTTTGCTATCCTTTGGCAGATTGTGAGAAATGAAAAGATATGGGCCGTCAATCTCCAACCCGGCCTCCATAATCTGCTCGTCAATTGTCACAGCATACTTTGCTGCAGAGTTTTTGACGTCTGGAATCCTCAAACGGCTCCTTTCGCGCAGAACCCATAAGTCCTGCGTTTCCTTGATTTCCATCGGTTTCCACCTCTCATAGCCAGTGCAATCTCGGTGTCGTCGATACCTCGAAAAGGGATTACCGTCGCTTCAAAGTGTAGAACGATATTTCAATTTTCTTTTGGCAGTTTGGTGACTGAGGAAAATATTTCCAGAAAAGACATGTCGTTGCGCGAAGCCCCGACAAAAATGCGAGTTCTGCGCCGAATTCCTGCGAAGATATCGCCGATGACGACGAGCACCGGCAAGGTCTGGTTTCAGGAGCAATGACCGCCGACACAAACGACCGCAACGGGGCGGAAAGCTGCTGTCAGTGCCTGACGAGGGCAGCGACAGCGATGATCAACGCGGATCGCCATTTCCCGGACTTCGTTCCGCACGCCATGGTGCGCCCACCAAAGTTGTATGTTTAACCGGGAAGGCCGTCGATCGTTTCGAGTGACGCCAGGTCGTCGTCCCAGCTTGCACGACTGGAAAAGCATATGTGCGCGTTGGGCCGTATGCCGGTCCCACTGTCAAGGGACCCTGCCGGGACGACAATCACACCCTCGCTCACTTGAGAAAACGGGAGCGCAGAGCCGCATTCCGTACAAAAGCACTTTACGTGCCGTGATCCGGCAAGCCGGAAGGACTTGATATTGTTCTCACCCGACAACCACGTGATCTTCGCGGTGGACGAAAACAGGTTTGCCGAGTGGGCCGAGCCGCTATCCTTGCGGCAGCGCGAGCAGTGGCAAAGGAAGAAGCTCTCGAACTCTCCCGATACGTGGAACTTCACAGCGCCGCATAGGCACCGTCCGGTCGCTGGACTAGTCATGCGCATACACCTCGATATTCAGCCACCACCATCTGTCGAGCATGCAGTCAGCGGCCACCCGGTTCCGTATCCGCGTACCGAACTATGGTCAACTCAGGCTCAAAGCCGCTATTCCGGACGCCAAGTGTGAACGACCACAATGGATCGAAATCCGGCTGTCCCCCGCGCCATCATCAAGCTGGTATGTGCAGGAAGGGCTGCAAAATTCGCAAACGAAATCAATGGCCGGCTATCTGGTGGTGCGGGGTATCCATGCCAAAAACCACAGCAAAAGCGGAATGTCATCGCCCATCATTTTCCTTTCCAGTGCAAAGTTTGGTTAGTCGTAACCAGGGGCTGTTGCTTGCGCCCCGGGGCTCGAACCGCCAGATTGGGACCGAGGAGCAAGGGGGAGCAGCGGGGACATGCGGTTTTGGCGCCGATTCATCCTGTTTCTGTTTACGCCCGGCACACCATCACGCAGGACCGGGCCCGCGGTTGTTCGGCCGGTCAGGATCGAGCCAGAGGTCGTCCGGCGGCCAAGCGTTATCAGGGGGCGCTGCTGGGTGATCGATGGCGATACCATCGTTATCGACAAGATCCGTATCCGGCTGGCGGGGATAGATGCGCCCGAGCTCGAGCATCCCTGGGGACAGAAATCAAAATGGGCTCTGGTGCAGTTGTGCAAGGGGCAGACGATTACCGCCCAAATCAAACCTGAACTTTCTTACGACCGGATGGTGGCGCAGTGCTTTTTGCCCGATGGACGCGACCTGGCGGCTGAACTGGTCCGGTGTGGTCTGGCGCTCGACTGGCCGAAGTTCTCCGGCGGTGTGTATAAGCACCTTGAGCCCGAGGGCGCGCGGAAAAAACTGTGGCTGGCGGACGCCAGACAAAAGGGGCGGCAGGTGTTTTCGCGCTATTCGGCGCGCGATAGCGTGCCGCCCAGGCCGGGCGCGTGAGCAGGGCCTGATCGCTTGAGGGCAGCCGGCCTGTTGAACTGGCCGATCAATCAGTCAAATCCCGGTTTGTTGCCGCGCAGGCTCTTTATGGCACCGCGGCGGGTCTTGGCATCCAGGCGGCGGCGCTTGGAGGCGAGGGTGGGTTTCGTGGGGCGGCGCTTTCGCGGGACGTGGGTAGCCGTCCGGATCATTTCGGCAAGGCGATTGAGAGCGTCCTCGCGGTTGAGTGGCTGTGTGCGATGACGGTCGGCGGTGAGAACGATTACGCCGTCCTTTGTGGCCCGTGAGCCGGCCTGCGCGATGAGGCGGGTGCGCACGCCATCTGGCAGCGATGGGGATGCGGCAGCGTCGAAGCGCAGTTGTACGGCGGTTGCCACCTTGTTGACGTTCTGGCCGCCGGGCCCCGAACTGCGCACGAAATTGAGTTCCACCTCCGAGAGGGGAATGGACAGGTTGGCCGTGATTTCCAGTCGATCGGTCATGAGAGTTCTTTGCCGACCTCCCTTTGGAATTCTTTCGGTAGCGTGGTTCGGGCGACTGAAGTGGGTAGCTGAAAATGAGCGGAGGACGATTGATGTTCCTGCCGATTCTCGTTCACCTCGTTATGCGACGACAATCATTCGAGCCGCACCGCCGTGCCGTAGGCGAGAATTTCGGCCGCGCCCTGAGCAATCATCGAGGTTGTGATCCGTACGCTGACCACGGCGTCGGCACCCATGGTCTGGGCGTTTGCCATCATGCGATCGAGGGCCTGCTCGCGCGCTTCGGCCATGAGCTTGGTATATTCGCCAACTTCGCCGCCGACGAGATTGCGCAGCCCGGCAATGATATCGGTTCCCACGTGGCGGGCGCGAATCGTATTGCCCCTGGCGATGCCGATGGTTTCGGTAATTGTCCGGCCGGCAATGGTTTCGGCGGTGCTGATGATCATTGTTCGGTCTCCGTGCTGATCACTTGTCGACATTCTTGTCGTAGTAGTCGTCTTCCTTATTGCGCAGGCGTTGCTGGATGACGACAACGAGCAGACCCAGGGCAATCGCGATGGGCACCAGGGCCAGCAGGCCGAACGGCATGACCACGACAATGCCGGCAAGGCTGATGCCCAGCCAAAGCACGCCGAAAATTATCACCACGATGAGCGCGACCATATCGAGGCGCATGCCGGTTTTCTCCTCTGGTTTACCGGCTTTGTCTATCACAGACGTCGGGAGGCAGATAGGCGGTCGCCGGGCATCGCATGCGACGCGCCGACCGGGTGGTGGTTGGGGATAACCCGAGAAATTTTAAGGCGTTAGCGCGCAAATCAGATGGCAGTGAAAAATGATTTCGAAACTGACATGAAACCCGCTTGACTTGGTTGGGGGACCCCGTTAAACGAAGCCCACCTTGCCGGGGCCGAAGCGCTCCGGGGTCGCAAGGGGGTGTAGCTCAGTTGGTTAGAGCGCCGGCCTGTCACGCCGGAGGTCGCGGGTTCGAGTCCCGTCACTCCCGCCACTTTCCCTTGATCCCTCAGTGATTTTTCACCGCGTGGCAGGCAGAGTTTTTGTCTTGCGCCGGCAGCTGGTCGCGGTTCGAGTCCGGTCACTTCCCCTACAAACATTGCTGGAACATTGGCAGTATCTTACCGCCAGAATGCATGGATTTGCGTGTTGGGTGGGCCCGCGGGTGCGTGTTCTTGGAATTGCCTTTTGATGGCCGTGCTGTTGCCCCAATTCACGAACATGTTACCCATGGCCTGAATCGCTAGCGAGCCCCCAAATTTGTCATGCGGTTCGGCCATGAGCACTCGTTCGGAGCATACCGGGCGGGTGCTCCAGTTTTTTGGGCGGGCGGCGTCTGTCCCTATCCCTGGTCCGCGAAATCCTTGAGCGTTCCGTCTTCATAGACCAGCGCGCGGACGCAGGCGATGCCCTCGATATCGTCGGGATGAAGGTTTTCCAATCGCTCCAGAATTGTGCCGGCTACGACGTGGCTGAAACTGTAATCGGCTTGCGGGTCGATTCCATCGGCGCGCTCAAGCGGGAATTCGCCGATGCGCTCGCCCAGCACGTCCTGGAAGCGGACGGTTGCGTCGATCAGGCGGATGCCGACCGGACCGGCATGGTGGAGGGAAATGCTGAGGGTCTTTTCGCTGTCGCTCTCGCCATCGAGCAATTGCCAACTCTCAAGGCTGAGAATGTCTCCGGACTGGCCGTTGAGGCATTCGATGGCGTTCGCGCTGGTGGCGCTGAAAAGGGCAAAGGACAGGGCAAGAACAATCTGACGCATCAGGAAACTCCTCGGATCAGGAGGGGAATGCGGCAGAGGGGCACCCGGTTTCATTTGGAAGGGTGTGGTTGCATCACAATGATGCCAGAAAGGCCGGACGCGGGGGCCCGGCCATAAGCTTTAGCTGCAATAGGCGCGTACGAGATTGCCTGCCGCATCGACTTCGAGATTGAGGCGGTCAGGGCGGAAATCCTGGGTGACGGCCATGCCGGGGGTTATGACGCGGACGGTGCCGGGGGCATTGATGGGCTCGCCGCCTACGCGGACGTCCTGCGCCGTGCTGCCGATCACCGATTCTCCCGTCTTGCCCGCAAGCGCCTGGGCGCCGCAATCGACCGGAGGGGGCATGGAGGTGTCGGGTGGGGTGACGGTGGTCGAACAGCCCGCAAGAGCGATGGAGGTGGCAAGGGCGAGACCGCCAAGGGTGGTTTTCATTATCGGCATGCTGAATTCCTCGATACTAGAGCATTTCAGCGCTTCTTCGAATCGCTTCAATTGCTCTAAGCTTTTTGTTTTGTCGCGCTTCCGAACCGGATAAGTGGTACCCACTTATCCTGGAAGCGCTCTACTGAGTTTGCCCCCCGCAAGGTGCACTGGCACAACGAAAAAGGCCGGGAAATGATCCCGGCCCTTGCTTTTGTGTTCAATAATGTCAATCGCGGCTGGCGAACTTGCGGAAGCCTGCCTTGAGCCAGCGGCGGAAGTGCATGAAGCTTTCGCGGGTATCGCCGCGCAGATCCTGGTACACGCCGGACGCCATCAGCCCGAAGTCGCGCAGGTTCTCGATCCATTCGGGCTCGGTCGCCGTCAAGGCGGCTTCGGCGCGGCGGATGCGCAGGCGGTCTAGAAATGAATTTTCATTGTGGGCCATAGCAAACCCTCGTGATCGTTAGGCAATCGATGCCAATATAAGTATGGCGAATGCAAGGACAATGTCCAATCGGTACATAATGTTCCACATCCAAGGGGCAGTGTTGCCGATAAGCGCCATCCGGCTTATGGGTGAAAGGGCGGCGCTATCGGAGGTAATGATGGCACGTACCTTAAGGGAAGGGAAAAGAAGAATGCACCAAGTCATTCGTGCAACAGCGGTTTTTGCTTTATTGGTTCTGGCATCGATGCCGGCCATGGCGCAGCGGACCGATATTGTTGTGGGGCTGGTGCTCGAACCGCCGCATATGGACCCGACATCGAACGCGGCGGCGGCGATCGACGAGGTGGTTTACGCAAATCTGTTCGAAGGGCTGACCCGATTCGGGCCGGATGGCGATATTCTGCCTGCGCTGGCGCAGAGCTGGGACGTGTCCGGGGATGGGCTCACCTATACCTTCCATCTGGCCGAGGGCGTGGCCTTCCATGACGGATCGGCGCTGACTGCGGACGATGTTGTGTTTTCGCTCAACCGGGCGCGAGCCGAGGATTCGGTCAATGCCCAGAAGTTCCTGTTTGCCGATATCGAGAGCGTTGAGGCGGTCGACGACCTGACGGTGGTGGTGACGCTGAGCCAGCCGAACGGCAATTTTCCCTTCAATATGGCCTGGGGCGACGCGGTGATCGTGGCGCCCGAGAGTGCCGAGACCAACGCGACCGATCCGGTGGGGACGGGGCCGTTCCGGTTCGAGGACTGGCGGCAGGGCGATAGCGTTATCCTGGTGCGCAATGAGGAGTATTGGGGCGAGCCGGCGCTGCTGGAGCGGGCGACATTCCGGTTCATTTCCGACCCAACGGCGGCGTTTGCGGCGATGATGGCCGAAGATGTCGATACGTTTCCGGTGTTTCCGGCACCCGAAACACTGGCGCAGCTCGATGCCGATCCGCGGTTTGAGGTTGTGGTGGGCACCACCGAGGGCGAAACGATACTGGCGATGAACAACCGGCGCGAGCCGCTGAACGATGTCCTCGTGCGCGAGGCGATTGCCCGTGCGATCGACCGGCAGGCGGTGATCGATGGGGCGATGTTCGGGTACGGCACGCCAATCGGGACGCATTTCGCGCCGCATCATCCGGCCTATCTCGATCTTACCGAATTGTCCGAATACGATCCGGAGCGGTCGCGGGAGTTGCTGGCTGAAGCCGGGGTGAGCGGATTGCGGCTGTCGCTGGCGCTGCCGCCGCCGGTCTATGCGCGGCGCGGCGGGGAGATCATCGCGGCGCAGTTGCGCGACGTGGGGATCGAAACACAAATCGTCAATGTCGAATGGGCCCAGTGGCTCGAACAGGTGTTCGGCGAGGGCGATTTCGATCTGACGGTGATTTCGCACACCGAGCCGATGGATATCGAGATCTATGGCCGCGAGGACTATTATTTCGGTTATGGGGCGCCCGAGTTCGTAGCGCTGTGGGACGAGTTGGCCCGCACGATCGAACCGGAAGCGCGCAATGCATTGCTGGGCGATCTGCAGCGCAATATCTCGGAGAATTTCGTCAACGCCTATATCTTCCAGCTGGCCAAGGCCGGGGTGCAGAATGCCGACCTTGAGGGGCTGTGGGTGAATGCACCGACACAGGCGACCGATCTGACCGGGGTTCGTTGGGCCCGGTGACACAAATCCGGGCGGCGGGATGCTGAACTTCGTTCTGCGCCGCGCTGTTTCGCTGGCCATCAGCCTTCTGGTGGCCAGTGTGGTTATCTTTTTCGTGCTCGAGGTGCTGCCGGGCGATCCGGCGCGGTTCATGCTCGGGCTCAATGCCTCGCCCGAAGCGCTGACGGCGCTGCGGGTGCAACTGGGGCTCGATGCGCCGGTTGTTGTGCGCTACTGGACCTGGCTCGCCGGGATGGCCAGCGGTGATTTCGGGATCAGCTATACCTATCGAACGCCAGTGATCGATCTGATTGCGGCGCGGCTGTGGGTATCCATTCCGCTGGCGATCTATGCGCTGGTGCTGGCGACGCTGATCGGGATACCGCTGGGCGTGCTGGCGGCGACCAACCGCAATTCGCCGATCGATGCCGGCACCATGGGTCTGACCCAGATCGGCATTGCGCTGCCGAACTTCTGGTTCGCCATGCTGCTGGTGCTGCTTTTTTCCGTCACCTTGCGCTGGTTTTCGTCGGGCGGGTTTCCCGGCTGGGATGACCCGGTGGCAGCGATGATGGCGCTGACCTTGCCGGCGGTTGCGCTGGCGCTGCCGCAGGCGGCGATTCTGGCGCGGGTGATGCGCTCGAGCCTGCTCGATACGCTGGACGAGGATTATGTGCGCACGGCACGGGCCAAGGGGCTGGCGCGGAGCCAGGCGCTGTGGCGGCACGCGTTTCGCAATGCGCTGATCCCGGTGCTGACGATCATGGGGCTGCAGTTTTCGTTTCTTCTGGCCGGGGCGATCATCATCGAGAACGTCTTTTACCTGCCTGGACTGGGGCGGCTGGCGTTTCAGGCGATTACGGCGCGCGACCTGATCGTCGTGCGCTCGGTGGTGATGATCCTCGTGTTTGCGGTGATCCTCGTGACCTTTGCCGTCGACATTGCCTATGCGGCTGTCGATCCGCGGTTGCGGCGGGGGACGCGATGAGGACCGGGTTGGTCATCGGCGGGGTGCTGACGGCTGTTCTGGCGGCGATGGCGCTGCTCTCGCTTTTCTGGACGCCCTATGACGTGACGCTGATTGCGGTGGGGGAGCGGCTGATGCCGCCGGGGGCGGCGCACTGGCTGGGAACCGACCATTTCGGGCGCGACATGGTGTCGATGATCCTTGTGGGCGCGCAGACCTCGATTGCCGTGGCACTGGTGGCGGTCGGGCTTGGGATGGCGGTTGGCGTGCCGCTGGGGCTTTGGGCAGCGGCGCGGACCGGATCGGTGCTCGACGATGTCATCATGCGCGGCAACGATCTGGTGTTTGCGTTTCCGGCGCTCATCATCGCCATTCTGATTACCGCGGTGTTCGGGCCGGGGGCGATCAACGCGATCATCGCGATCGGGATTTTCAACATCCCTGTTTTCGCGCGGCTGACGCGCGGGGCGGCGATGGGCGTGTGGCAGCGCGAGTTCATCATGGCGGCGCGAGTGGCGGGCAAGAGCCGGGTGCTGATTTCGCTCGAGCATGTGCTGCCCAATATCGGCAACATGCTGATCGTTCAGGCCACCATCCAGTTTTCGCTGGCCATTCTGGCCGAGGCGGGGCTGGCCTATGTGGGGCTGGGGGCGCAGCCACCCCTGCCAAGCTGGGGGCGGATGCTGGCTGAGGCGCAGACGATGATTTCGCTGGCGCCGCATGTTGCGCTGGTGCCTGGGCTGGCAATCGTTTTTTCGGTGCTGGGGCTGAATCTTCTGGGGGACGGGCTGAGGGACTGGTTTGACCCAAGATTGGGGAAGGCCGGGCGATGAGTCTTCTCAACATCGAAAAGCTGGGACTGACCATCGGCGGGACGCGCATTCTTGATGCCGTCTCGCTGGAGATCGGGGCGGGCCAGGTTCTCGGGCTCGTTGGAGAATCGGGGTCCGGCAAGTCGCTGACGGCGCTTTCGATCATGCGGCTTTTGCCGGGCGGGGCGAAACTGGCGGGCAGGATCGGGTTCGAGGGGCGCGATCTTGCTGCCGCAAGCGAAGGCGAGATGAACGGGCTGCGCGGGCAGGCCATCGGGATGATCTTTCAGGAGCCGATGACGGCGCTCAATCCTCTGATGACCATCGGGGATCAGGTGGCCGAGACGGTGCGGGTGCATCGGCGGATGGGGAGGGCGGAGGCCCGGGCCCTGGCTGCGGAAAAGCTCGAGCGGGTTGGGCTGCCCGGGAACAAGATTTCGCCCTCGCGCTACCCCCATGAGCTTTCGGGCGGGCAGCGCCAGCGCGTGGGGATTGCCATGGCGATTGCGTTGCGACCGAAGATTTTGATAGCGGACGAGCCGACAACGGCGCTGGACGTAACGACACAGGCGCAAATTCTCGATCTGCTGGCCGGGCTGGTGGATGAAGAGGGGATGGGGCTGATGCTGATAACCCACGATCTGGCCGTGGTGTCGCAGATGGCCGATATTGTGGCGGTGCTGCGCGACGGCAAGGTGGTGGAGGCGGGGTCGGCAAGGGCGCTGATCGGCGTGCCGCAGCATGCCTATACAAGGCGCCTGCTGGAGGCGAGCACGCACGTTCCAAAGCGCGTGAGGGGCGCAGTGGGCGAGGTGCTGTTGCGGGTCGAGGGGGCGACGCGGGACTATCCTTTGCGGTCGGGGCTCTTGTCTGGCGGCAGGAAAACGTTCCGGGCGCTCGATGGTGTGAGCCTGACCATAGCGCGGGGCGAGAGCGTGGGGCTGGTGGGGGAAAGCGGGAGCGGGAAATCGACGCTGGCGCGGGCGATCCTGGGGCTTGAGCCGCTCGATGCGGGCAGGGTGGTTTTTGCCGGGCAGGTCGTGGAGCGGGCCGGGCGGGCGGCGCGGCTTACGCTGCGCGACATGCAGATGGTGTTTCAGGACCCCTATGGGTCGTTCGATCCGCGGCACAGGGTCGGAAGGCTGGTGGCCGAGCCGCTGCATCTTTTGGGAGCGCGGGCGCCCAGGGGGGCAGAGCGGGAGGCGCTGGTGGCGCGGGCGCTCGAATCGGTAAAGATCGAGCCGGAGGCGGCGGGGCGCTATATCCACGAGTTTTCCGGGGGGCAGCGGCAACGAATTGCGATTGCTCGGGCGCTGGTTATCGAGCCGGCGCTGATCGTTCTGGACGAGGCTGTTTCAGCGCTCGACGTGTCGATCCGGGCGCAGGTGCTCGATCTACTGGCGGAAATTTCGCAGCAGGCAACCATAAGCTATCTGTTCATTGCCCATGATCTGCAGGTAGTTCGGGCGATCACCGACCGGGTCGTTGTCATGGAAGGCGGCAGGATCGTGGAGGAGGGGGCGACCGACAGGGTGCTCAGTGATCCGCAGCATGGGTACACGCAGAGTCTGGTGGAGGCCGCACCCAGACTGATCGCCTAAAGTCTTGCTTCGGTCGGCGGGCGGCGCTATTGACCGAACAACAGGGCTGAAAGCACTCAGGAAGGCAATTGACGATGGACTTTTCGCGCGCGCGCCGGACGATGGTCGACAACCAGTTGCGGACCAGCGGGATCACCGATTGGCGCATTCTGGACGCCATGAACCGCATTCCACGCGAGCGTTTCGTCCCCGATACGCATTCCGACTTTGCCTATAGCGACGAGCCGATTGCACTTTCGGCAACCCGGACAATGGCATCGCCGGCCGATTTTGCGCGGCTGGTGCAACTTGCCGAAATTTCGAGCCAGGACGTGGTGCTCGATGTGGCGTGCGGGACGGGATATTCGACCGCCGTGCTCTCGCTGCTGGCCAATGCGGTGGTGGCGCTGGAGAGCGACGAGATCCTGGCGGGGCGGGCCAATGATATTCTGTCCGACCTCGATATCGGCAATGCGGCGGCAGTGGCCGGGCCGATCGAGCAAGGGGTAGCCAAGGAAGCGCCGTTCGACGTGATTATTCTGGAGGGGGCCGTGGACGTGGTGCCGCCCGCACTGCTGGCCCAATTGCGCGATGGCGGGCGCCTGGTGGCTGTTCTGGGTTCGGGGAATGCGGCAGTGGCCAATCTCTACGTCAAGACCGGCAACGATGTGGCGCCGATGCCCAGCTTCAATGTCAGCATTCCAGTGTTGGGAAGCTTTGCGGAAGCGCCGGCGTTTGTATTCTGAGATTGTCGCGAATCCGTAACCTTGCAGCAATCTTGGTGTGCCAGACTCCGCTGTAGTGTTAACAAGGCGCAACGGGTGGAATCTTAGTAGCTGAAACTTGGACAATGCGTTGGTTTTGCGTTGAAAGCATACTCGCGCACCCCTAGATTAGGGCGGCGCTGGAGGCGTGGGTAATGAAATTCAATAAAGTTCTGGGTGTAAGCGTCATTGCACTTTTCGGATTGGTCTCGACGGCGCAGGCGGAAAGTCTGACGTCGGCTATGGCATACGCCTACGAGAACAATCCCGAAATTGCGAGTTCGTTCCTTTCGGTGCGCGCTGCCCGCCAGGGAATAATTGCTGCCGAAGGGGCAAGGTTGCCCACGATCGGGGCCTCCGGAACGATTGGTTACAGTGATAGCTGGCCTGCCTCCGCGCAAGATGGCTGGTCGGACAGCATCGGGCTGTCCTACGAGCAGAACCTCTTTGATTCGGGCTCGTCGTCGGCCGCTATCAGCGGGGCCGAGGCGCAGTACGACGCTGCCGTGTATGGTGCCAAAAATACCGAGCAGAATGTTCTGCTTTCGGTGATTCAGGCCTATGTGAACGTGGTGGCCAACCGGCGCATCGTCCAGATTCGGCAGGAAAGCGTCGGGTTTGTCGAAGCACAGGTGCGTTCGGCGCGCGACAGGTTGGAGCTGGGCGAGGGCACACAGCTCGAGGTTTCACAGGCCGAAGCCAGCCTTGCGCAATCGACAGCGTCCTATCAGGCTGCGATCAACAATCTGCGCACCAGCGAAGCCAATTACCAGCGCTGGGTCGGGCGGGCGCCGGGGAGTCTCTCTGGCGGCTATAATTTTTCGTCCTTGTTGCCGAGTTCGCTCGACGCAGCACTGGCGCGGGCCAATAGCGGCCATCCGGCCCTTCTGGCATCGGCCGCGCAGCTGCGCGCCGCCCAATATGGCTATGAAGAAACGCTGGCGAGCTTCGGGCCGAACCTTTCGCTGACCGGAAACGTGGGCGCCGGCGGCTTTACGACGCCGGGTTCGGTCGGAACATCGGCATCAATCCAGTTGCGGCTGAGTGTGCCGATTTTCGTACCGTCGCGCGATCCGTCGGTCGAACAGGCAAATATCGGCCAGATACAGACCCAGCTCGAAGGCTTTGCAACCCGCGATCAGATTGTCGAGGCCGTGCGTCAGGGGTGGGCCGGGGTTCAGGCCGCCACCGCGCAGATCGAAGCGGCGACGGCCGCAGTTGCTGCGAGCCGGCTGGCGCTGCAGGCAACGGTCGATCAGAACGAGTTGGGGCAGGCTACGACGCTTGATGTGCTGGACGCGCGTGCGTCGGTTGCTTCAGTCGAGGAAACGCTGATTTCCGCGCAGTCGCAAAGAACGATTGCGGCCTATTCGCTGATTGCTGCGATGGGAACGCTGGACGCTCAGCATCTTGGTCTGCCGGTTCAACCGCGTACGGTTGAGGGCAATGTGATCGTTCCGGCCGCTGCGCCGACAGCGCCGACCGATGCGTGGGGCAACCTACGCTAGAATACCGATAGTACCCTTTTTACGTGGATTACGCCCCCTTGACGGGGCGTTTCTCTTTTCGCGTGCCGGGGTCTCACGTTAAGGTGCTGTAAAGCGAATCAACGGTTGCGAGCCGTTGTCGCCAGAGCCATCGCTTGATGGAATCAAACCGATGGCTCTAGGTCGTTGTTTTGTCGCGCGTCCGAACCGACAAAGTGGTTTTCACTTTATCTGGACACGCTTTAGCAGTGCGAGTACCGGCCAGATGGCCGAGCGAGATCGGGGCAGATATGAACCAGCCGGCATCTAAAGAACCGACAATGGACGAAATCTTATCGTCGATCCGGCAGATCATTGCCGACGACGACGAGGCCGCGGCTCAGAAAATGCCGGTGGCCAAGGCGAGCGGACCCAAGGCCGTACCGGCCCCGGAACCCGTGCCAATGCCCTCGGTGGCTGAAATCGATCCATTCAGCGACGATGACGACGACACGGTGACGCCGCTGGCGCTTTCGCCCGAACAGATCGTTGAAGCTCCCGCTGCTGAACCGGAGGTGGCCGAACCTGAGCCCGAGGTGGCAGAGCCGGAGGCCGAAGAGATGGAAATGCCCTCTGCCGCGAGCTTTGATGCCGCTGCGGAGCTTGTCGTGCCCGACGACGTAGCGTTTCAATCCGACCAGGACGAGGAGCCGGCCCGCGAGCCAGCGCCGAAGATGCAGGCGGAACCCAAGCCGCAGCCCGCGCCCAAGCAGACAACCAATTTTGCGCAGGCCGCGCCTATGCCCGACCCCGATCTGAGCAGTGATCTGGCCGACGAATTGCTCGAGCCGGCAACCAGCGCGGCGGTGAAAAACGCGTTTGCCAAGCTCGGCGGCCCCAAGGCGGTGCCCGACATGGCGCTGGGCGCGAGCGGCCTGACCATCGAGGCAATGATCCGCGAAATGCTGCGGCCGATGCTCAAGGAGTGGCTCGAAGAAAACCTGCCCTCGATGGTGGAGCGGCTCATCGCCCAGGAGATCGAGCGCGCATCGCGCGGTTGACTTCGCCGCCCGGCTTGGCTTTACAGATAAGCGAAATCTTTCAGGACCCGTCCCACCGTTGGGGCGGGTCGTCTCTGTAGAGCTTGGCTTGTCGCGCCTGGGAACTGCAAAAATGATGTCCATTTTTGCCGGAGGCGCTCCAGGTCCTTGTTTTGGCGTGCGGATCAAGAGGGGAAGTCGGCGACTTTCCTGTCCGCACTCCGGAGGCGTTCCGCTGTTCCTGGAATTGCGGACATCTCCAAGTCTTTGTTTTGTCGCGCGTCCGTACGGTCAGAGTGGTGCCCACTTTGACTGGACACGCTCTAGGGATACCGGCACAGATGATCGAAAAGACCTATGAACCCAGCTCGGTTGAAGGGCGCATCTACAGCGCCTGGGAAGAGGCGGGGGCCTTCAAGGCCGGCGCGGGCAGCAAGCCGGGCGCTGAAAGCTATTCTGTCGTCATTCCGCCACCCAACGTTACCGGTTCGCTTCATATCGGGCACGCGCTGAACAACACCATCCAGGACGTGCTGGTGCGCTTCGAGCGCATGCGCGGCAAGAACGTGCTGTGGCAGCCGGGCACCGACCATGCCGGCATCGCGACCCAGATGGTGGTCGAGCGCCGCATGATGGAGCGCCAGGAGCCGGGGCGTCGCGAAATCGGACGCGAAAAATTCCTCGAAAAGGTCTGGGAATGGAAGGCCGAGAGCGGGGGTGCGATCCTCAACCAGCTCAAGCGGCTGGGCGCCTCGTGTGACTGGTCACGCGAGCGCTTCACCATGGACGAAGGGCTGTCCGAAGCGGTGCTCAAGGTCTTTGTCGAGATGTACCGCAAGGGGTTGATCTATCGCGCCAAGCGACTGGTCAACTGGGACCCGCAGTTCGAGACTGCGATTTCGGACCTCGAGGTGGAGAACACCGAAGTCAACGGCCATATGTGGCATTTCAAATATCCGCTGGCCGGGGGCGAAACCTATACCTATGTGGAAAAGGACGCCGAGGGGAACGTGGTGCTCGAGGAAGAGCGCGACTACATCTCGATCGCGACCACACGGCCGGAAACCATGCTGGGCGACGGCGCCGTGGCGGTGCATCCCGACGATGAGCGCTATGCGCCGATCGTTGGCAAGATGTGCGAGATCCCGGTCGGGCCCAAGGAACACCGGCGGCTGATCCCGATCATCACCGACGAATATCCTGACCCCGAGTTCGGCTCGGGTGCGGTGAAAATCACCGGCGCGCATGACTTCAACGACTATGAGGTCGCTCGGCGCAATCACATTCCCATGTATGTGCTGTTCGACACCAAGGCCAATATGCGGGACGATGGCGCGCCCTATGCAGAACAGGCCGAACTGGCGGGCAAGATCGCGCGCGGCGAAATGGATTTCGACGATGCGGTGACCACGGCGATCAACATCGTGCCGGATGAATACCGCGGCCTGGACCGCTATGAAGCGCGCAAAAAGATCGTGGCCGACATCGATGCCGAAGGGCAGATGGTGATGGTCGAGGACAAGAAGATCATGCAGCCCTTCGGAGATCGCTCCAAGGTCGTGATCGAACCGTTCCTGACGGATCAGTGGTTCGTCAAAGCCGACGTTTTGGCCCAGCCGGCCATCGCATCAGTGCGCGAAGGGCGGACCAAATTCGTGCCCAAGAGCTGGGAGAACACCTATTTTGCCTGGATGGAGAACATCCAGCCCTGGTGCATTTCGCGGCAATTGTGGTGGGGCCATCAGATCCCTGCCTGGTACGGACCGGATGGAAAGGTGTTCGTCGACTATGACGAGGCAGGCGCCGCCAAGGCGGCCGCTGCCCATTACGGCGAGCCGGTGGAATTGACGCGGGACGAGGACGTGCTGGACACCTGGTTCTCCTCGGGGCTGTGGCCGTTCTCGACGATGGGGTGGCCAAAGCAGACGAAAGAGCTGGAAAGCTACTATCCGACAGCGACGCTGGTCACAGGGTTCGATATCATTTTCTTCTGGGTTGCCAGGATGATGATGCTGGGCCTTGAATTTACGGGTGAAGAGCCGTTCTCGACGGTCTATGTGCATGCGCTGGTCCGCGACGAGAAGGGCCAGAAGATGTCGAAGTCGAAAGGCAACGTCATCGATCCGCTCGAACTGGTCGACGCCTACGGGGCGGATGCGACGCGGTTTACGCTGGCTGCGATGGCGGCACAGGGGCGCGATATCAAGCTGGCCATGAGCCGGGTCGAGGGCTATCGCAACTTTGTCACCAAGCTTTGGAACGCGGCGCGCTTCCTCGAAATGAACGAATGCGTGCGGGTGGACGGGTTCGATCCGACGACCCTTTCGGGGGCGCTTAACCAGTGGATCGCCGGGGCGACGGCGCGGGCCGTGGCCAATGTCGAACGGGCAATCGTGGAATACAAGTTCAACGAGGCGGCCAACCACGCTTATGATTTCGTGTGGGGCACATTCTGCGACTGGTTCGTGGAACTGGCCAAGCCGACGTTCTCGGGCGCTGACGAAGCGGCAAAGGCCGAGACGCGGGCGACGGCGGCCTGGGCGCTGGATCAGATCCTGAAAATGCTGCATCCGTTCATGCCGTTCGTAACCGAAGAGCTTTGGGCAGAGACCGGCAAGACAGGCCCCAAGCGTGATGGCTACCTGATGCTGGCCGATTGGCCGGTGCTCGATGCGGTGTCCTACCCGCAAGCGGGCGCGGAACTGAGCTGGCTGATCGAGGTGATTTCGGCTATCCGGTCCGTGCGCACGGAAATGAACGTGCCGGCCGGGGCGAAAGTGCCGCTGGTCCTCGTCGGTGCCAATGCTGAAACACTGGCGCGGATAGAGACCCATCGCGCGGCTATCGAAAGGCTGGCGCGGGTTTCGACCATCGATCCGGTCGACGCGATCCCGGCCAGTTCGGCGCAATTTGTGGTGGGTGAGGCAAGTTGGGGCCTACCGCTTGCCGATTTGATCGACATCGGTGCCGAGCGGCAGCGGCTTTCCAAGGACGTCAAGAAGCTCGAGGGCGAAATTGGGGGACTGGAAAAGAAGCTGGGCAATGAGCAGTTTCTGGCCAAGGCGCCCGAAGAGGTCATTGAAGAGCAGAAGGGGCGTTTGGCCGAAGCCAAGGCGCGACGCGAAAAACTGCAGCAGGCGCTGGCCACGCTGTCGTGAGCGCCACGCGCTTGTGACAATTTTGCTACATTGGCAACAGAGTCGTGATCGCGCCCCGCGCGGTCACGCTTTGCTAAGGGACCATGCCACAATCTTACCCTAAACCAGCCGGAGAAAGGTTGGCGGCGGGTGGATATGGCAATTGATGCGCAGTATGGCGCACGGTGCGGTCATGCCTGCCGAACCAGGCCCGATGTGGGATCAGAGATCCCGACAACGGGCAAGGAGCAGGATAGAAAATGGCAACCGGCGCGTCCCATTGCAGCGAATTTATCGGCCGAGCGGCATACAGCAATGTTGCCATCTTGGCGGCAGACAATCGCTCTAATGCCGACACAATGGGCGAATATCCTCTCAATCAAACATATGAACTGCCGTTGGCGGTTCGCGCATTGAAGACCGTAGTGGCCCGTTGGGTCGAGCGGAAAGCAAATGCGGAAACAATAAAGATCAACAGGGTGGCGGCGGACACACGATCTGCCGTCTGCAACAATACGGTAGAACTTTCCGGTCCGGCAGTGGGCGCGCACGATGTGGCGCGACGGCTGCGCGACTGGGGCGTGAGAAGGTGTGTTATGCCTATAGTCAGGAGTACTGCGTTCGCTCTGGCTGCGACCTGTTCGGCCCTGCTGTCCCTCGGCACGGTGCTGCCGGCGCAGGCCCAGAGCGCTCTCGACGCCGCGCAAGAGTTGGCCCAGATGCTGGATGGCATGACGGCGACCGAGTTGAGCGGCGACAATCTGGTTTCTGCGCTCGAGGGGGCCGCTGATGCCGGCCAGCCCATCGCGCTGTGGCAGCTCGGGACGATGTATGAGACCGGGGCGGGGGTTCAGAAGGATCCGGCCAAGGCCTTCCAGTATTTTTCGCGCATTGCCAACGAGAACGCAGATGCGCCTCCGAGTTCGCTCGATGCGGATATCGTGGCGCAGTCCTTCGTCAAGATCGGCGATTATTACCTGCATGGGGTGCCCGATGCGGGCATTCCCGAGGATGCTTCGCGTGGCCATACGCTGCTGATGCACGCTGCGACCTATTTCGGCGATGCGGACGCGCAGTACCGCGTGGGCATGTTGTATCTGAGCCCCGAAGGGTTCGGTGTAAACCCGTTGCAGGGCGCGCGCTGGCTGTCTCTGGCGGCCCGCAAGGGGCATCCGGGTGCGCAGGCGCGGCTGGGCGAAATGCTTGTTCTGGGCAATGGCATCGAAGCGCAGCCGGTCGAAGGGCTGATGTGGCTCAATATCGCCTATCGCTCGGCACTCGGGACGAGCGACGAAGGATGGATCCGCGAGTTGACCGATAGCGCCATGGCCAAGGCCGACCCCGCCCAGGCCGAAACGGCTCTGCGGGCGGCGGATACGCTCGGTAGCCAGTTCGCCGAGTTTTAGGCCTTAATCCAATCTACCTTTTGCCCGATGGAGAATCGGCATGATGGACTCCGGGAATAAATCCCGGAGTGACAGACAGGTTTGGGGTTCGCTCTGTCGAAAGGCGATCAGGCCGCTTTGGCCGAGTGGCCGGCGAGGGTGAAATCGCCTTCGACGGGGACGTGGTCGGAGGGCTTGTCCCAGCCGCGGGTATCCTTGTGGACGGTGACGCCGGTGAGGCGGTCAGCGGCCTGGGGCGAGAGCAGCAAATGGTCGATGCGGATGCCGGCGTTGCGGCGCCAGGCACCGGCCTGGAAATCCCAGAAGGTGAAGACCTGATCGCTGGTTGTGGCCCGCAGGGCGTCGGTTAGACCCAGATTGACGATGCGGCGCCATTTTTCGAGGCTCTCGGGCCGGAACAGCGCATCGCCCCACCAGACTGATGGATCGTGGCAGTCAAAGCCGGTCGGGATGAGGTTGAAATCACCCATCAGGATGAAGGGCTCCTCATGGGCCAGACGCTGTTCCACGAAATCGTAGAGGCGGTCCATCCAGCCAAGCTTGTAGGGGAATTTTTCGGTATCGACCGGATTCCCGTTCGGCAGGTAGATATTGCACACGCGGACGACACCGCCGTCTTCAGTGGAAAAGACACCCTCGATGAGGCGGGACTGGGGGTCCTCGTCATTGCCCGGCAGGCCGCGATGGACTTCGTCGAAGGGAAGTTTGGAGAGCAGGGCGACGCCGTTGAAGCTCTTTTGGCCATGGGTTTCGACATTGTAGCCGCGCGACTCAAATTCGGCGCGCGGGAAGTTTTCATCGAGGCATTTGATTTCCTGCAGGCCGACGATGTCGGGCTTGGTTTCGTCGAGCCAGGTGAGGACGGCCGGGAGGCGTGCGTTGATGCCGTTGATGTTCCAGGTAGCTATGCGCATCGGGCCGTCTCGTTGGTTGGTCAGCGATCTGAAAGGGCGAGGCGCAGGCCGAGCAGGCCAAATGTGCCCGCAAAGCTGCGCCTTATCCATTTGAGCACGTCGGGCCGGGAGATGACATAATCACGCGCAAATGCGGCGCAGGCCCCGTACCCCACGAATGTCACGAAAGTTATCGCCATGAACACGGCGGCATGCAAGAGCAGTGTTGCTGTCGCATGGGGTGTGTCGAGGGGAACGAACTGGGGCAGGAACGCCAGAAAGAACAAGCTGAGCTTGGGATTGAGGACGTTGATGAGGGCGCCGCTGGTGGCGATTTTGGCCATGGAGGCTGGCGAGCGGTCGGCATCGAGCCCCATGGCGCCACCGGAGCGCAGGATCGACCAGGCCATATAGAGCAGATAAGCGACGCCAAGATATTTGAGCGTTTGGAAGGCCAGGGCGCTGGCGTGGAAGATGGCGGCAAGGCCGACAATGGAGGCGAGAGCGGAGGGGATGATGCCCAGCGTGCAGCCAAAGGCGGCGGCGATGGAGGCCTTAAAGCCGCGGCCAAGGCCAACGGCCAGCGTGTACAGTACGCCCGAGCCCGGAAGCAGGCATATAATCAGGGCGGTGATCAGGAATTCGGTGCTCATGGCTTACCTCCGCGCGCAAGAGGGCAGAGGTAAGCATTATGGAGCTGCGAATGCGACCCGAAAAATGCGGAAGGTCAGACCGCAAAGCTCGTGCCGCAGCCGCAGGACGCGACTGCGTTGGGGTTTTTGATCTGGAAGGACTGGCCGATCAGATCGTCGACAAAGTCGATTTCCGCGCCGCCCATGAACTCGAGACTCATCGAATCGATGTAAACGGTGGCGCCGTCACGAGTGAGGACCAGATCGTCGTCGGTGGGGGCTTCCTTGACGATATTGTACTCGTACTGGAAGCCCGAGCATCCGCCGCCCGCTACGGCGATGCGCAGGACAGTACCGGGTTCTTCCTTTGACAGAATGCGATTGATCCGCTTGGCGGCGCGCTCTGTCAAAACGACCTCGTTTGATGCTAGTTGGGTGTCGGTCATGGCGCTGCTTTGGCTTGAGACATTTGGCCTCAACATAAGATCGTAGGGCAACGATGAAAAGGGGCAGTCCCACATGAGTGATATGCACGCGGTTTATGCCGCCGATCCGGCGCAGTCACGGGGGCGGGTCTATCGGCCTTCGGCCAGCCCGACGCGCAACGAATTCCAGCGGGATCGGGACCGGATCATCCATTCGACGGCGTTTCGGCGGCTGCAGCACAAGACGCAGGTTTTTCTCCATCACGAAGGCCAGCATTTCCGCACGCGGCTGACCCATACGCTCGAAGTGAGCCAGATCGCGCGCTCGATCGCGCGGGCGCTGCGGCTCAACGAGGATCTGGCCGAGGCCGTAGCGCTGTCGCACGATCTGGGTCATACCCCGTTCGGACATGCCGGCGAGCGGGTGCTGGGCGAGAAAATGGCGGAGCTGGGCGGGTTCGACCATAATGTGCAGGCGCTGCGCGTGGTGGGAGTGCTTGAGAACCGCTATGCCGATCATGACGGGCTGAACCTGACCTGGGAGACGCTCGAAGGCATCCTGAAACACAATGGCCCGGTGACCGGCGGCGAATCCGAGCACGGGCAGGACATCGCGGCGGCCCTGGCGGATATTCCCGCGAGTGCTGATTTGCTGGCTGGCACCTATGCCAATCTCGAGGCGCAGGTGGCGGCGATTGCGGACGATATTGCCTATAACGCTCACGATATCGACGATGCGGTGCGGGCCGGGCTGTTGGTGATCGGCGATCTTGTCGATGTGCCGCTGGTGGGGCCGATTGCGCGCGAAGTCATCGAAATGTGGCCCGGACTGGAGCGGGGAAGGCAAATCCATGAGGTTCAGCGACGGCTGATTACGCGGACCATCGAGGCGGTGATCGCCGAAAGCGCCGAACGGCTGATTGCGGCGGCTCCGCAAAGTGTCGATGACGTCCGGTATGCGGGGCGGGCCCTGATCGGGTTTCCCACCGAGATGGCCGAGGATGAGGCCGAGCTCAAGGCATTCCTGTTCGCCAAGGTCTATCGCGACGCGCGGGTCATGGGGCCGGTCCGCCAGAGCGAAGCAGTGGTGGGGCGTTTGTTCGATGCCTATATCACCGAGGGAGACATGCCGGGACGCTGGGGGCTGGCCTATAGCGCTGCCGGTTCCGAGGCCGCACGGGCGCGGATCGTTTGCGATTTCGTGGCCGGGATGACCGACCCGTTCGCGCTGGATGAGTACGCCCGTTTGTTTGACGAGAGACCGGAATTCCGGTAACCCGCCCCGACATGCCGATATTGGCGTGAAGGCGGGCTTTGAACCCCGGCTTTCGGCGCTTCCGGTGCTCACGTATGTTTTTAGTCGTGCTGTCGAACCGAAAAAGTCTGCAACTTTTTCTGGCAGCACTCGGAACGTACGCTCCGCTCCGGTTCTCGAAAGCCAATGTTTGCGCCTCGCCTTGACGCCAATCGCGACATGTCGGTTTCCAGTCCCAATCATAGGTTCCTTCAGATGGATGTGTTTGCCCTTTTTGAAGGGCGCGTCACCGATGCGCTGATCGCGAGTTTTCCCGAGCTGGCCGATAACCGGGAGTTGCTGGCCCGCGTTGTTGTGGAGCCGCCGCGCGATGCCGCTCATGGAGATCTTTCGACCAACGCCGCCATGGTGGTGGCCAAGCCGCTGGGCAAGAACCCGCGCGAGGTCGCGGCGGCGATTTCCGAGCGGTTTGCGGGGGATGCCGACGTGGCTTCGGTCGAGATCGCCGGGCCGGGGTTCATCAATTTCCGGCTGCAGCAGAGCGTCTGGCACAAGGTGCTGTCATCGATTGCCGAGCTGGGCGACGATTTCGGGCGGGCTGATGTGGGGCAGGGCGAGAAGGTGAACGTTGAGTATGTTTCGGCCAACCCGACCGGGCCGATGCATGTCGGGCATACCCGCGGCGCCGTTTATGGCGACGCGCTGGCATCGCTTCTGGCCTATGCCGGATATGACGTTTCCAAGGAATACTACATCAACGACGCCGGCTCGCAGGTCGACACGCTGGCGCGGTCGGCCTTCCTGCGCTATCGCGAGGCGTTGGGGGAGACCATCGAAATTCCGGCCGGCTTCTATCCGGGCGATTATCTGATCCCCGTGGGTCAGGCACTGGTGGAAGAGTTCGGCAACAGGCTGCTGGACAAGCCCGAAGAGGCATGGCTGGCCCCGGTCAAGCAGCATGTGCTGGCGGCGATGCTCGAGCTGATCAGGGCCGATCTGAAAAAGCTCAATATCGAGCACGAAGTGTTCTTTTCCGAAAAGACACTGCATGGACCGGGGGGCGAGATCGAAAAGACGCTGGCCTGGCTGCGCGAGGAAGGTCTCGTTTATGAGGGGCGGCTCGAGCCGCCGAAGGGAAAGCTGCCCGATGATTGGGAAGACCGCGAACAGACCTTGTTCCGGGCCACCCAGTTTGGCGACGACGTGGACCGGGCGCTTGTCAAATCGGATGGCAGCTATACTTATTTTGCCGCCGACATCGCCTATCATCGCAACAAGGTGCTGCGGGGCTTTACCACGCTGATCGACGTTCTGGGCGCCGACCATGCGGGGTATGCCAAGCGCATCGAGGCCGCCGTGAAGGCCGTTTCGGGCGGCAAGGCATCGGCTGACGTGCGGTTCTGCCAACTGGTCAAGCTGTTGCGGAATGGCGAACCGGTGAAAATGAGCAAGCGTTCCGGCGACCTGGTGACACTTGCCGATGTTGTGGAGGAAGTGGGAGTCGACGCAACCCGCTTCATGATGCTGTTCCGGCGCAACGACGCGCCGCTCGATTTTGACTTTGCGCTGGTGAAAGAGCAGAGCAAGGACAATCCGGTTTTTTATGTGCAGTACGCGCATGCAAGGACGTTTTCGATTTTCCGCAATGCGGCGCGCGACCTGCCGGCTCTCGATACGTGCGAGTCGGCACTCGCTGGCGCCGATCTTTCATTGCTGTCGACTGCGGATGAAATCGAGCTGATCCGGTTGCTTGGGTCCTGGCCGCGGCAGGTTGCGGCAGCGGCGCGGGCGCACGAGCCGCATAGACTTGCGTTTTACTTGCACGAGCTGGCCGCGCAGTTCCACGCCTTCTGGGGCAAAGGCAAGGAAGACCCCAGCTTACGCTTTGTTAACGACGATGACCCGAAACTAACGCTTGCTCGACTCGCGCTTGTGGATGGCGTGCGCCGGGTTCTCGGTAGCGGCCTTGATCTTTTAGGCGTGAGTGCGCCGCAAGAGCTTTCATAATTACGGCGCATTGCTGTGAACAGTTCGGCGGATATGCTCGCAATCAAGGGCAAGTTAAAGCGAAAGACTTTCGGGGCACTGCTCTATGAACGACACCAAGCACAACCCGGCGAATGCGGGGCAGGACTCCGATGACCTGATCGCGGAGCTGGCGCGGCTTGTGGCGCAGGATGCCCGCGCGGCGGCTGCTCCGGCCAGCGCGTATAGGCGGGAGGAACCCCAGGTCCCCGCCCAGCCCGAACCCGAAGCCGGGCAGGAAGACTTTTACGAGGCCGAGCCCAGTTTCGGTGCGCCGCAGGAATTTTCCGCGCGGGACGAAAGCCATGCCGAACGTGACGAACGGGTTCCGGATTCCGGACAGAACGATACGATGCCGGCCTTCGATTTCGGGTTTGGCGCGGCCCAAGACGTCAGCGCGGACGATCAACAGGCATCCGGTGATCCGATTGCCGATCTGATTGCCGATGCGGAAGTTGCGACCTACGAGAGCGATTCTTTGCGGGACGAGGGCTGGAGCGGCCACGCTGACGGGGCGTCTGCCGAGCCCGAGCCTTCACATGGAAGCTATGGGCGCGCGAACGAGGATGTTTCCGGCGCCGCGCCGGTGGCACAGAAGCGTGATCCGCTTGGCGAGATCGAAGCCTTGATCGGCGAGGCGGCACGCGCCAATTCCGCCGATGCCGGACTGCCAGCCGGACGCCGGGTGAAATCGAGCTTTCTCGACGATTATGAAACAGATGCGGCCGTCGATGCCGCGGAATCGGCGATTCTGGCCGCTGCCGCCGCGACGGGAACGCCAGTGCGCCGCGTCCAGCCGGCAAACGATCCCGAAGACTGGCTGGTGGCGCCTGCGCCCCGCCAAATCGCAGAACGGCCAGAGCCAAGGCTGGAAGCGCAGCCGAGCCAGGAACAGTTCATTCCCGATCCGCTGTTTGCCGCGCCATCGACGCCACACCCCGAGACGCCGGCAGGTTCAGATTCGAATGAGTATGTCGATGAATACACCGACGAAGATTATGCCGAGGAAACCTATGCCGAGGAGCAGGTTTCACCGCGCCGTTCGCGTCGGGCGCTCGGCGGTCTGATTATCCCGGTCGCGGCCGGTGCGCTGATTTTTGCGCTGATCGGTGGGGTTTATTTCGCGTTCTTTTCGGGGCCGGGCGATCCGGGCGAAGCGCCGGTTCTGACCGCAGATGCCTCGCCGCTCAAGGAAGATGCGCCGGCATCACAGAATGATTCGACGGCAAGCGAGTCCGTTGTTTTCAGCGAAATCGAGGGCAACACCACGGCGCCGGAAGACGAAGAACTGGTGTCGCGCGATCAGACCAATGGCGCAAGCGGAGCGGAGGTTGCCGAAGTGCTGGCACCCGAGGAGGGCGAGACGGCGTTGGCCAATCGCCCGGTGCGCACGGTGACCGTACGGCCCGACGGCACGATCGTCCCGGCGACCGATAGCGTTGCTGGCTCGAACGTGTTGCCGGTGGAAAGGCCTGATGTGCCTGCTGTTCCCAACAGTACACTGACCTCCGATCCGATCGGGGAAGCGATTGCACTGGCCATGGCCGGGAGCGAAACCGCTGCTGAAGCCGGAGCCGAAGGTGCCGCTTCAGAGGCTGGTGCGGCCGTTGTGGACGCTGGCGTGACCGAGGCTGCAGATGAAGGCGTAACGGCGCCGGCAGAGACAGAAATTGCCGACGCGCCGCGTCCGATCCCGCGTCCTGCCGGGCTGACGGCGCAAACCGATACGACTACCGCGCCTGCCGCCGCTGCGGCGGCTCCGGTCACAGAGACCGTGGCGGCTGCCACGCCGGCCCAGACAACTCCAGCGCCTGCTGCCGCGACGCCGACGCCGACTTCAAATGTCGGCGCCTGGGTGCAATTGTCTTCGCAACGCAGCGAAGCGGACGCGCAGGCTGACATTCCCTCGCTGCAAGCGCGTTATGGGACGCTGTTCAACGGTGCGACGCCGGAGGTCAGCCAAGTCGATCTGGGCGAGCGCGGCATCTATTATCGGGTGCGGCTGCCGCAGCCCACGTTCGATCAGGCCAATTCGGTTTGTAGCGCGATCCAAGCGCAAGGCGGGGACTGTTTCGTGCTGAACAACTAAGTTGCGCGCGCAGTTAGGTGATGGTGGCCTGCAAATGGCAATTTTCTGCGCTTCCGGTGCTCACGTACCAAACGTACGCTCCGCTCCGGTTCTCGCAAATCGCCATTTTCGGCTCACCCTGACCTAACTGACCACACAACTTGGGTGGATCGTTCGTCGCGCCTTGACGAGACCGAGGGGAGTGGCAATGCTGCTCTCCTCTTTTGCTTTGCCAGCGGCGGGATATGGCCGAGACTTCTGATCCCTGGTTCAACGAGACACCCGAGCATGCGCAGACCGACGCTGTGCTGCATGTGGACGTGCGCGGGTATGAAGGTCCCATGGACCTTCTGCTTGACCTCGCGCGCAAGCAGAAGGTGGATCTTTCGGGCATTTCGGTGCTCGCGCTGGCCGAGCAGTATCTGGCGTTCATCGAAACGATCCGCCAGCAACGGATCGAGGTGGCGGCCGATTATCTGGTGATGGCGGCCTGGCTGGCGTATCTGAAAAGCCGGCTGATGGTGCCCCAACAGAGCGATGACGACGAGCCGAGTGGCGAGGAAATGGCCGCCCTGCTGCAGTTCCGGCTGGCGCGGCTCGAAGCGATGCGCGATGTGGCGGGACGGCTGCTCAATCGCTCGCGGCTGGGGCGCGACGTTTTTGCGCGCGGGATGCCCGAGCCGGTGTCGATTACCCGGCATGCGCTTTGGGAAGCGGATCTTTATCAATTGCTGCGGGCCTATGCGGCGCAGCGCGAACGCGGTATTCCGGCCGAATATTCACCCCATCAGCGGACGGTGTGGGGATTGCAGGAGGCGCGCGAGATTTTGGAGCGGTTGATCGGGCAGAGTTTTGAGTGGGTATCGCTCGATACCTATCTGGCGGACTATCTCGCTCGGCCCGAAGAACGGGCTACGGCGATGGCATCGAGCTTTACTGCATCACTTGAACTCGTGCGGCTGGGGCAGGTGGAATTGCGCCAGCAGGAGGCCTTTGCGCCATTGCTGATGCGCAGGCGGCAGGGGGACAAGCCGCAATGAGTGCAATGGAAAACGATGTTTCCGAACTGCACGAGCGCAATCTGCGCATCCTTGAGGCGCTGCTTTTTGCGTCCGCCGAGCCGGTTGACCTGCGCGATGTTCAGCCGTTCCTTTCCGATGGGGCCGATGTGGATGGCCTGATCGATGCGTTGCAGGCGCGATATGCGGGACGCGGCATCAATCTGGTGCAGCGCGGGTCGAAATGGGCGTTTCGCACGGCGGATGATCTCAATTTCCTGTTGCGGCGCGAGGAAACCGATACGCGGCCTCTGTCGCGGGCGGCGCTCGAGACGCTGGCGATCATCGCCTATCACCAGCCGGTGACGCGAGCGGAAATTGAGGAAGTGCGCGGGGTTTCGATCTCCAAGGGCACGCTTGATGTGCTCATGGAAGCGGGATGGGTGCGGATGCGGGGGCGGCGTCGGACGCCTGGGCGCCCGGTGACCTATGGCACGACGGAGGCGTTTCTGGATCATTTCGGGTTAGAGGGCCTGGGCGATCTGCCCGGGCTAGAGGAACTGAAAGGGGCGGGGCTGCTTTCGAGCCGCGTGCCGCCGAGCTTTCAGGTGCCCATGCCGTTCGATGGCGCGCTGCGCGATGACGAGGATCCGCTCGACCCGGACGATACCGGTGATGCCGAAACCGAGAGCGAAGATTGATCGGCCAGCTACAAGCTGCGACGATTATGGTCGAACAAGAGGGCACAGCATCCTTGTTTTCGCCGCCAATAATCAATATCTCTGGGCCAGACACATCTGCCGTTCGACCAGAGCGCCGAGCTGGCAATTAGGAGGTACACAATGAATCCCGGACCCTGGGGACTGCTGATTATCGCGATTGTCGTGCTGCTGCTTTTCGGGCGCGGCAAGATCTCCAGCCTGATGGGCGAAGTCGCAGGTGGCATCAAGGCCTTCCGCAAGGGCATGGCCGAAGACGATACCCCCGACGACAAGCCGACGGCCACGATCGACCAGAAGCCCGGTCAGGCTGAGCCGACGCTCAACCAGACCACGGAAGCTAAGACGCGCAAGGACGCGTAAAGCGCCTTTTCCGCACAGCTTTCAAACAAGGATAGATCAGCATGCTTGGGCTTGGCTGGAGCGAGATGCTCGTTATCGGCATCGTGTTGCTTGTCGTCGTCGGCCCGAAAGACCTGCCGATGATGATGCGCAATGTCGGGCGGATGATGGGCACCGTGCGGCGCATGGGCAATGATTTCCGCCGGGAGATCGACAAGGCCATCGCAGCCGATGAAATCGCCGAGGCCAAGAAGGCAATTTCCGACCCCCTCAAGCAGACCAGCGCAGAGATCAATCGCGAATTCAATTCGATCCGAAACGGCAAGGTGGAGCCGACCGGCAAGCTCAAGCCGCCCGAATCGGGCGAAGAGAGTGTCGTCGATGCGATCCACGCACAGGCCGGGATGGCGCCGTCGCGGGCTGAACCTTCCGCTGCTTCGGCGGCGTTGCGGGCCAAGGTGAGCGAGACGGTTGCCAAGCCTGCCAATGCGGCAACCACGGCGGCCGAACAGCCAGCGCCGCTTGCCGATGCGCCCAAGGGCAAGGTGAAGGCCGCGCCGCGTAAGGCTGTCACGGCAAAATCCAGCGAGACAGTGTCGGAAGCAGCGGCAAAGAGCGCAAAACCGGCAGCGAGCAAGGCTGCCCCCGCAAAGAAGGCCGCACCCAAGCGGGCGCCAAGCAAGGCCGCGGCCAAGCCGGCGGCAAAATTGACTGCGAAGACGACAGCTCGCAACGAAGCGGAAGCGCAACCCAAGTCCGCGGCCAAGCCGCGTGCGAGCGCCAGCAAGACGACATCTAAAAAGACGACGCCGGCGCGCAAGAAGGCCACTGCGGAAACGGGCGGCGAACAATGACCCAGGCGCAAGAAAAAATCGCGGGCTCCTCGCCCAAGGAAGATGAACTCAAGGCCAGCGAAGCGCCGCTGATCGAGCATCTGACGGAGCTGCGCACACGACTGATCTATTCGATCATCGCGCTGGCGGTGTTGTTTATCCTGTGCTTTTTCGTTGCCGACCAGATTTACGGCTTTTTGCTTGGCCCATTCGTTGCGGCGGCAGGGAGCCCAGAGGCGGTGCGCCTGATCTATACGGCGCCGCAGGAATTTTTCTTCACAAAGCTGTCGGTAGCGCTGTTTTCGGCAATCTTCCTGGCGTTTCCGATTATCGCTTCACAAATCTATGCCTTCGTGGCGCCGGGGCTCTACAAGAACGAGCGGCTGGCCTTCCTGCCTTATCTGGTGGCCACGCCGATCTGCTTTCTGGTGGGTGCGGCGCTGGTCTATTACGGCGTTATGCCGCTGGCGCTCGGGTTCTTCCTGGGGATGCAACAGACCGATCCTTCTGGTGTCACCATCGAGATGGTAACGCGGGTTTCGGAATATCTGAGCTTGATCATGACGCTGCTGCTGGCGTTCGGCGTTTGCTTTCAGCTGCCGGTTATTCTGACTCTTCTGGCCCAGATAGGGCTGATCGGCGTCGACAACCTCAAGAAGTGGCGGAAATATGCCGTCGTGGCGATTATTATTATCGCTGCGTTTCTTACGCCGCCCGATCCGATTTCCCAGATCGGCCTCGCGGTGCCGTTGCTGCTGCTTTATGAGCTTTCGGTCTTTGCGGTGCGCATTGTCGAAAAACGGCGGCTGAAACGCGAAGCGGAACTGGCCAAGGATTTGGGAACCTAACCGGTCCTTGAGTTTGACGCCGCGCTCGGCTAGGCACTGTCCGTATCTTTTTTCCAGCGGATCAGCCCAAAATGTTCGACATCAAGTGGATCAGTGCAAATCCTGAGGCGTTCGACGCCGCGCTCAAGACGCGCGGGATGGAGCCGGTCTCCGCATCCCTGGTTGCGCTCGATGATGAGCGGCGCGCGGTCGTGGCCGAGCTCAATGCGGTGCAGGAGAAGCGCAACGCATCCTCGAAACTGATCGGGCAGGCCAAGGCGCAAAAGGACGAGGCACGGGCGCAGGAATTGATGGCCGAGGTGTCAGGTCTCAAGGACAAGCTGGGCGAACTCGAAGCGCGCGAGAAGGCGCTGACCGAGGAAATTCGGGCGGCGCTTTCGGTGATCCCGAACCTGCCCGCCGAGGGCGTGCCGGTGGGTGCGGACGAGAACGACAACGTTCCCTATTTCCGGGCCAATGAATCCGAAGCGACCCGGCCGGCCAAGCCCAGCCTGGGTTTTGCGCCCAAGGAGCATTACGAACTCGGTGAAGCGATGGGCGGGATGGATTTCGAAACCGCTGCCAAGCTTTCGGGCAGCCGGTTCGTGGTGCTCAAGGGGCAGATCGCACGGCTGGAGCGGGCGATTGGGCAGTTCATGATCGATCTGCATGTGGATCAGCATGGGTACACCGAAGTGCAGCCGCCCTATCTGGTTCGGGACGAGGCGCTGTTTGGTACCAACCAGCTTCCGAAATTCGAGGAAGATCTGTTCTTTGCTCCGCATGGGGACGGGCGGTTGGCACTGATCCCCACCGCCGAGGTGCCGCTGACAAATTTCGTGCGCGAGTCGATCCTTCCTGAAGATGAACTGCCGCTGCGGTTTACGGCGCTGACGCCGTGCTTCCGGTCGGAAGCGGGGTCGGCGGGGCGGGATACGCGGGGCATGCTGCGCCAGCACCAGTTCAACAAGGTCGAGATGGTGTCGATCACGACGCCGGACAAATCGGCCGAAGAGCATGAGCGGATGCTGGCGTGTGCGGAAGAAGTGCTCAAGCGGCTGGGCATCCATTACCGCGTCATGCAGTTGTGTACCGGCGATATGGGGTTCGGGGCGCGGCGGACCTATGACATCGAGGCGTGGCTGCCGGGGCAGGATACTTATCGCGAGATTTCTTCGGTTTCGGTGTGCGGGGATTTCCAGGCGCGGCGCATGGATGCGCGCTATCGCGACGCGAATGGCAAGCCGCAATTCGTCCACACGCTGAACGGATCTGGCGTTGCCGTGGGGCGGGCGCTGATCGCGGTGATGGAAAACTACCAGAACGAAGACGGGTCGGTGACGATTCCCGAGGTGTTGCGTCCCTATATGGGCGGGATCGAAAAGATCGGCGGATGAAAGCCAACCCGCGCATTTTGCTGACCAATGACGATGGCGTGGATGCGCCGGGACTTGCCGTGCTGCTCGGCATCGCCAAGGCGCTTTCCGACGATGTGTGGGTGGTGGCTCCAGCCAATAACCAGAGCGGCACCGGGCATCGGATGACTTTCGGTTACGAGATCGAGATCGAGGCGCGGGGCGAGCGGATATTTTCGCTCGACGGCACGCCTGCCGATTGCGTGGTGGCGGGAATTACCCATGTGCTCAAGGACAAGCGGCCCGATATCGTTCTGTCCGGGGTCAATCGCGGGCAGAATCTGGGTGATATCATGCATTGCTCGGGGACGGCCGCCGGGGCGCGGGAGGGGGCGCTGCATGGCGCCATAGGGATCGCTTTGAGCCAGGCCATGGATTATGACCATGGGCACGATGAGATCGACTGGGCGCCTGCCGAGGAGCTGGGCGCGCAAACCATTCGGTCCATCCTGGACGTTGCGGGCGCGCGCGATACCTATTTCAACGTCAATTTTCCGATCTGCGCGCCTCATGAGGTGAGCGGCATCAGGCTGGTGCCGCACCAGCGATTCGCGCATTCGCCGTTCGAATTGTACGCCAGCGACAATCCGGGCAAGCATTTCGTGACGATTCTCAGCACGCCCAAGCCTCTGGACGCCGGCTCGGATTTCCATATCCTGCATGAAGACAAGGCGATTACGGTGACCCCGCTCATGCTGCAGCAGACCGATATGGAGTTCGTCCAACGCCATGAGGGGCGTTTGCCCTTCACGGGCTCCGGGCGCGGGTGAGCGGCGGGGCGGCGGCGTGACCGATTACTGGGAAGCGCGGGCCGGATTGATCCTGAACCTTCGCCAGCTCGGCGTGACCGACCCGGAAATCCTGCGCGCTTTCGAGACCGTTCCGCACGAGAAATTCGTGCCCGAGGATTTCGGCGAGTACGCCTATCGCGAATCCTCGCTTCCCATTGAATGCGGGCAATCGATCACCGCGCCGGGGCTGCTGGCGCAATTGCTGGTGCCACTCGCGCCGCAGGGCACCAACAAGGTGCTGGAGGTGGGGACCGGATCGGGCTATTCGGCGGCGCTGCTCTCGCGGATGGCAAGGCGCGTGTTCTCGATCGAAAAGTACAGGGTTCTGGCCAGCAATGCGCAGACCCGCTGGCAGGCTCTGGGCTATACCAACATCATCGGACTCAACGAGGATGGGCTTTTGGGCCTTGAACAGCAGGCGCCGTTTGAGCGTATCCTTTTGACCGGGTCGGTAGTCGAGGTACCCGAAGATCTGGTCGAGCAGCTCGGCGATGGGGGAATTGCCGTGATGGCGGTTGGCGCGCCGTCAGACAGACAGGCGATTTTACGCATCGAGCGTGCCGATGACAGTTTCATCGAAACCGAAATGGGCACGGTGCGGCTGGCGCCTCTCAGCCCCGGACGATCGCGCGGCGTATAACTTCGCGCAATGCCAGCGCCTTTAAGCTCGTCTTTACCTTAACAAGTCTACTCTAACTTCCATTGAGTAGACGAGTTGACAGGCACTTCCCATGACCTTGAGCGTAACGGGTTCCAATCTGCGCAGCGCCGGCTCTGCACTTGCCATGAGTGTTGCTGCCCTTGTGTTGGCAGGGTGTTCCTCGATGGGTTCATTCGGAGGCGATCCCACGGTTACCGGATCAACCTCGCGGATGGGTGGTGCCGCAGTGGGCCAGGCGATGCCGGCGTATCTGCCCCCAGCCAATATCGGTGGCGGGGCAGTTGGTGTTGCCAATACCGGGCCGGTCCTGATCGACCGGACGACCGCTTCGCCGGTCGGCACGCAGTCGGCAGTCGTCTCCCAGGATCTTCCCGCTTTGCAGCCGTCGTCAGTAACGAGTACCCAAGCCATGCCTGCACAAACAGCCGCAGTATCCTCTCCGTCGCCAACTCCTTCCCAACCTACACAATCGAGTTCGCCGCAGCTCGGTGTGGTGCAGGGCGATACCTACAAGCACACCATCGCTTCGGGTGAATCGCTTTACACGATCGCCCGCCGCTACGACGTGAGCGCGACGGACATCATCGCCGCGAACAACATCACTTCACCCGACAAGATCGTTGTCGGGCAGAGTCTTGTCATTCCGGGACGTCCCGATCTTCTGGCCCAGCGCGGGCAGACCCAGCAGGTTGCCGCAGTTTCGGGCAGTCAGACGCTGGCAACGCCTTCGAGCACTCCGGCCAACTCCCAGACCGCCACGCCCGCCCCGGCTGCCCAGCCCGCGCCTGAGCCGACCACTCAGGTCGCGGCAGCGCCAACGCAGCAGCCGACCCCCGCGGCGACCGCCTCGGTAACCAGCGACAAGTTCCGCTGGCCGCTTTCAGGTCGGGTCATTACAGATTTTGCTGCTTCGCGCGGCACCGGCATCAACATCGAAGCGCCGGAAGGCACATCGGTGCGCGCTGCCGAAAACGGCGAAGTGATTTATGTCGGCAACGCTGTCGAGGGCTATGGCAATCTGGTGCTGGTCAAGCACGCCAACGGCTTTGTTTCGGCCTATGCGCACCTCAGCACGATCGGCGTGGTCAAGGGCGACACCATCTCGCGCGGCGATGCCATCGGCACAGTGGGTATGACCGGATCGGTCAGCCGGCCCCAGCTTCATTTCGAGCTGCGCAAGGGTGCGACGCCGGTCGATCCGATGCCGCTGCTCGCGGGCTAAGCAGTTTCAAGAATACTGGTAGGCAATGCTCCTTGTTGGGGCCGGTCCAGGAGGGCCGGCCCTTTCGCATCTTAGAGCGGTTCAGTCATTGATTGAATCGGTTGGGGATTCCCGAGTTCGGGATTTTGTGATTCAAGATGTCGGCTGGGAAGGAGGCCAGCATCTGATGACAGCACCTCTATCCAATGATCTTCGCGAGCGTGTCGTTGGTGCGATCGAGACCGGTGAGAGCTGCCGGTCTGTCGCGGCCCGCTTTGGTGTTGCCGTTTCCTCGGCGGTGAAGTGGCATCAGCGCTACCGGGCTACGGGCTCGGTGGAGCCCGGCAAGATGGGTGGGCACCGCAAGCGCATTCTCGACCCTCACCGATCATTCATCGTTGAGCGCATTGACCAGAGACCGCATCTGACGCTGCACGGACTGAAGGAGGAGCTGGCGGCGCGCGGGGTGAAGGTGTCGCACGATACGGTGTGGAAATTCCTGCGCCGTGAGGGGCTTCGTTTCAAAAAAAACACTGTTCGCCCTTGAGCATGCTCGTGCCGACATAGCCCGGCGGCGACGGCGCTGGCGGTCTTTTCAGGCGGATCTCGATCCCCGGCGGCTGGTGTTCATTGATGAGACATGGATCAAGACCAACATGGCGCCGCTGCGTGGCTGGGGGCAGAAGGGCAAACGCCTGCGTGGTTTTGCCCCGCATGGTCACTGGCGCACGCTCACCTTCTTGGCCGCATTGCGCTGCGACCGGCTGACGGCGCCTTGCGTGTTCGACGGGCCGATCAATGGTCAGTGCTTCCGCGCCTATGTCGAGCAGCAACTCGTGCCGGTGCTGGAACCTGGCGATATCGTCGTCATGGACAATCTCGGCAGCCACAAGGCCGCAGCCATTCGCCAAGCCATCAAGGCCGCCGGTGCCAGGCTCTGGTTCCTGCCGCCCTATTCGCCCGACCTCAACCCGATCGAGCAGGCCTTCGCCAAGATCAAGCATTGGATGCGCCAAGCCCAAATGCGCACCCTTGAGGATACATGGCGTCACGTCGGCCACCTCATCTCAAACATCAGCCAAGACGAATGCGCAAATTATCTCGAAAATGCAGGATACGCTTCTGTTAAAAACTGAAAGGCTCTAGAGCATTTCAGCGCTTCAATTGCTCTAGGTCTTTGTTTTGTCGCGTGTCCGAACCGATAAAGTGGCATCCACTTTATCTGGACACGCTCTAGGAGATCGATTTGCCCTTGATGCCCGCCAGGTGGCGAACGAACTGGATGGCGACGCGGCCCGAGCGGGATCCGCGAGTCGCCGACCATTCGATCGCCAGAGCACGCAGTTCGTCTTCACCGACTTCGATCCCGTAATGGGCGACATAGTTACGCACCATGGCGAGATAGGTGTCCTGGTCGCAATTATGGAAGCCGAGCCAGAGGCCAAAACGGTCGGAGAGCGAGACCTTTTCCTCGACCGCTTCGCTGGGATTGATGGCCGTAGAGCGTTCGTTTTCGATCATGTCACGCGGCATCAGGTGCCGGCGGTTGGACGTGGCGTAGAACAAGGTATTGGCCGGACGGCCCTCGAGTCCACCGTCAAGGACGGACTTGAGGGCTTTGTAGCTCGACTCATCGCGGTCGAAACTGAGGTCATCGCAGTAGATGATGTAGCGCTCGGGGCGGTCCACGAGGAAGCGCAGAAGCACGGGCAGGGTGGCGATGTCCTCGCGGGCCATCTCGATGAGGATGAGGCGGGAAAGCCCTGGCTCGCCTGAGCTTTCGATGTAACCGTGGATCGCCTTGACCATAGAGGACTTGCCCATGCCTCGGGCGCCCCAGAGCAGCGCGTTGTTGGCGCCATGGCCACGGGCGAAGGCGAGCGTGTTCTCCAACAGGATGTCGCGCAGGTGGGCCACGCCTTCGAGCAGGTCGAGCGGGATTCGATTGACATTGCGCACGGGGCGCAGGATGTGGTCGGCGCCGTCCCAGAGATAGGCGTTGATGCCATCCTCGATCCGGGCGGTCGCTTCGGTGGTTCCGGCCATGGTGTCGAGCGTGCGCGCGATCTTTTCGAGCGACGCTGAAATGGCCGAAAGCTTGTCTGTATTTTCCACTGGAGAATAGTCCCTGAAAGTGCCCGATAGGCTTTGCCTTTCGCCGGGCCCGCTAGTATAGTCCGCGCGATTTTTTGGGAGGAAATTACCTGCCCAAAACCGCAAGCGTCCCTATATGGGACAATCAGTCCTGCTTTGACAAGCAGACCGCTACGGAGTGCCTTAATGTTCGTTACGCCAGCCTTTGCCCAGGGTGCAGCAGCACCCTCCGGGATGGACTTTATTTCCAGCTTTATTCCCATCATCCTGCTTATCGCCATTTTCTGGTTCCTTATCTTCCGTCCGCAGCAGAAGCGGATGAAAGCCCATCAGGCCATGCTGGCGGCCGTCAAGCGTGGCGACACCGTCGTCACCAATGGTGGCGTCGTTGGTAAGGTGACTAAGGCCGTCGACGGCGAAGACCTGGAAGTCGAGATTGCCCAGGGCGTCAAGATTAAGGTCGTGCGGACCATGATTTCCGATGTGCGGACAAAGTCCGAGCCGGTCAACGACAACAAATAGTCGATTGATTTATCCGCGGGCCCTGCGCCTTGCGGACGCGAACCGGTAGCGCCGGCGTGCCTTGATTGGCAACGCCGGCGCTATAGATCATTTAAAAACGAAGGTTTCCCATGAAGATCCCGCCATTCCGGACCATCGCCGTTCTTCTGGTGACGCTGCTCAGCGTCCTGGCGGTCTTGCCGAATTTCCTCAGCGAGCAGACCAAGGCCGGAATGCCGGACTGGCTGCCAAGCCAGGAAATCGTGCTCGGTCTCGATCTGCAGGGCGGGTCGCATCTTTTGTTGCAGGTCAACCGCGACGACATCGTCGAGGGCCGGATCAGCGACATCAGGCGCGATGCGCGCGCCACGTTGATCGAGGCCGGAATCGGGAGCCTGATTACGACTGACGGCGCGACGCTCAATGTTGAATTGACCGATCCCAGCCAGCTTGATGCAGCACGAGAGGCGCTTGAGCCCCTTGCACAACCGGTCGAGGGCGGAATTTTCGGGGGCGGGACATCGACGCCGGAGATAGAAATTGGCACGTCGGGTGGTCGTATCCTGATCACTCTGACCGAGGACGCCATTGCCAGCCGCATGTCCTCGCTCGTGGCTCAATCGCTCGAGGTGATCCGCAGCCGTATCGACGAGGTGGGAACCACCGAGCCGATCATCCAGCGGCAGGGCGACGATCGGATTTTGGTACAGGTGCCCGGCTTTGGCGATTCCGAGCGCCTCAAGGATCTCATCAGCCAGACAGCGCGTCTGACCTTCCATCTCGTCTATCCTTCGATGAGCGCTGCGCAGGCCCAGGCGCAAGGGCTGCCGGCAGGCACGATGATCGTGCCCAGCACCGATGGGTTCGACGAGTTGCTGTATGAAGACGTGGCCATTGGCGGCGAGGAACTGGTGGATGCCCAGCCCGCGTTCGACCAGAACAGCCAGCCGGTCGTCTCATTCCGGTTCAACACCCAGGGCGCAATCACGTTCGGTGAAATCACCTCGGAGAATGTCGGGCGCCGCTTCGCCATCGTGCTCGACGGGCAGGTGATAACCGCGCCGACGATCCAGCAACCGATTACCGGTGGTACGGGACAGATTTCGGGCAATTTCACCTCCGAATCGGCGAGCGATCTTGCGGTTCTGCTGCGGGCCGGCGCGCTTCCAGCTACGCTCGATGTGGTTGAAGAACGCACCGTGGGCCCGAGCCTGGGGGCAGATTCGATCAATGCTGGTGTGACCGCCGGCCTCATCGGCACGGCGGGCGTGGTGCTGTTCATGCTGGCGGCCTACGGGCTGTTCGGGGTGTTTGCCAATATCGCGCTGGTGCTCAATATCGGCATGATCCTTGCGGCGCTTTCGACGCTGGGCGCGACGCTCACGCTTCCGGGTATCGCCGGCATCGTGCTTACGGTGGGTATGGCGGTCGATTCCAACGTGCTGATTTTCGAGCGCATACGCGAAGAGCTTGGCGCGGGGCGATCTCCGTTCCAGGCAATCGATGCGGGCTTCAAGCGGGCGATGACGACAATCATCGACGCCAATGTCACCACGCTGATCGCCGCCGTGGTGCTGTTTTTCCTTGGCTCGGGGCCTGTGCAGGGTTTTGCCGTGACGCTGGCGATCGGTGTGCTGACCACGATGTTCACAGCTTATCTGGTGACCCAGCTTCTGGTGACGACGTGGTTCTCGAACCGGCGGCCCAAGACACTCAAGGTCAACATTCTCGAGCGTTTCCTGCCGCTCGAGCCCAAGCTGCCTTTCATGAGCTGGCGCAAGTTCGGCTTTGCCTTCACACTTGTTCTGCTGGTCAGCACAGTGGCGCTGGAAGCTACGCGCGGGCTCAATCTGGGCATCGACTTTACCGGCGGCAGCGCCATTGAATTGCAGGCCAATGACGGCGAAGCCGATATCGGCGATCTCCGCGCCCGGCTCGGCGATCTGGGGATCGGCGAAGTGCAGGTCCAGGAGTTCGGCTCGCCGTCGGACGTGCTGGTGCGCATCGGCACGCAGGACGGTGACGAAACTGCCCAGCAGGTAGCGGTGCAGCAGGTGACCGACGCGGTTTCCGAGGATTACGAGGTCCGGCGCACCGAGGCGGTGAGCGGTACCGTTTCGTCCGAACTGGCCTTCAACGGCATCGTGGGCATATTGGTCGCCATGGTGGGTATCGTGATCTATGTGTGGTTGCGGTTCGAATGGCAGTTCAGCGTCGGCGCCATTCTGGCGCTGGTTCACGATGTCATTCTGACTGTCGGGCTGTTTGCGTTGCTGCAGCTTGAGTTCAATCTTTCGAGTATCGCGGCCGTGCTGACAGTGATCGGCTATTCGCTGAACGATACGGTTGTGATCTACGACCGGATTCGCGAGAATCTGGCGAAATACAAGCGGATCAGCTTGTCTGAAATCATCAACATGTCGCTCAACCAGACGCTTACGCGGACCATCCTGACCGGCGGTACGACGGCGCTGGCGCTGATCGCGCTGGTGATTTTCGGCGGTGAAGTGATTCGCAGCTTCACGCTGGCCATGGCATGGGGCGTGTTTGTGGGCACATATTCCTCGATCTTCGTTTCAGCGCCGATACTGCTCTATCTGGGCGTCAAGACGCGCGCGGAAACCGAAGCGGATGATAAGCCCAAGCCTGAGCGCCGCGCCGACGGCGCCGCGGTTTAGCGCCCGTGACCTGGGAAGCAGGTCAGGGGCACTATCCCTATCAGGCGACGATCGACGCCTATGGCGATGGCGGGTTCCGATTCGCGGAAATGTCGCACAAGGGCTCGCTGATCTGTCTGCCTTCGGGGATGTACGCCTGGGAAGCACGGGCCGCCGAGGACGTGACTCTTGCGTCCCTCGCGCGGGTCATCGAGACGGCGGACAGCATCGATGTGCTGCTGATCGGCATGGGGCCAGACATTGCGGCAATCTCGCCCGATATACGGGAAACGCTGCGTGCGAAGGGTGTTATTGTCGAGGCGGTTTCGACCGGAAGTGCCATTCGGACCTATAACGTGCTGCTGGCCGAAAACCGGGCGGTTGGCGCCGCACTGATCAGCGTCGAAAAGGCCCGCTAGATGAGTGATAGCTTTGCGCTTGCGGCGGACCAGTTGCGCGAGCTCGACCGGGATCGCTACGCTGCGAGCCTCGTCATCCCCGCCGCACACCGCTCGGCGGTGCAGTCGATCTTTGCCTTTTCCGCTGAGATTGCCGCTGTTCGCGAGCGGGTTTCAGAGCCGGTGCCGGGAGAAATCCGGCTGCAGTGGTGGGTCGATGCCATTGAGGGCGAAGGACACGGGGCCATCGCCAGCAATCCGGTGGCGGATGCGCTTTTCAGGACACTCGAGCGGTATGAACTGCCCAGCGGGCCGCTGCTGCGGCTGCTGGCGGCGCGACGGTTCGACCTCTATCACGATCCCATGCCTGACATCGGCCAGTTCGAAGGCTATGCGGGCGAGACGGTTTCCGTGTTGTTCCAATACGCGGCGATGATTCTTGCGGGTGGACCGGTGGACCAGGCTGCTGACGCTGCCGGGCATCTGGGCGTTGCGCAGGCGTTGGTGGGCCACGTTCGGGCCTTTGGCTACAATGCGTCGCGCGGCCAGCTTTTTCTGCCGCTGGCGCTGTTTACAGCGCACGGGGTGCGCGAGGCCGATATTTACGCCGGAAAGGACAGCGAGGGGTTGCGTGCGGCGTTGGCACAGGCGGGCGAACTGGCGCAGACGCATGCCGAAAAGGCGGCACTCGCGATAGCGGGACTGGATGCGGGCATCAGACCGGCTTTTGCGAGTCTGGCGTTGGTCAAGGCGGACATCCGCGGTCTGGGCCGGCAGATCGACCAGCCCTTAACAGCACTCCCGCCGCCATCGGCTTTTAGTCGACTGGCCGCGACAATCTGGTGGGCGTTGCGGAACGCTCGCTGAGGCTTAGAGCCAGCCAGCCAGATCCTCGAGCGCGCGGGTGGTGAAGGCCTTTTTCTTGGCTTTTGCCTTGTCAGGACCGCGCCAGCGGCCTTTCAGGCCCTCGGGCTTTTTGATCTCCACGGGCGGGAACAGGCCGAAATTGACGTTCATGGGCTGGAAGCTGCGGGCGCCGGAGTAGGATTCGGCTTCGAGATGGCCGCCAGTGATGTGGCCGATCAGCGCGCCGAAAGCCGTGGTGACGGGCGGCAGAGCAGGTGTTTCGCCCTTGGCCTCGGCGGCCGAGAGGCGGCCGCAGATGAGCCCCATGGCGGCGCTTTCCACATAGCCTTCGACGCCCGTCACCTGACCGGCGAACCGCAGGCGCGGGTCTGCCTTGAGCTTGAGGTCCGGCCGCAGGACCTTTGGCGAATTGAGGAACGTGTTGCGGTGCAGCCCGCCGAGCCGTGCGAATTGGGCGTTTTCGAGCCCAGGGATCATACGGAAGATTTCGGTTTGCACGCCGTAGCGCATCTTGGTCTGGAAGCCGACCATATTCCAGAGCGTGCCCAGCGCGTTGTCCTGGCGAAGCTGGATCACTGCATAGGGCTTGGTTTCCGGATCGCGCGGATTGGTGAGCCCGACCGGTTTCATAGGGCCAAAGCGCAGGGTTTCGCGGCCGCGCTCGGCCATCACCTCGATAGGCAGGCAGCCATCGAAATAGGGGACGATCTCCCAATCCTTGAACTCGTGCAGGGGGGCGGCGAGCAGCGCGTCGATGAAGGCATTGTACTGCTCCTCGGTCATCGGGCAGTTGAGATAGTCGGCGCCGGTGCCGGCCGGGCCCGGCTTGTCATAGCGCGATTGGGCCCAGACGATATCGAGGTCGATGCTGTCATAGTGGATGATGGGGGCGATAGCGTCGAAAAAGGCCAGCGAATCCTCACCAGTCAACTCCTGGATGGCAGCGGCGAGGGCAGGCGAGGTCAGCGGGCCGGTGGCCACGATGACATTGTCCCATTCGGCGGGCGGCAGGCCGGCAACCTCCTCGCGGGCGATGGTGATGTGGGGATGGGCTTCGAGCGCCTCGGTAACTTGCTGGGAGAAGCCATCGCGATCGACCGCCAATGCGCCGCCGGCGGGCAGGGCGCATTTGTCGGCGCAGGACATGATGAGCGAGCCGGCTCGGCGCATTTCCTCATGCAGCAGGCCAACAGCGTTGTGTTCGTGATCGTCGGAGCGGAAACTGTTCGAGCACACCAGTTCGGCAAAGCCATCTGTGTGGTGCGCGTCGGTGGGTTTGACCGGGCGCATTTCGTGCAGCACCACGTCGACACCGGCTTGGGCCGCCTGCCAAGCTGCTTCCGACCCGGCCAGGCCGCCGCCGATCACATGAATTTTCGCCATGACACCATCCGTTTATAGAGTTGGGATGGCTATAGACGAAAAGCGCGCGGCAATCCAAGACTGCCGCGCGCTGCGTTTGGTCACAGGTGTTTGAGTCAGGCGGCGCGGCGCTCGTGCCGGCCCTCATTGATCTCCTCGGCGATCTTTTCGCAGAAGGCGTCGAGGTCGCCGGGATTGCGGCTGGTGACGAGGCCCTGATCGGTGGCGACGGGGCTGTCTTCCCATTGCGCGCCGGCGTTGATGACGTCGGTCTTGACCGAAGGGTAGGACGTCATCTTGCGGCCCTTTGCGATGCCGGTTTCGACAAGCAGCCAGGGGGCGTGGCAGATAGCGGCGACGACCTTCTTGTCGGTCCAGAATTTGGTGATGAAATCGATGGCCTTTTGTTCAACCCGCAGCAGGTCGGGGTTGATCTGGCCGCCGGGGAGGACGATGGCGTCGTAATCGTCGGCGGAGACGCTGTCGAGCGTTTTGTCGACGTCGACGGCGCGGCCCCAGTCGTCCTTGTCCCAGCCCTTGATCTGACCGGATTCGAGCGAGACCACGTGAACGGTTGCGCCGGCCTCGCGAAGCTTGTCGCGTGGGACTTCGAGTTCGGATTGTTCGAAGCCGTTGGTGGCAAGAATTGCGATGGATTTGCCTTGCAGGTTTTGCATGACTTTCCCTTTCTTTTTTGGAGAAGAGGGAACGGGCTCAGGCTGTCCGATGTTCCTTGGCGCTAACCCGGGCAAAAGAAAAAAGGGCGCTCCGTTTGGGGGCGCCCTTCAGATATGGTCGTTTATTATGTAGCCGGCGCGATTACAACGCGCTGGCATGGTCGCGAGCAATGCGCTGGATGTCCGAGCGGGCGATGCCGAGATCGCTCAGTTCGCGGTTGCCGAGGGCATTGAGTTCACGAACCGTCTGCTGGTAGGCCGACCAACGCTTGAAAGTCTTGCGAATGTCCATTTTATTCTCCTTTCGTCTTACGCCCCTTAGCTAATGAGAATCGGGACATATGTGCAGAGGCTGATTGTTCATTGCCGCCTTGCATGTTCTGCATGACTATTGGGCGGATGATTCAGCCTTGCTTAACAAATGAGCTTTTGATGACAGATCTGATACTTTGGGGGCGGGCAAGCTCGGCCAATCTGCAAAAAGCGCGCTGGGCGCTCGAGGAGACCGGCGTACCGTTCGAATTGCGGGAAGTGGGCGGCCGGTTCGGCGGGTTGGGTACGCCGGAATTCGGGGCAATGAACCCCAACCGGCTGGTGCCAGTCCTTCAGCACGGGGATTTGACGCTTTGGGAGAGCCACGCTGTGGTGCGCTACGTGGCGGCGGCTTTTGGGGGCGCGGATTTATGGCCCATCGATCCGAAAGACCGCGCGCCCATCGATCAGTGGACGGACTGGACGGCTACGACGTTTCAACGGGGGTGGATACCGCTTTTCTGGCAATTGGTTCGTACACCGCCTGAAAACCACGACACAAAGGCGATCGCCGCGGCGCTCAAGGACACTGTGGCGGCGCTGCAGATCATGAATGGGCAATTGGAAAGAACCGATTATCTGGCCGGTGATGAATTCAGTTATGCCGATATCGTTGCCGGTGTTTCGCTTTACCGCCTGACGACCATGGAGATCGATTTGCCACCACTTCCCGGGGTCGAAGCCTGGCATAAGCGGCTCAAGAGCCGGCCCGCGTTCGAAAAGACGGTCTGTATCTCCTATGAGGAGTTGCGAGGGCGTTCGGTCCATTGAATCAAAAAAGGCATCCTGGTCAAGGATGCCTTTTTCGTGTTCGGACGTTGGAGGTCGCCTGAAGCTTAAAGCTGGCTGGCATGATCGCGTGCGATGCGTTCGATATCGCCGCGGGTGATGCCGAGGTCGGTCAGTTCACGGTTGCCGAGCGAGTTGAGTTCGCGAACCGTCTGCTGGTAGGCCGACCACTTCTGCAAAGTCTTACGAATACCCATGTGATGTTCCTTTCGTTTCGATGACCCTGATATAGGCCTCTAAAGACGACTCTTGCACTAGGGTTTTGGTCATTTCGGCCATGCAGTTTTCGCATGGCTGGCGCGGAGGAAATGACGAGCGGCGCTCCGAGGTGTCGGAGCGCCGCTCTTGGTTTTGTCTTGCCGGACCGACCGCTTGTTTCGAAGGGGCTAAGCCCTTGCATTGTAACACTTCCGAACAGGATAAGTGGTTTCCACTTATCCTGAAAGCGCTCTAATCGTGGCGATCGAAAAGGCCCTTGGTCATCTTGGCGAAATCCCGAACCGGGATTTCCAGATCCTCGCAACCACGCCGGGGAACGGGGGCTAATCGGCGCAGGCTTCTCGGGTCTGTGCCAAGGGGCTTCGATTGCTTCCAGGCGATACGGACGAACATGGAATCCTCCATGCAGGCTGTTTGCACCTTCAAAGCATAGGCACGAATCATGACGATCCGTTATCGGGCCAAGCGCACGCCGCCCCTGCATGGGACGCATGGCACCGGCCGCTGCGCCCGAGCCTATTGGGCCGCAGTCATGCGCAGGGGACGACGCTCCATGATTTCCTTGAGGAAGTGGCCGGTGTGTGAACGGGGACTTTCGGCGACCTGCTCGGGGGTGCCGACCGCGACGATTTCGCCGCCGCCATCGCCGCCTTCGGGCCCAAGGTCGATGATCCAGTCGGCCGTCTTGATCACTTCAAGATTGTGTTCGATGACGATGACCGTGTTTCCCGTATCGACAAGCTGCTGGAGCACGTCGAGCAGCTTGGCGACGTCATGGAAGTGCAGGCCGGTCGTGGGCTCGTCGAGCACGTAAAGCGTGCGGCCGGTGGCGCGCTTGGACAATTCCTTTGCCAGCTTGACGCGCTGCGCCTCGCCACCCGAAAGGGTTGTCGCCTGCTGGCCGATCTTGACATAGCCTAGCCCGACGCGCTGGAGCGTGACGAGCTTGTCGCGGATGACAGGCACTGCGGAGAAGAACTCGGCCCCTTCATCGACCGTCATGTCGAGAACGTCGGAAATCGACTTGCCCTTGAACTGGACTTCGAGGGTTTCGCGATTGTAGCGATGGCCCTTGCAGACATCGCAGGTCACGTAAACGTCGGGCAGGAAGTGCATTTCGATCTTGATCACGCCATCGCCCTGGCACGCCTCGCAGCGGCCGCCCTTGACGTTGAACGAGAAACGCCCCGGGCCGTAACCGCGCGCCTTGGATTCGGGCATGTTGGCGAACCACTCGCGGATGTGGGTGAAGGCACCGGTGTAGGTGGCCGGGTTGGAGCGCGGGGTGCGCCCGATTGGGCTCTGGTCGATGTCGATGACCTTGTCGAGCAGTTCGAGGCCTGTGAGGCTCTCGTGGGGCGCTGGGTGCACCCGCGCGCCGTTGAGGCGGCGGGCGATGGCCTGATAGAGCGTATCGACGGTCAGAGTGGACTTCCCGCCGCCCGAGACGCCGGTTATGGCCACGAACATGCCGAGCGGGATATCGACCGAGACATTTTTCAAATTATTGCCGGTTGCGCCCTTGAGCGAGAGCTGGCGGCCCTTCTTGGCCTTGCGGCGCTCGGCGGGAACGGGGATGCCCATGCGGCCCGACAGATATTGTCCGGTCAGGCTGTCGGGGTGCGAGAGAATATCTTCGGGGGTGCCCTGAGCGATGATCTGGCCACCATGCACACCGGCGCCCGGCCCGATATCGAGGACATGATCGGCGGTGAGGATGGCGTCTTCGTCATGCTCGACCACGATGACGGTGTTGCCCAAGTCGCGCAGGCGGCGCAGCGTATCGAGCAGGCGCGCATTGTCGCGCTGGTGCAGGCCGATAGAAGGCTCATCGAGCACGTAAAGCACGCCGGTGAGCCCCGAGCCGATCTGGCTGGCAAGGCGGATACGTTGGCTTTCACCGCCCGAAAGCGAGCCGGAATTGCGCGAGAGCGTCAGATATTGCAGCCCGACGTCGTTAAGGAAGGCCAGCCGGTCGCGGATTTCCTTGAGAATACGTTCGCCGATTGCCGACTGGGTCGCGTTGAGATGGGCGGGTAGATCAGAAAACCACTCGGCTGCGCCCTTGATGGACAATTCCGAGACCTGACCGATGTGGCAGCCATGGATCTTGACCGCCAGAGCCTCGGGCTTCAGGCGATAGCCATTGCAGGCCGGGCAGGGGGCTGCTGACATGTAGCGCTCGATATCCTCCCGAGCCGCCGAGGATTCGGTTTCCCGATAGCGGCGCTCGAGGTTGCCGATGACACCTTCGAATGGCTTCTGGGTCGAATATTTGCGCAGGCCGTCGTCATAGACGAATTCGATCTTGGTCTTGTCGGTGCCAAACAGGATGGCGTGCTGGACCTCGAAGGGCAGATCCTGCCAAGCGGTGCCTGTCGATGCCTTGAAGTGCCGCGTGACGGCCTGAAGGGTTTGCAGATAATAGGGCGAAGAGGTTTTCGACCACGGCTGGACGGCGCCGTCGCGCAACGACAGCGAGGCGTCAGGGATCACGAGATCAGGATCTATCTTGGCCTCTGTGCCAAGGCCGGAACAGACCGGGCAGGCGCCGAAGGGGTTGTTGAACGAGAACAGGCGCGGCTCGATTTCCGCAATGGTAAAGCCAGACACCGGGCAGGCGAATTTTTCCGAGAATGTCAGGCGTTTGGGGCTGCCGTCTTCCTCGGTCTGGTCGGCATATTCGGTCAGCGCAATGCCGTCGGCCAGACGCAGCGCGGTCTCGAAACTTTCCGCAAGGCGGCCGGCGATATCGGCATTGACGACGACGCGATCGACGACGACTTCGATGTCGTGCTTGAGCTTCTTGTCGAGTGCGGGGGCTTCCTCGATTTCGTAAAACGCGCCGTCGATCTTGACGCGCTGGAAGCCCTTTTTCATCAGCTCGGCGAGTTCCTTGCGGTACTCGCCCTTGCGACCGCGCACGATGGGGGCCAGCAAATAGAGGCGGGTGCCTTCCTCGAGCGCCATGACCTTGTCGACCATCTGGGAGACGGTCTGGCTCTCAATGGGAAGCCCGGTGGCCGGAGAATAGGGAATGCCAACGCGAGCGAACAGCAAGCGGAGATAATCGTAGATTTCAGTAACCGTGCCGACGGTCGAGCGCGGATTGCGCGATGTGGTTTTCTGCTCGATGGAAATGGCCGGAGAAAGCCCTTCGATGCTTTCCACATCGGGCTTTTGCATCATTTCGAGAAACTGGCGCGCATAGGCCGAAAGGCTTTCGACGTAGCGGCGCTGGCCTTCGGCATAGATGGTATCGAAGGCAAGCGAAGATTTGCCCGAGCCCGAAAGCCCTGTCATCACGATCAGCTTGTCGCGGGGCAGGCGAACGTCGATATTTTTTAGGTTGTGCTCCTTGGCACCCCGGATGACGATGTCGCGATTGGGATTGGAAATGTCATTCATGGGCGAATATCCAAGGATAGCGGCCGGTCAGTGCCGACACAAACGTCTTAACGGGCGCGGGAGGCGTCCGGTTCACTTAAGCACAACTCCGCCCGCCTGCAAGGTCGGCTCATGCACAGCAGCAATGTCTTGGAACATAATAGGAACAAATTGGATTCCGTCAAGCTTGACATTCATCAAATAAGTCGAACAAAATAAGAACAAACGAGTTGTGTATAGAGTTGCCGGGCGCTGAACTTTTGCCGGCGATGGCTATATAGTGCGCTCAACGTGACTGGCCGGATTGTGGTTCGGCGGACAAGAGACAGGAAGGCGAATATGTCGGGAAGCGTGAACAAGGTTATTCTGGTTGGCAATCTGGGTGCCGACCCCGAGGTGCGGTCGCTACCCAACGGAAATCCCGTGGTCAATCTGCGCATCGCGACATCCGAGCGCTGGCGCGACCGCAATTCCGGTGAGCCGCGCGAAAAGACCGAATGGCACCGTGTGGTGATCTTCAGCGAGGGACTGGCCAAGGTGGCCCAGAATTACCTCAAGAAAGGCTCCAAGGTTTATATCGAAGGCCAGCTCCAGACCCGGAAATGGGAAAAGGACGGCCAGGATCAGTACACGACCGAAATCGTGCTGCAGGGGTTCAATTCGACACTGACCATGCTCGACGGGCGCGGTGAAGGCGGCGGTGACCGTGACAGCGGCGGTTATGGCGGCAGTCGGCAGGTTGAAAATCGCGGGCGGCCGTCCAGCGCCCCGGCCTTCGAGCCGGGCGGAATGGACGACGACATCCCGTTCTGATTGCAGAAAGGGCGCCGTGAGGCGCCCTTTTTCATAAGAGGCGATTACTGGGTGAAGGGCACCTGGGCCGTGGTGACGCCGCCGGTCGAGAGATCGGTGATATGGAGGTCCATGCCGATCTGGGCGCCCTGGAGCGCCATTGCGGCCTCTACCCGGTATTCCTTGCCTTCGGCGTTGCGGTTGATGAGTTCGAAGTCGATGTCATCGCCGTTGCGGCGGCCGATGGCCAGGCTCTGGAAGCCGGCAACCGAGGACATTGCGGCTTCATACTGGCTGGCCTGCTCGTTCCAGATCATTGTGCCGGCCACCGCGATCGTTCGGCCAGCCAGCGTGCAACGGCCGTCGAATGTCACTCGGGCGGTTCCGGTGTCCTCGACGGCCATACGGCAGACGACGGTTTCCTCTTTACCGGTGGATGCAAGGACCGCAGATCCCCGACCGCGCCAGTCTCCGACATAGCTCTTGAGCAGATCGACATCCTCCTGCGCTGCCAAGGCGGGGCCAGCGAGCGGCAGGCTTGCAAGTGCGATGGCGAAAGCCATCACTTTTGCCGGAAGCGCTTTAGGCAGGGATCTCATTTTTTCTTTCACTCCATCTGGCAAACACCATTCCGCCACCGATCAGCAAAGCGGGCAAGACGATCAGATCGCCGATCAACGCTGCAAGCAGCGTGATGACGGTCAAAAAGCCGAACAGGGCGACCTGGGGCAGCACCGAAACTGTAACCACCGCACATCCGGCAATCAGAATGAGCGTGGTCGCGATAAGGGCCGGGCCCACTCTGTCGAGGGTCGTATCCACGGCCTGGGCGATGGTTTCTCCCCGTTCGCGAGCCCGTGCATAATGGGCCAGAAAATGGATCGTGTCATCGACGGCAATTCCAAAGGCAATCGTAAGGGAAATGACAGTCGTCAACTGCAACTGAATGCCCGATGAATAAAGGAACAGCTCGGTCAGAAGAATCGGAAGGCTGTTGGGTATCACCGATACCAGCGCGAGTTTCCATGAGCGGAAGGCGATGCCGATCAGGACGACCGATAGCGCTATAGCGAGCATCAGACTGATCTGGAGGGTGCCGATCATATCCAGGCTTGCATAGGCGGTGAGCACGCGAAAGCCCGAGATTTCGGCGCCCTCGATTCCGGCGGATGCCAGTTCGGCGCGCATCGATTCAACGAGGGCCACCGTCTGCTGGGCATTTTCCGATGTGGGGGAGAAGGCGGTTATGAGCGCCTGCATGCCATCATCGGTAACGAAGCGCTGGCGCAGGAAGGGGCCGACGGCCTCGAAGATGCGTTCGCGCGAGAACCCCAATTCGGAATAGTGCCGGAAGCTGGCGGCAGAGATGACCTTGCCGGCGCCGAAATTGTTTTCCGCGATCTGGTGGACGCGTTCAACGGTGGCGAAATCGCCGTCGGTCATTTCGGTCAAACCGCCTTCAAGTGGGATGCGGATATAGACCGGGGCAACGCCGCCGACGCCCGCATCGATCTGATCGCTGGTGGCGATGGCATCGCTGCCGCGGGGCAGGAAATCCTGAAACTTGAAGTGCGGCTCGAGCAGGAAATGCGGGATGAGCAGCAGGCCGGCGACCAAAATGGCGGCGAGCGCCGCGCCGCGCGGTGCGACGTGGGCGATGCGGCGAACCAGCGGTATAGGGGCCGTCAGGGCGACGGATGGCGTTTTACGCATGCGGAAACCGAGCCGCATGGCGAACAGCAACGACAGAGGCAGGAAGGTGACAAGGGCCAAGAAGGCCAGGGCCATGCCCAGCGCGCCCGAAATAGCAAATTCGCGCAGCCCCTGGCCGGGCGCCAGGGCAAGGCTGGTGCAGGCGATAATCGTGGTGATGGCGGTCAAGGCGCAGGCAGGGCTGACCTTTCGGACCGTTTCGACGAGCGCTGCGCGCTGATCGACGCCGGTGTTACCGGTGCGCATCCAGTAGAGGCAGAAATACATGCTTTCGGCGAACGCGATGACCAGCACCAGAGCTGAAATGATATTGGTGAGAAAGGTGAAACTGCCAAACGCCAGAATGGTCATCCCGGTGACCCAGAAGGCAGTCACGACCGGGGTAAGCGTGGCGATCAGCGCGCCCCAAAAAGTGCGGAAGCTAAAAAGGGCGGTGAGAAATCCCAGCGCAACCCCTGCGACCATGAACAGGAGCTGATCGAAGCGCGAGGCATTGAGCACTTCCTCCTTCCAGATCGCCGGGCCAGTCAATTCGATATGGATGTCCTCGCTTTCATAGGCTGTCATCAATTCGCGCAGGGAGGCGAGCATTGTGTCTTCGCCAAGCTCCGCCATCGTCTGGGGGGCGGGGAACATGATCATCACCATTCCCGTGTTATCGGCGAGAATGAGATTGCTCATCAGCGGATCGTTGGTACGCAGATCGGTCAGTGCCTCGGCGACCTGCTCGCTGGTTTCCATGCCCTCGGGAACGGCGGGGACCGACGTGCCACCTTCGGCGGGGCGCCGCAGGGAGAAGGGCGACATTGTGCCGGCGGCAAATTCGTTGAGCTCGAGCTCGAAGCCCAAAAAGCGCAGTTCCTCTAGGACTTCCGGGTCGGTCAGCTTGTCCGACCGCACCAGAAGATAGACGTCGTTCTCGAACGTGCCGAAATTTTCGGTCAGCGCGATGTAGCGGTCGTATTCGATGCCGGAGCCACGATAGAGGCGCAGCAGGTCGCCATCGATATTGAATTTGGTGAGTTGAAAGGTGCAAAGCACCGTAAAAGCCAGGACCGCGACGGCCACGATGCGGGGGAAACGCAGGGTCAGCAAGCCCAGTCGCTCAAGGCCAAATCCGATCGACACTTGGTTTCTCCTCCGGGCGAATCGCAGGGAAAAGGCGCGCTGGAATTGGTAAAGGCTGGAAGGGGCGGCGTCCACTCTCGGCGGCGGGGAATGCGTGGCTACCGCTTAAAGCGGGCTGCGAGCAGGATATTGGTTTCGGTGAGGCTGATGCCTTCGATCAGCCTGATGGCGCCGAGGACGGAATCGAAATCGGGCAGCGAAGCGCTTTCGATTTCGGCGACGAGGTCCCAGCGCCCGTTGGTGCTGTAGAGTGCCCGCACCTGGGGCAGTCCCGAGAGGGCGCGGGCGACCTTTTCGGTTCCTCTGCCCTCAACCTCGATCATGGCTATGGCGCGGACGCGCTCGGCGTCGTCGGGTTCGCCGAGGCGAACGCCATAGCCCGAGATGGTGCCGTTGGCTTCCATGCGTTCCATACGGGTCCGGACTGTGGTGCGGGAAACGCCAAGGGTTGTGGCAAGGCTGGCGATGGGCAGGCGGGCATCGTCGCGCAGTAATGCCAGAATTTTGCGGTCCAATTGGTCGGTACTTGGCATTTCGCGCAATGGTCCTTGTCAGATCGGCCAATACTTGTGCCAGATTGCGCAGATTTGCAACTTTCCGTCTTCGCATTGCTTGGGCATGCTGGCGTGAGCATTTGGAGGCAAGAGCGCATGCGTGGACCACAGCCCAGGACAATCACCCTGATCGGAGCGCCTATCGAGGGCGGCGCGGGGCGGCAGGGGTGCTCGATGGGACCGAAGGCCTTGCGTATTGCCGGGCTGGCGGACGCCTTGTCGGGCCTCGGGCACACGGTGATCGACCGTGGCGATGTTGGGCCGCGGGACAATGATTTCGCGCTCGATGGGCTGGCGCACAATGTGGGCGAAGTGACCGGATTTGCGCGTTCGCTGGCCGATGCAGGGGAAGCGGCGCTTGCGGACGGGACCGCGGTCTATCTGGGCGGAGATCATGCGCTGTCATTTGGCTCGGTGGCGGCGGCTCTGCGCCATGCGGACCGATTGGGCAAGACGCTGCATGTGCTCTGGCTGGACGCGCATGCCGATTTCAATACGCCGCTCAGTTCGACGTCGGGCAATATGCACGGCATGCCGGCAGCGTTTTTTTGCGGCGAGGCGGGGTTCGAGGGAATGCTCGAGTGCCCCAAGATGGAGGCGACCCGTTATCATCTGGTCGGTGCGCGCTCCATCGATCCGGCCGAGGTCGATCTGCTGGCGGCGCGGGGTGCCGATGTCAACGACATGGCCGAGGTCGACGAATATGGAATTGCCGCGATCCTGCGGCGCATCCTTGGCGCGGTCGAGGCCGATGACGCGCTTTTGCATGTGAGCCTCGATGTCGATTTCATCGAGCCCGATCTGGCGCCCGGCGTGGGCACGACGGTGCCCGGCGGCGCGACGGTTCGCGAGGCGCATCTGGCGATGGAAATGGTGGGACGGTGCGGGCGGCTGGTCAGTCTCGATCTGGTCGAACTCAACCCGTTTCTCGACGATCGGGGCAAGAGCGCCCGGCTGATGGTCGAACTGGCGGCCAGCGCCTTCGGACGCCGGATTTTCGACAGACCGACACAACCTGCATAATCGAGGGAAAAGATGGCACTGACCGAGGATCTTATTGCGCTCGAACAGACGCTGGGCGCTCACAATTACAAGCCGCTGGATGTCGCGCTGGTGCGCGGTGAAGGCGTGTTCGTCTATGATGTGGATGGCAAGAGATATCTCGACTGCCTGTCGGCCTATTCGGCCGTCAATCAGGGCCATTGCCACCCCAAAATCTTTGAAGCGATGGTCGAACAGGCCAAAAAGCTGACGCTGACCTCGCGGGCCTTTCACAATGACCAGCTTGCCCTGTTTTATCAGGAGATCGCCGATCTCACCGGGTCGCACAAGGTGCTGCCGATGAACACAGGCGCCGAAGCTGTAGAAAGCGCCATAAAGGCGGTGCGCAAATGGGGATACGAGGTCAAGGGCGTCGAAAAGGACAAGGCCGAAATCATTGTTTGCGCCAACAATTTTCATGGACGGACCATGGGGATTGTCGGGTTTTCGACGGACCCTGATGCGCGGGGCGGGTTCGGGCCTTTTGCACCGGGGTTCCGGATCATTCCGTTCGGCGATGCCGATGCGCTGGAAAAGGCGATTACGCCCAATACGGTGGGATTTCTCGTCGAGCCGATACAGGGGGAGGCCGGCGTCATTATTCCGCCGGAGGGGTATTTCCGGCGCGTGCGGCAGCTGTGCACTGATAATAATGTGACGCTTATATTAGATGAAATTCAAACAGGGCTTGGGCGGACCGGGAAGCTGCTGGCCGAGCAGCATGAGGGCATCGAGGCGGATGTGACTTTGCTCGGCAAAGCGCTGTCGGGCGGGTTTTATCCGGTTTCAGCGGTGCTGTCGAATTCCGAGGTTCTGGGCGTGCTGCAACCCGGGCAGCATGGCTCGACTTTTGGCGGCAACCCCTTGGCATGTGCTGTGGCGCGAGCGGCGCTGAGGGTCTTGATCGAGGAGGGAATGATTGAGAATGCGGCGGCGCTCGGGCCCTACTTCCTGGAGGGGCTGGCCGGCATAAAATCAAACCATATCCGCTCGGTCAGGGGGCGGGGGCTGATGCTGGCGATCGATTTGCACCCCGAGGCGGGGGGAGCGCGCCATTTCTGCCATAGGCTCAAAGAACTTGGCATCTTGGCCAAGGACACCCACACCGACACGATCCGGATCGCACCGCCTCTGGTGATCACCAAAGAGCAGATCGATGATGCGCTGGAGGTGTTTGACGCGGCATTGACCGGCTAGGGCTCGACATTGTCAGCAACGTAGGCCCCGCGTTGCCCCATCGGGCGGTCGGGGCCGACGGTGCTGTCGACGGCTGTTCGTAGTTCGAGTCCGGCGTTCAGCGCAGCTCCGAAGACGAAGATCTGGGCGGAAATGAACATCCAGAAAAGCATAACCACCGCGGCCGCCAGTGAGCCGAACGTCGCTTCAAACTCGCCGAAATATTCGACATAGAGCGAAAACAGCAGGCAGGCGGCGATCCAGACAAGCGCGGCCAGTGTCGCGCCGGGCCAGATCCAGCGCAGTTTGGCGCCGCGGCGGTTGAGCGCGTAGCGGTAGATCAGGGCGAAGGCGAGGATGGCCATGGCCAGAAGCGCGGGCCAGCGCAACAGAAGGGCCAGCCGTTCACCGGTGCCGGGAAAGGGGAAGAAGCTGGTGAAAATCGGGATCGCAGCGATGAGTGTCAAAGCCACGACCAGGAAGACGGCGCCGAGAACCGTGGTGGCAAAGGCCACCAGGACCCCCATGAAGAAACCGCGATCCGAAGTTTCGCCGTAAGCGACGGATGTGGCGTGGAGGAGCGCATCGACGCCGCGCGAGCTACTCCAGAGAATGACCACGATCGAAATGGCCAGCCCGACCCCGAACCCGGCCTGATCCTGATTCATGAAGGAATCGAGCTGGTTAGCGACCAGGGAATAGGCGATGGCGGGCATGATGTCGGAGAACCTGTCGATCTCGGCCCGCAGCGCACCATAGTCGCCGAGAATGCCGACCAGCGACACGACAATGCCGATGGCTGGGAAGATCGACAGGAACCCGAAAAACGCGACCCCGGCGCAGCGCAGGGACATATCCTTTTCGCTCATCGTCTTGGCGGTGTGGATAGCGACGTGCTTCCAGTCCCGCATGGAGAGGGCGAAAGGATTATGCGCCTGATGCGCTGAACGGGCCACGACTTACTAGCCCGCGCTTAGAATACGCTCGATCTGATCGACCGGATGGTTGGTCAGCGTCTTGGGAACTTCACCGATCACGCGATCTGTGACGATGGCGTGGAGTTCCTTGCGCAATTCACCCAGCACGCGCGGCGCCGCGCAAAGGACGATCTGTTTGTAACGGTTTTCGTTGGCATATTTGTAGAGCAGCTCGGCAGCGTCCTTGGCGAAGCGTTCCTCGGCAAGCCGATGCCAGTCGGTTGGCTCCATCGCGCTCTTCTGGTTCTGTCCGCTGTCGTACATTCGCCCGGGAGCATCGGTGCCCTGGTCCCTGGTGGGGGGATTGTCCTGCTCCATTTCGCGCACTACCCGAAATACAGGGTTTTTTCGGGTGCCAGTGTTTTCAAAGAACAAGGCTTTTTCGCCGTCGGCGACGAGCACCCAGACCTTGTTGTCGACTTTGAAATCCATTTCCTGCATGGGGGGCTCCTGTTCAATGAAACTCATCAAGGAACGGGTCAGATTAGCCTGAGTTCCGCCCGGAGTCTTTCCACTTTATAGGAACAGGGCTTTGAGTCACTCGGCGCTGAAATTGGCGTATCGGGCAAGCCGTGACAGGGCTAGGGTTACGAGAATCAAGGCTGCCGTGCCCATCAGGACCGGCGAGAAGCCCGTGTGTTCGGCGATGAACCCGATGGCCGAGGGGGCGATCAGGATTCCCGAGTAGCCCATGACCGTGACAATCGACAGCCCGATCCCCGAGGGGATGCCGGGGAGATTTCCGGCCGCCGAAAAGGCGATGGGGACCATGTTGGAAATGCCAATACCGGCAATGGCAAAGCCCAGGATGGTGAGCTCGGGAACGGGTGCCGACGCGGCAATCATCATGCCGGTCAAGGCAAAACCGCCGCAGATGCGAAGGGTGAGGACCGCGCCCAGCCTTTGCCGGATGGCATCCCCGGCAAAGCGCATGATGGCCATGGTTGCGGAAAAAGCGGCAAAGCCAAGCGCCGCCAGTTCGATGCTCGCACCGTGCTTCTGTTGAAGAAAGAGCGCCGACCAATCGAGGATTGCCCCTTCGGGGATCATCGAAAACAGCGCCATGACGCCTACGAGGTAGGGCAGGGGCGAGCGGGGGAACTTGAGCGGGGTTGCGGCTTTGGCCTCGGGCGTCGGCTGATCCTGGGCGAGGAGCGGGAGCGCCAAGACCGCGGCAGCGGTTGCAAGGGCGGTGATGATCAGCCCGTGAGCGAACTCCCCAACCGATCCGAGAAGGACGCCACCCAATGCCGCGCCAAGCAGGGCGCCAAGGCTCCAGAATCCATGGCACGAGGACATGATGGCGCGCTTCATGCGTTTTTCCACCGCCACGGCGTTTGTGTTCATGGCGACGTCCATGCCGCCGATAAGCCCGCCAAATACGAAAATGACCACTGCGGTGGTGATCAGTTCGGGGGCCAGCGTGAGCAGGAACAGCATGGGCAGGAGAGCAAAGGTTGCGGGCTTGAGCAGTGGTGCCGAGCCGTGCTTTGCCGTTAGTGCCCCGATTACCGGCATCATGGCAATCGAACCAAGGCCGAAAACCAGGATCAGCAGGCCCATGACCGACTCGGTTATGCCGAGCCGTGCCATGAGCACCGGGATCTTGGGTGCCCAGCTTCCCACCAGAAATCCGTTGACCAGAAACAGGGTCGAAACCGCGAGGCGATCGCCGCGCATGCCGAAATAGAGCGGCACGGGGCCGCGGGACGTCGCCAGATCGGACATCGAAATTCACACTCGCAAAAGTGGATGATCGTTGTCCGTCATTCAACCGATTGTGCGATTTTCGGCAACCCCTTTTCTGTAATCGATCTCATTGACGACCGCCGGGAAGAAAACTGTGCCTGGGGGGTGCCAAAAGGGCGCGCAAAACTGGTATCTGCGTTCGGAATCGAATAAACCCGGTGCCAGCAGAATCAGTGCAGAACGAGCATCGTGACAGATACGCCAGAAGATGACGCAGGCAGCGTAATGCCCTCCGACATCCACCCGATCTCGATAACGGACGAGATGCGCAAATCCTATCTCGATTACGCGATGAGCGTGATCGTGAGCCGGGCCCTGCCCGACGTGCGCGACGGGCTCAAACCCGTGCATCGCCGCATCCTTTTTTCGATGCACGAGCAGGGTTACGAACATAACAAGCCCTATCGCAAATCGGCCCGCGTGGTCGGTGACGTTATCGGTAAATATCACCCGCATTCGGACGATGCGGTCTATATGTCCCTGGTGCGCATGGCGCAGCCGTTCTCGATGCGCGTCAAGCTGATTGACGGGCAGGGTAACTTCGGTTCGGTCGACGGTGATATGCCGGCGGCAATGCGCTACACCGAAGCGCGCATGGAAAAGGTCACAGGCTCGCTGCTCGACGACCTGGACAAGGATACTGTCGATTTCCGCGACAACTATGACGCCAGCGAGCGCGAACCGACGGTCTTGCCGGCGCGGTTCCCGAACCTGCTCGTCAATGGCGGCGGTGGTATCGCCGTGGGCATGGCCACCAATATTCCGAGCCACAATCTTGGCGAGGTGATCGACGCTTGCCTGGCCATGATGGACAATGCGGACATCACGGTCGATGAGTTGATGGAAATCATTCCTGGACCGGACTTTCCGACAGCAGGCATCATTATCGGCAAGTCCGGCATCCGGTCTGCCTATGAGACAGGGCGTGGCTCGGTTCTCATGCGTGGGCGCGTGACGGTCGAAGAGGTTCGCAAGGAACGCGAAGCGCTGATCATTCACGAGATTCCCTATCAGGTGAACAAGGCGACGATGATCGAAAAGATTGCCGAGATGGTGCGCGACAAGCGCATCGAAGGCATCGCCGACATTCGCGACGAGTCCGACCGTCAGGGCATGCGTGTGGTGATCGAGATCAAGCGCGATGCCGTGGCAGACGTGGTGCTGAACCAGCTCTATCGCTATTCGATGCTGCAGACCTCATTCGGCTGCAACTTCGTGGCGCTCAATGGCGGCAAGCCGGAATTGATGAACCTGCAGTCGATCCTGCAGGCGTTCCTGCGGTTCCGCGAAGAGGTTATCACCCGCCGCACCCGGTTCCTGCTCAACAAGGCTCGCGACCGTGCCCATGTGCTGGTGGGTCTGCTGGTGGCCGTCAACAATGTAGATGAGGTTATCCGTCTTATCCGTTCGTCGCCGGACCCCGCAACGGCGCGTCAGAAGCTGTTGGAGCGTGACTGGCCGGCGTCGGACGTCATGGGTCTGATCAAGCTGATCGACGATCCGCGCCACCAGATCAATGACGACGGCACCTTCAAGCTCTCCGATGAGCAGGCGCGTGCCATTCTGGCGCTGACCCTGTCGCGACTGACGGCGCTTGGCCGGAACGAAATCGGCGACGAACTCAATTCGCTTGGCGAGCAGATCAAGGATTATCTCGATATTCTGCGCTCGCGCGAGCGGGTTCTGGGCATCATTCGTGACGAGCTCAACGAGATCAAGGAGCAGTACGCGACACCGCGGATGACACAGATCGACGAGTTCGCCGGCGATCTGGACGATGAAGATCTGATAGCACGCGAGGATATGGTGGTGACCGTGTCGCACGCCGGTTACATCAAGCGGGTGCCGCTTTCGACCTATCGCGCGCAGCGCAGGGGAGGAAAGGGGCGTTCGGGCATGTCGACGCGCGACGAGGATTTCGTCGCGAGGCTGTTCGTCGCCAATACGCACACGCCGGTGCTGTTCTTTTCCTCGCGCGGTATCGTCTACAAGATGAAGGTCTGGCGATTGCCGGTGGCCGCGCCACAGGCGCGCGGCAAGGCGCTGATCAACATGCTGCCGCTCGAAGACGGTGAGCGCATCACATCGATCATGCCGCTGCCCGAGGACGAGGACAGCTGGGCTAGCCTCGATGTGATGTTTGTCACCCAATCGGGCAATGTGCGCCGCAACAAGCTCTCGGACTTCGTCGAGGTGCGCCAGAACGGCAAGATTGCCATGAAGCTCGATGAGGGCGACGGGATCGTCGGCGTCGAGACGGCCTCGGAAAGTGACGATATCCTGATCACGACGGCGAAGGGCCAGTGCATCCGCTTTGCGATAACCGATGTGCGTGTCTTCAAGGGGCGCGATTCGACCGGTGTTCGAGGTATCAACCTGGCAAAGGGCGACGAAGTGATCGCCATGTCGATCCTGCGCCATTTCGATGCTTCGGCGGAAGAGCGTGCGGCGTACCTGAAGATGAGCCGCGCCGTGCGCGGTGAGGCCGAAGAGGCGGCGGAGGTCGCAGAGGGCGACGAAGAGGTTGCGGGCGATTCACCGCTTGACCAGGATCGCTATGCCTCAATGAGCGCGGCCGAGCAGTTCGTCCTGACGATCTCCGAAAAGGGCTTTGGAAAGCGAACATCGTCGTTCGAGTACCGGGTGACCGGGCGTGGCGGCAAGGGTATCGTTGCCATGGCGGTCAACAGCCGCAATGGCAACCTGGTCGGCTCATTCCCTGTGGAAGACGAAAACCAGCTCATGCTGGTGACCAATGGCGGGCAGGTGATCCGCGTGCCGGTCGATGGTATCCGCATTGTCGGGCGTTCGAGCCAGGGCGTTACGATTTTCCGCACCGCAGCGGACGAAAAAGTGGTCTCGGTCGAGCGTATAACGGAGCCGGAAAGCGCTGAGGGCGAAGAACCCGAAGACGGCGCGGAGGCATCCCCGAGCGAAGAGTGATCAAGCATAGCCATGGCCCCTTGCCAGAAGCATAGGGCCATGGCTAGCTGACGGGGTTGTCTCCTGGAGGGTGCCATGCCCGATATGACCTCACTTCTCGCCTTTCTTGCTGCCTCATTTTTCATAGCCGTCGTTCCCGGCCCGACCGTAACTGTCATTATCGCCAGCGCTCTATCGCGCGGAACGATGGCGGGGATGGCGATCATTCTGGGCACGCAGCTTGGGCTCGTCTCGATGATTATGGTCGTTGCGTTCGGGCTTGAGGCTGTGATGAGTCTCATGGGCTGGGCATTCGACTGGATCAAGCTGATGGGAGCGGCCTATCTTGTCTGGCTGGGCTATCGCATGTTGCGCTCGAGCGGGGAGATTGAACCACTCGAGGCAGAACGGCACAGGAGCTTGCGCGGATATGTGGTCCAGGGATTTGTCGTTATCTGGTCCAATCCCAAGGCGCTTCTGATGTTTGGCGCTTTCCTGCCTCAGTTCGTGGTGGCCAATGGAGCAGCGCTGCCGCAGATCCTTGTGCTGGGCGGATTGTTCATGCTGGCGACGACGCTGAGCGATTCTGTTTACGCTGTTCTGGCGGGGCAGATGCGCCATTGGATCAATGCGGCCCGGGTGCGGCTGGTCAATCGGGTTTCTGGCGTTGTGCTGATCGGGGGCGGCATCTGGCTTGCGCTCCAGCGCCGGGCGTGACAAAAACCGGCAATGACTGAGCGTGTGGGATTTTACCCCGGATCGTTCGATCCGGTGACCAATGGCCATCTCGATGTTATCGAGCGGGCCTGCAAACTCGTGGACAAGCTGATTGTCGGTATCGGGGTGCATGCGGCCAAAAAGCCGATGCTGAGCGCGGATCAGCGGCGGGAACTGCTTGCGGAGACGGCGGGCGCAATCGGTACGCGCAAGGGCGTGGCAATCGAGATCGTCGAGTTCGACGGGCTTATGGTTCAGGCGGCGCAGCGTTGCGGCGCGGGGATGGTCATTCGCGGGCTGCGCGACACGACCGACTACAATTACGAAATGCAGATGGTGGGCATGAACGCGCAAATGGCGCCGGACATTCAGACGGTGTTTGTGCCTTCGAGCCCCTATGTGCGCCATATTTCGGCAACGCTGGTGCGCCAGATAGCGGAGATGGGGGGCGATATCGCGCCCTTCGTGCCGCGCGCCGTGCTCAAACTTCTGGAGACATGATGGCTGATCATTCCGCCAAACCGGCCAACCGCATGGTTGGCTTTCTCGTTTTCGCTTTTGTTGCCGTTTTCGGTGCCATGGTCGCATGGCCCTATCTGCCGTTCGGGCAGACGCCTGCCATGGCGCAATCTGCCGCCGATGTGCCTGCGGACGCACCCATTGCGACGCTGACGCTGGAGAGCGGCGATGTGACCATTGCGCTGCGTCCCGATCTTGCGCCCGAGCATGTGGCGCGGATCACCGAGCTGGCGAATTCGGGCTTTTATGACGGTCTGAAATTCCATCGCGTGATCGACGGGTTCATGGCGCAGACCGGGGACCCGCTGGGCAATGGCACCGGTGGCTCGGAAATGCCGGATCTGGCTGCCGAGTTTTCCAACGAACCGTTCGTTCGCGGCACGCTTGGGATGGCCCGTTCGGCCAATCCCAACTCGGCCAATTCACAGTTCTTTATCGTGACGGCGGATTCGCCGCATCTGAACGGCCAATATACCCTGTTCGGCAATGTCATCTCGGGTATGGAGTTGGTCGACGGACTGGAAAAGGGGCCCGCGAGCGCCAATGGTGCTGTCGCCGATCCCGACATCATGGTTTCTCTGCGCATCGCAGAGTAGCAATAATCAACAAAAGGAAAGCCGCTCATGGCCGATATCAAGGATCCGGAAAACACAATCGTCATGGAGACCTCCAAGGGCAATGTGGTCATCGAACTGCGCCCCGACCTGGCCCCAAGTCACGTTGAACGCATGAAAGACTTGGCCCGCGAAGGGTTTTACGACGGGATCGTGTTTCATCGCGTGATCGACGGGTTCATGGCGCAGGTTGGTTGCCCGAAGGGCAACGGTACGGGCGGATCGGACAAGCCTGATCTCAAGGCGGAATTTTCCCAGGAAAAGCATGTTCGCGGCACGGTTTCGGCAGCGCGTTCGGCCAACCCGAACTCGGCCAATTCCCAGTTCTTCATTTGCTTTGGCGAAGCGCCCTGGCTCAACGGCCAGTACTCGGTTTTCGGCCAGGTAATCGAGGGGATGGATGTTGTCGATCAACTCGAAAAGGGTGAACCGGTTCGCAACCCCGACAAGATCGTCTCGATGAAGGTCGCCGCCGACGCTGCGTAGGCTGCATCTACCCCAAGTGCTTTGTGTACCCCGGCGCGAGCCGGGGTCGCTTTTTGTGGAAGACAGAAAATGAAGGTCGATCTTTTCGACTTTGATCTCCCCGAAGACCGGATTGCGCTGCATCCCGTTTCGCCCCGCGACAGCGCAAAGATGCTGGTCGTTGCGGAGGACGGAGGGCTTACGGACCACGTCGTCACCGACCTTGAAACGATCCTGCGTGCCGGGGACGTGCTGGTGGTCAATGACACGCGGGTTATTCCTGCCGATCTCAGGGGTACGCGCCATCGGGGAGAGTTTGCGGCCTCGGTGTCGTTCAACCTGCACAAGCGGGTGGACGGCAGCACGTGGCTGGCGTTTGCCCGGCCCGCAAAGCGGCTCAAGATCGGCGATCGCGTGGTGTTCGGAGCCACATCGGAAGTCTGCATGCTCGATGAACTTGCGGCTACCGTCAAAGCGGTTGAAGACGGGCAGGTAACGCTCGGTTTCGACTTTTCCGATGCGGTGCTCGATGAAGCGATCAAGGCGCGCGGCGCAATGCCGCTGCCGCCCTATATCGGGGCCAAACGCGATATCGAAGAGCGCGACAAGACCGATTATCAGACGGTTTATGCCGAGCACGACGGCGCGGTCGCCGCGCCGACTGCAGGGCTGCATTTCACACCAGAGTTGCTGGAGCGGCTCGAGAACAAGGGTGTGGCAATCGAGCATGTGACGCTGCATGTGGGGGCGGGGACGTTCCTGCCGATGAAAGCAGATGACACCGAGGATCATGTCATGCACGCCGAGTGGGGCGTGGTTGCTCCCGAAACGGTTGAACGCATCCATGCGGCGAAGGCGGCCGGCGGGCGAATTGTTGCCGTGGGCACGACCAGCCTGCGGCTACTCGAAAGTGCGGCGCGCAAGACCGGCGCGCTGGAGCCTTTTGCGGACGAGACGGATATCTTCATCACGCCGGGATTTGGGTTCCGCGTTGTCGATGTGCTGATGACCAATTTCCACCTGCCGCGCTCGACGCTGTTCATGCTGGTCTCGGCCTTTTCCGGCCTGGAGACCATGCACAAGGCCTACAAGCATGCCATCGATCACCATTATCGTTTCTATTCTTACGGCGACTCCTCGCTGCTGTTCCGGGCCAACCGATGACCGAAAATTTCCAGTTCACGCTTTCCGCCACCGACGGCATGGCCCGTCGCGGGCAGATGGATACGCCGCGCGGTGAAATTCGCACGCCGGCCTTTATGCCCGTAGGTACGGCGGGCACGGTCAAGGCGATGTATCCCGAGCAGGTGCGCGAGACCGGCGCCGATATCGTTCTGGGCAACACCTATCACCTGATGTTGCGCCCCGGCGCGGAGCGGGTGGCGCGGCTGGGCGGGCTGCATGAGTTCATGGACTGGCAGCGTCCGATCCTTACCGATTCTGGTGGATTCCAGGTGATGAGCCTGGCCAAGCTGCGCAAGCTCGATGAGAACGGAGTGACGTTCAAATCCCATATCGATGGGGCAACGCACAACCTGACGCCGGAACGCTCCATCGAAATCCAGAAGCTGCTCGATTCCGATATCATCATGCAGCTCGATGAGTGCGTGAGCCTGCCGGCCGAATATGACGAGCTCGAACGGGCCATGGAGCTGTCCATCCGGTGGGCGGAACGCTCGAAAAAGGCATTCGACAATGCCAAGGGCAGGGCGCTTTTCGGGATCGTGCAAGGGGGTGATAACGCGGAACTCCGCGCGCGCTCGGCTGCCGGGCTGATCGATATCGGGTTCGACGGGTATGCGGTTGGCGGGTTGGCCGTGGGTGAGCCGCAGGAGGTAATGTTTACGGTCCTCAACGAGGTCACCCCGCAATTGCCGACCGACAAACCGCGCTATCTGATGGGTGTCGGTAAGCCCGACGACCTGTTGGGCGCGGTTGAGCGCGGGATCGACATGTTCGATTGCGTGCATCCGACGCGAGCCGGGCGGCACGGGCACGCCTATACGCGGTTCGGTGTGGTGAACCTGAAAAATGCAAGGCACAAGGACGATCATCGACCGCTGGACGAAGCCTCGTCCAATCCGACGGCACGGCGCTTTTCACGGGCCTATCTGCATCATCTGGTCAGATGCGAAGAAATGCTGGGCGCGATGATCCTGAGCCAAATCAACCTTTCCTATTATCAGGAGTTGATGGCGGGCATGCGAAATGCGATTGAGAATGCGACTTTCGTCCAATATTGCGCAGAGGTCCGCGAAGGCTGGACCAAAGGCGACCTGCCAGCGCTAGATTAGGGGTGCATACGATGTCGAACAAGGTTCGCAAGGCTGGTTTCGAGGCTTTGAAGAAACACAAGAAACGCCTGGCGGGCACCAGCATGCGTGAATTGTTCACCCATGACGAGGATCGCTTTTCGTCCTATTCGGCGTCGTTTGGCGATATCCTGCTCGACTACTCCAAGAACCGTATCGACAGCCAATCCATGGCTGCGCTGTTCGATCTGGCGCGGGAAACCGATGTCGAGGCTCGACGTCACCAGATGTGGGCGGGTGACCCCATCAACATTACGGAAAACCGCTCTGTGCTGCACATGGCGCTGCGTTATGGCGGCGATGAAGCAGTGATGGTGGAGGGTGCCGACGTGATGCCCGCAGTGCGGGACGTTTTGGCGCGGATCAAGGGGTTTTCCAACGATGTGCGCGATGGCGCGGTCCGTGGAGCGCTGGGGGACCAGTTCACCGATGTGGTCAATATCGGGATCGGCGGGTCCGATCTCGGGCCGGCGATGGTGACGCTGGCGCTGGAGCCCTATACACGGGCCAATCTGCGGGCGCACTACGTTTCCAATGTCGATGGCGCGCATATGCACGACACGCTCAAGGGGCTCGATCCGGCGCGGACGCTGTTCATCGTCGCGTCCAAGACCTTCACCACTGACGAAACCATGACCAACGCCCACACCGCCCGCAAGTGGCTGGCCGATGCGCTGGGCGAGCAGGCCGTCAACGACCATTTCGCAGCGGTTTCGACCAATATCGAGGGCTGCCAGGCGTTCAGCATACGCGAAGATCGCATCTTCGGGTTCTGGGACTGGGTTGGCGGGCGTTATTCGGTGTGGTCGGCCATCGGCTTGCCGGTGGCGATTGCCGTAGGATACGACAATTTCGAGGCGTTCCTGCGCGGCGCCTATGAGATGGACCAGCATTTTCTCACTGCGCCGCTGGAAGAAAACCTGCCGGTCATCATGGGCCTTTTGGGCGTTTGGTATCGCAATGCCTGGGGTTTTGCGACCCATGCGGTATTGCCCTATGACCAGCGGCTCTCGCGCTTTCCGGCCTATCTTCAGCAGCAGGATATGGAATCGAACGGCAAGTCGATGACGCTAAACGGCAAGGCCGTGCCGTGGGAAACTGGACCTGTCATCTGGGGTGAGCCGGGGACGAATGGGCAGCACGCCTTTTACCAACTGATCCATCAGGGGACCTCGGTCATCCCGTGCGATTTTCTCGTGGCGGCCAATCCGCAGGAGGATCTGCCGCCTCATCACGCCAAGCTGGTCGCCAATTGTCTTGCGCAATCGGAGGCGCTGATGCTGGGCAAGACCGAGGATGAGGTGATAAACGAGCTCAAGGGTACCGGGCTTTCGAAAGACCAGATCAAAGCGTTGACCCCGCACAAGGTGTTTCCCGGAAATCGGCCCTCCAACACCATCATGTATTCCAGGCTCGATCCGGCGACGCTGGGTAAGCTGGTGGCGCTTTATGAGCACAAGGTGTTCGTTCAGGGCACGATCTGGAACGTCAATTCCTATGACCAGTGGGGCGTGGAACTGGGCAAGCAACTGGCCAAGGCCCTATTGCCCAAGGTGGAGGGTGCCGAAACGGCCGAGAGCCATGACAGTTCGACCCGCGGCCTGCTTGATCACTTCCGTGCCCTGAAAGGCTGAGCGATGACGATTACCTCCGAGGAAGAACTCGAGCGGCTCAAGGTAATCGGCCGTATCTGTGCGATTGCACGCGATACGATGGCAACGGCGCTCGAGCCGGGCATGACGACCAAGGAACTCGATGATATTGGGCGCAAGGTGCTGGACGATCACGGCGCGCGTTCGGCGCCTGAGGTGACGTACCAGTTTCCAGGTGCGACCTGCATTTCGGTCAATGAAGAGGTTGCGCACGGGATTCCGAGCAACCGTGTCATCAAGGCGGGTGATCTGGTCAATATCGACGTTTCGGCGGAAAAGGACGGGATATTCGCCGATACGGGTGCGTCCTATATTGTACCACCGGGCTCTGTGCGCCGGCTCGAGAAGCTTTGCAGCGATGGCAAGAAGGCCATGTGGGCCGGCATCAGGTCCGTGCGGTCTGGAGGCAGGATTGCAGACATTGGCGACGCTATCGGCAAGTTTGCGGGGACGAATGGCTATACGCTGATCCGCAATCTCGCCAGCCACGGCATTGGCTATGGTCTGCATGACGAGCCCGGGGAAATCCCGACCTGGCCGGATCGGTCGGAGCGCCGGCGGATCGAGGATGGGCTGGTGTTCACCGTCGAACCGTTCCTCTCGATGGGCGGGCAGATGGCCGAGGAAAAATCCATGGACGACCCGTGGACGCTGGTGAGCGTACCTTCGGCGCCTTGCGTGCAATATGAGCATACGATCGTCGCCACGCGGCGTGGGGCAGTCGTTGTAACGCTGGCGGCCTGAGAGCGAATGGTACCCGGCTATGCGGTACGAGACCTTCAAGCCGGCTCCCGATCTTGCTGATATCGTTGAGCATTTCTGGGCTGTGGAAAATCGGATCGCGCTCGACCGGCACCGAGAAATCCTGATCCCCAACGGGCGTCCCACTGTGCTTGTTTGCCTTGGCGAGGCGGGCATTAGAATTTTGCCTGATGGATCATCGTTTCGTAATGAAAGCAACATCGCCGGTCCTCTGACACGCCCTATCGTGCTCGAACAGAGCGGCGTTTCGAGCTATGCAGCGGCGCAATTGCAGCCCTGGGGGTTGGCAGCACTTTTGCGTGAGCGTTTGCTGGATGCGGTCCTGCCGCTGGACAATCTCGGAAAATCAAAAAGAATATCGCAGCTCGCGACCGAATGTGCCGATGCCCCGTTTGGGTCGGCTCGCGTGGCTCCCATCGCCGACTGGCTGGTTGGGCTGCGGCGAGACGTTCATCAGGAGCGATTGGAGCGCATTCGCAGCGCAGTGGCGCTTGTCGATGCGGCTCGCGGGCAAATCGATGTGGCTGATCTGACCGGGAGCATGGCGATCGGTTATGACGCACTTTACCGGCTGTTCAAGGCGATGACTGGGCTATCACCGAAGCAGTATATCGGGATCATCCGCCACTATCATTTTACGGGCGAGTTGCTGAAGGGCGAATTCGGTTCGCTGGCCCTGCTGGCCAATATGCAAGGCTATTACGATCAGGCGCATGCCTCAAAGGAATTCAAGCGCTTCACCGGTATCGGACAAGCCGAATTCAAGAGGCGACTCAATGGGATAGCGAGACTCATGCACAAAGGTCGATGACTGCCAGATTTATACAATACGGCGGTCTGGCGGCTCTCTAGGCTTTGTTTATTGTCAAACAAAGGAGCTGCACCATGTCTCGTCTGGTTCATTTTGAAATTACGGGAAATGATCCCGAAAAACTGGCGGAATTTTACGCTCGAGCGTTGGAAGTGCGATCTGAGCCGTCGCCATTTCTGCAACAATATCATATGCTTGTCGGTGATACGCAACTCGGCGCAGTGATGGGCCGGAACTATAAGGATCAGGTGGCGATCGCGTGGTTCGAGGTGGGGGATCTCGAGGCGGCGGTTGGACGGGTCGTTGCCGGAGGCGGAGCGGTTGCGGGAGACAAAAACACCATACCCGGTGAGGGTTTGGTGCAGTACGTCGCCGACCCCGAAGGTACTATCTTTGGACTCAAACAGCCGGTGTGACGCCCAGTGGACCCCCGGTGATCACAGCCCGTCACGCCCACTGGACAGGTGCTGGGCGCGGATATCGTCGGCGTTTTCCGCGATATGGGCCTGCAACTGGTTCAGGCCGGCAAGGACATCGGTGCGGACGGCAGAGCAGTCGGCGTCAGGTGCGTAGCCATTCGGCGTCGACTGGTCCCACTCGATGACGGCGTCGATTGTGTCGAGGAGCCGGTCAAGATCGCCAAAGGCATAGTAGTTGATCTCGGATCCGATGACCTCGCTCAGCGCGCTGAACAAGGCGGGGTCGCCGTCGGGTGGGAGATCGGGATTGCAGGCGAGGTGGGTGCGATAGCGGAGCTGGCCCGCGTAGAACCAGAAGACCGCCTCGTCCTTATCGCCTCGGTCGTACAGCCGTGAGGCGAGGACGTAGTAGGCGGATGGGTGGGCATTGGGCGCTTCGGCCCTGAGCTGGTCGACCGGCATGGAATGGAAATCCTGCGCGACGGCAGGGACGGTGGACAGCAGAAAGAAAAAGACAAAGGGAGAAAGGGCGCGATAGAGGGCGGCCATGATGGTGCTCCTTGAACTGGCGCCATTGGCAACCTGCAATGCGACGCAAGTTTGGCGGCAGGCCGGGCTGCGTCAGGATGTGACAAACACCAGCGACCTTGTTTGTCACGTCAGGGCAGATGGACCAGCATAAGAGGCGCGGCAATCAGGAGCGCCAGGATGGCGACGATGCGAAAGGCCCATGAAGAGCGCAGCCGGGTGGGTGAGAGCAGGGAGACGCCGAACACGACAAGCGGAGCGATAAGGGCGGATTGAAGGAAATCGAGCCGGAGGAAGTTCTCGTAGCCTGCAAGGCGGAGCAGGATCCAATAGCCCGCAACAAAGCCGGCCAGCGCTGCCATGAGCATGAGAAGGACGTCGGCGAAGATGGCGATCATCTTGTCGAGATAGTTGCTCGAGAACACAAGCACGATGGCCGAGGCGACCAGGAAGGCCGCGGTGAGCGCGACAGGCAGGCGAAGATCGGACAGAACCGATATCGTATCGTGCGGGTGATAGGCCGTGAGTGCGAGACCGCCGGGCACAGTGAAGGGCAGGGCGGCAAGACCCCAGATCACCCCCAGCAGAGCCAACCCGCTCAGGGCGAAAAAGGCAGCGGTGACGGCGATCGCCTTGAGCCTGCTTGCAACAGGATTCATGGCCTACTCGGTCCCTTCCACGAATACCGAATAGGCGGTGTAGCAATAGGCTGCATCGCAATCGACCAGATCGAGCTCCAGCGCGATGCGGCCATCCTCCTCGGAAACAAAGGACACAATGGGGTAGTAATCCTCGAGGCGATCTTCGCCGAGCAGCTTGCCGGCGCCGTTATAGATGCCGAGATCGAGGTCGATGCAATCCTCGTCGCAATCGCCCATGATTTCGACTGCAGTGTTGGTGGGAACATCGAGTTCGATGCGCGTTTTCCCGCCCTCGTTGAGGCGGATAACGCCAAAGGAATCGAGATAAAATCCCGGCTTGGTGTATTCGATGTTTTCCAGAACCTGCTCGTAAAGACGCGAGATATGGACGTTCTGGCCCATGGCCGGAAGCGCAGCCAGCGACAGGCCGGCGGCGGAAAGCGCTGCGATGACGGGCTTTGAATTCAACATGGATTGGGCGTCCCTCGTCCTCTTTTGAGCCCGTCGCGCGGGGGGTGGTAGAATCCAGCAATAATGGGCCCTTGCGGTAACGGCAAGCCTGTGGAGGCTGGAATGGTGGCCAGATCATTTCACCGTTTCACGGAAACGAAGCGGCGCCTGTAGATATTTCTTTGACCCCAAGTGTACTGGATCCCGGCTCAGGGCCGGGATGACAAGTGGTGGGTCTGGCAAGGCCGGGGCCCCGCCCGATCTCGATTCGGCCTAGGGCACCATGTTGAGGGGGATGGGGGAGGGTTCGTTGATGACGGTGATCCTGATGCGCTCATTTGCGGCAAGATAGGGGTCGTTGGCAAAGAACGGCTCGCTGGTGGCCCGGCCGACGACCGAGTGGATGTGTTCATCGGACAAGCCGAATTCGCCCAGCAGGGAACGTACGGTGTTGGCGCGGTCGCTGGAGAGCTCCCATGCGCCATAGGCCGGATTGGAATAGACGACGCCGGCAGCGGTGTGGCCGGACACGCGGACCTGGTTTGGCAGGCGCTGGAGGGTAGGCGCAACCGCTGCGATGGCGCCGCGCATCCACTCATAGGGATATTTCGAGCCTTCCTGGAACATGGGCCGGCCGCGCTGCTCGACGATCTGGATGTCGAGCCCGTTTTCGGTCACCTCGACGATCAGATTGTCGGAGATCTCGGTGATATCGGGGAGGGCTTCCCACGCCTGACGGATGCTGGCGGCAGCGCTATGGAACATTTGCGGGTCGGAGGCGGAAAGATCGAAGGCCGAATCTTTCTCGGCGGCATCGCCTTCACGCACGTTGCCGGCTGCCGGATCGGTCGAGGCGTAGTTTTCCACGCCTATGCTCGCAATGCCGTTGGCTTCGATATTGGAGGTTAGCGAACCCTGATCGTCCATCGCGCGGCCGCCCATTGCTCCACCCGACCCCGAAGTGCTTTCGCTGATGTTGGGGGGCGCAAAATAGTTGGCGAGGCCCTCTTTTTGCTCGGGCGTGGTCATGTTGATGAGCCAGAGGAGCAAGAAGAAGGCCATCATGGCCGTCACGAAATCGGCATAGGCGATTTTCCAGGCACCGCCATGATGGGCGTGTCCGGCTTTTTTGACCTTCTTGACGATGATCGAGCCCTGCTGACGCGACATGGCAAATGCTCCGGAGAATAAAGGTTAGGGTCCAGCCCCTAGATGGCAGCCTTGAGATCGGCCGTTGCGCGATCGACTTCGGCGAAGCTGGGGCGATCTTCGGACATGACCGCCTTGCGGGCGAATTCGACGGCGATAACCGGCGGGTAGCCCGATACGTGAGCGAGGAGGCCGGCCTTCATCGAGAGGAAATATTTGGACTCTGCTTCATTGGTGTTGCGCAGGGCCTGGGCCATCGGGCCAAAGAAGCCGTAGGCGACGAAAACCCCAAGGAACGTACCCACAAGCGCACCACCGATCAGGTGGCCGAGGACTTCGGGCGGTTCGGAAATGGCGCCCATGGTCTTGATGACGCCCAGCACGGCGGCCACGATACCCAGCGCTGGTGTGGCATCCGCCAGAGACTGGACGGCGGTTACGACACGCTCGGTTTCCTGGTGGTGGGTCTCAAGTTCTTCGTCCATCAGCGCTTCGAGTTCATGGACCGCGTAGGTGCCCAGCGTGATCATGCGCAGGTAGTCGCACATGAATTCAACCGCGTGATGGTTCTTGGCAAAGGTGGGGAAGCGCTTAAAGAGATCGGACTGCTCTGGATTTTCAATGTGCTGTTCGAGGACCAGAAGTCCCTTGGACTGAACGAGCTTGAAGATCGAAAACTGCAGCCCCAAAAGTTCGACATAGGACTGCTTGTTGTAGCGCGGTCCCTTGAACAGAGTGCCGAAAACTCCAAGGCTTTGCTTGAGAATGGCTTTTGGATTGCCGATGATGAAGGCGCCGACGGCAGCGCCCAGGATGATGACGGCTTCAAAGGGTTGCCAAAGGACTTCCAGATGGCCGCCCATGGCGGCATAGCCCCCAAGAACCGAGACAAAAACTATTACGGCTCCGGCAATCAATCGCATGCGTTCTGCACTCCCGAGGTATCGGCACCATTCTGCACCGCATCCCTCTATACCGGGGCAAGGTTACCGAACTCTAAGCCGATCCCGATTGCGAGTAATTTCCGGGGCATGGGCCGTGGGAGTGCCTGCCCTCAAAATGCCGCTGCTTTTCCACGCTTCGGACCTATTGCCGCCTTGGTAACGAGTAGGCTCTTCACAGTCTCGTGAACGACGGGACACGGGTCGCAGGCTCCGCGTGCGGCCCTTACCGAAAACGGAGAACACACATGAAAAAGACCATTTTTGCTATTGCTTCCGTCATTGGCCTCTCGATTTCGGGCGCCGCTCTCGCTCAGGATCTCGACTTTGCAACGCTTGACGCCGACGCCAGTGGCGGCGTGAGCCTTGAAGAGCTGCAGGTTGCCTTGCCCGAGCTCACCGAGGAAGAGTTCGCTTCCTATGACCTCGATGCCAGCGGCGAGCTTTCGGAAGACGAACTGGCGGCAGTGGCCGATGCTGAAGCCGACGCCGACGCGATGACCATGGAAGGTGACGTGGACGCCGAGGCACCCGCCGCGCAGTAACGAGCCTCTGAAAAGGTTTCATCGTTGGGCCGCTTCTCCGAAAGGAGAGGCGGCCTTTTGTTGCGGATGGACGAGCCCCCGGCTTTCAAAAAGCCGGGGGCTTAGTCATGGAACCGCTCTATCGCCGGGGGCGGAGAGGCACGACGTTCGATACGGGCCTGGTGGCTCTTGCCAGTTCGGCAATGCGCCATTGGGTCAGCAAAAAGAGCTGGTCGAGCTGATGATCGTAGTCAGTGCTTTGCTGGATTTGCTGCTGGAGTTCGGCAAGACGCCAACCGGCGTCGAGAAGCATGTCTCGCTGGGGATTCTGATTCATCATACGCAATACCGATTCGATTTTGGCCCGAGAGGTTCTTCTCGCGATCGATGGGCTTCCTGCGCATCGGCAAATGTGGGGGAGGGGATCGTTTGGCATGGGGGCTCGCTGACCCGCCTCCCATCGGTTTCGCACCGATGGTCCAAGAATACGGCAGGCCGCCTGTCCGGAACAAGCGGAGTTTTTTGCCCGAAATTGATTCGGGGCCAGACTGTGGGCCGAGTGTTGGCGGGGTCATCTGGTGAATTTGGTAGGCTCGCCGGGATTCGAACCCGGGACAACTCGATTAAAAGTCGAGTGCTCTACCAGCTGAGCTACGAGCCCTTACCGAAGCGGTCCATATCGACCGGCTGGAGACGCGCGGAACATAGTGCGTGGCCCCGCCGAGTCAACCCGTTTATTGGCCGCGCTTTCAAAGGGGCAGCGGTTCGCCAGCATATGGGGCCGGTTCGCAGGGCAGATCAAGCCGTTCAATGCGATCACACAGGGCCTCGGCCGACGAGAGATTGGGCAGTGGGCCGAGGACAATCCGGCTCTGATCGGTTCCTTCCGACATCGCCGCGAGAGGAGACGTGCCAAGCAAGAGCATGCCGGCCGCCTGGGTTATTTCGGCATAGAGAGCGCCAGATTCAGCAAGTGGAACGCTGCGGCCGATTGCGACGCCCTGGAGGGCGAGATCAATTGCCGGCATCGATGAGGCTGGTGTTGGCGGTTCGGCGGCAAGCGGCGGCGGCATGGGCTGATCCGCGGCTGGCGCGGGTGCCGCGCCGTCGAACAGCGGGCTGTAGCGCACGACCATCGTGCCGTCGTCGAGCTCATAAATTTCTTCTGCGGATTCGGTGATCGATGCCGTGAGCAACGAGCGATCGATGTCGCTGGAGAGGGGAAGGGATTCGATCAGAAGTGGAAGGCTCTTTTCGAGGGCGCCCAGGCGACTGATGGTTTCTCCGCTGTCGTCGTCGAGCAGGTTGAAGCGGGCCTGCAGGGCACGGTATTGCTCCATGATGCGGTTTCGATCCTCGGCCAGTTCGGCCAGTTGGCTGCGCATCTGATAATAGTTGGCGCCATCCCGGTAGGGCATGTGCAGACCACTCAGGACATTGGCTGGCAGCAGGGCCGAGATATTGACCGCAACGACGGCCAGCGCGCCGCAAACAAGCGCAGCGATGCCCCAGGGAGCAGCGTCGGCCTGGTCAGTCGGCAGAGAAAACCGTTTTGGCTTTTGCACCTAAATATGTCCCGCTTTACAGGCGAATCAGATCAAAGCAGATTTTAGGCATGCAAATGTAAACGGAGCGGTTACGCGGGTCTGTTAGGGGTTCTGCCAACACCGTGCTGCCATAAAGATGCGCGAGAGGGGCGGCAACCACAGGCTGGGGGAATTTCATGACCGATCTTATGGCAATCGTTCTGGCGGCGGGTGAGGGAACGCGGATGAAGTCCGCACACCCCAAGGTGCTGCACAAGGTTGGCGGCCGGCCGATTGCCGGACACGTTCTGGCGGCGGCGCGCGAGGCGGGTGCGAGCACAATCGCCATGATCACCGGGCCTGGACATGACGCCGTGCGCAAGGCGATGGCCGGTATCGACCCCGATGTGGCATTCTTCGAACAGACCGAACGCAAAGGCACGGCGCATGCCGCTTCCATGGCGCGACCGGTGTTCGCTGAGGCCAAAGGGTATGTGGCCGTGGTCTATGGTGACCATCCCTTGCTGCGCGGCGCGGATTTTTCGCGGGTGACCGAGCGGCTCGATGCGGGGCTGGATGCGGCGATCCTGGGATTTGAGCCCAAGGACCCCACCGGATATGGCCGGTTCATTACCGATGGTGAAAAGCTGCTGGCCATTCGCGAGCACAAGGATGCAAGCGAAAGCGAGCGGGCCATTGGGCTCTGCAACGCGTGCATTCTGGCGTTTCGGGCCGAAGTTTTCACCGCGCTTATCGACAAGGTGGGCAGCGACAATGCGCAGGGCGAATATTACCTGACCGATCTTGTGGAACTGGCCAATGCCGCCGGGCATAAGGTGGGCTATGCCGTGGCGCCGGAAGACAATGTCATGGGCGTCAATGACCGAGCGCAATTGGCGCGGGCAGAAGCGGTATTCCAGCAATTGCGGCGCGAGGATTTCATGGCGGCGGGGGTGACGCTGCACGATCCGGCAAGCGTCTATTTTTCGTTCGATACGAAAATCGCGCCGGACGTGGAAATCGAGCCCAATGTGGTGTTCGGGCCGGGTGTCGAAATCGAGCGCGGGGCGGTAATTCACGCGTTTTCCCATATCGAGGGCGCGCATATCGGCGCTGGCGCCAATGTGGGGCCTTTCGCGCGGCTGCGGCCGGGCGCGAATCTGGGCGAAGGGGCCAAGGTGGGCAATTTCGTCGAGGTGAAAAACGCCGGTATCGGGCAGGGGGCCAAGGTAAGCCATCTGACCTATATCGGGGACGCGGACATCGGGGCGGGCGCCAACATCGGCGCGGGAACCGTGACGTGCAATTACGACGGCTACAACAAGGCCAGGACGATCATTGGCGAGCATGCCTTTATCGGGTCGAATTCGGCGCTGGTGGCGCCGGTGGAGATCGGGGACGGGGCGTATGTGGCGTCGGGATCGGTGATTACCGAGCCTGTGCCGGCGGACGCGTTGGGCATCGGGCGCTCGCGGCAGATCAACAAGCCCGGTTATGGCAAGGCGCTGAACGCGCGGTTCAAGGCCATCAAGGACAACAAGTAAGGGGCGGCGGCATGTGCGGCATCGTTGGAATCATCGGAGTCGAGCCGGTCGCCGACCGGCTCGTGGACGCGCTGCGGCGGCTCGAATATCGGGGCTATGACAGTGCGGGTATCGCTACGCTGACCGGGGGCGGTCTCGACCGGCGGCGGGCAGAGGGCAAGCTCAATAACCTTGCGGCGAAACTGGCTGCCGAGCCGCTCGAGGGGATCATCGGGATCGGGCATACGCGCTGGGCGACGCATGGCGGGGCGACGGAGGGCAATGCCCATCCGCATTTGGCGGGGAAGGTCGCGGTTGTCCACAATGGGATCATCGAGAACTTCAAGGACTTGCTGGAAGATCTTGCCCGAGATGGATATTTTCCTCAGAGCGAGACAGATACTGAATCCGTGGCGCTGTGGGTGACGCGGGAGATCGAGCGGGGGGCAACGCCGCGCGAGGCGGTTGCGAACACGCTGCCGAAGTTGCGTGGTACGTTCGGGCTGGTGTTCATGTTCGCGGGCGAAGACAAGCTACTGATTGCGGCACGGCAGGGTTCGCCGCTGGCGGTCGGACATGGCAAGGACGAGATGTATCTGGGGTCGGACGCCTTTGCCCTGGCGCCGTTCACCAACCAGATAACCTATCTCGAAGAGGGTGACTGGGCGGTGATTACGCCGGGAAAGGTCGAGATTTTCGATTTCGACGGCAATGCGGTCGAGCGGGCACGGCAGGTGTCTTCGGCATCGGCGGCACTGGCCGACAAGGGCAATCATCGCCATTTCATGGCCAAGGAAATTTACGAACAGCCCGAGACGGTGTCGCACACGCTGGCCCATTATCTCGATCTGGCCGGCGAAACGGTCAAGCTACGGGAGCAATTGCCGTTCGATTTCGCAAAGCTGTCGCGGCTGACGATCACGGCGTGCGGGACGGCCTTTTATGCGGGGCTGGTGGCAAAATACTGGTTCGAGCGTTACGCGCGGCTGCCGGTGGATGTCGATGTGGCGTCGGAATTCCGCTATCGCGAGCCGCCGTTGCCCGAGAACGGGCTGACGCTGGTGATTTCCCAATCGGGCGAGACGGCAGATACGCTGGCGGCGCTGCGCTATGCGGCGAAAGAGGGCCAGCACATAGCGGCGCTGGTCAATGTGCAGGAATCGACCATTGCCAGGGAAAGTCATGTGATTTTTCCCACGCTGTGCGGACCGGAAATCGCCGTGGCTTCGACCAAGGCGACGACGGCCCAACTCTCGATCCTGGCGAGCCTGGCGATTGCCGCCGGGCAGGCGCGCGGGGTGCTCAGCCCGTCTGACGCGCATGCGCTCGTGCGGGCGCTGATCGAATTGCCACGCAATATCTCGGAAATGCTGCGATCTGAAGGGCGTATCGAAGAAATTTCACGTAACCTGGCAAGAGCCAAGGACGTGCTTTATCTGGGGCGCGGGCAGCTATATCCGATCGCGCTCGAGGGCGCACTCAAACTCAAGGAAATCTCCTATATCCATGCCGAGGGCTATGCGGCGGGCGAACTCAAGCACGGGCCGATAGCGCTGGTGAATGAGGAGATGCCGGTGATCGTGGTGGCGCCATCTGACGAGCTGATGGAAAAGACGCTCTCGAACATGCACGAGGTTGCGGCGCGCGGCGGCAAGATCATCCTGATTACCGATGCCGAGGGAAAGGCGGAGGCCGGGGGCGGCATACAGGACATCATCGAGATGCCGCGCGTTCATCCGTTCGTCGCGCCCATTCTTGCGGCAGTGCCCGTGCAGCTTCTGGCTTATCACACGGCGGTTTTCATGGGGACCGACGTCGACCAGCCCAGAAATCTGGCGAAATCGGTGACGGTGGAGTAGGGCGCAGGCGCCAACTCCGGTAGGCTGGCTAGCATGTCGGATCATTTGCGATATGCGAAAGCCACACCGGATGAGCAATTGGGCGCGCTGGAAACCCTTGTGCGCGGCAATGAAGCGCTGATGAGCGTTCTGGAGATCTTGCGGGCCGCAGAGCTGCCGCAAGCACTGGTGGGTGGTGGTGCGGTCTATCAGACGGTGTGGAACGGATTGACGGGGCGCCCGACCTGGTATGGCGTCAAGGATATCGATGCCATCTATTTTGACGACACCGATCTAAGCTATGCAGCGGAGGACGCCGTGATACGGCGGGTTGGGGCGCTGCTGTCGGATGCGCCGGTGCCTGTCGAAATCCGCAATCAGGCACGCGTGCATCTGTGGTTTGGCGAGAAGTTCGGGTTTGACGTGCCTCCGCTTAAATCATCGGCCGAGGCACTGACGCGGTACGCCTCGCGCACGCATGCGGTTGCCGTCGCGCTGGATGACGGTGGCGGTCTCACGGTCGAGGCGCCGTTCGGGCTCGACGATCTGTTTGCTTTCCGTGTGACACCGAACCGGCTGGGCAAGAGCCGGCAGGCCCATATCGAAAAGGGCGAGAGGGCCAAGAGTGTGTGGCCCGAGGTGGAAATCGTGTCCTGGTCCGAGGATGGGACCGGGCTGGTGTAACAGGGCGGGTCCAAAGATGGCGGCCATCGCTAATATCAGATTCGCATAATATATATTATGGAACTTTTGGATATAAGAGAATGGCCGATTTGCTGGGGTTTGGCCGTAGGTGCCACGCAAACCGCTCTCGATCCCGCCGATAGTGCACGCTCTTGTCCGCGATCCCATCGACCGTGCGCGGTCTTTGCCAGACTGCTTCGGAGGCGAACTGGTCATCGCGTCGACCGGCTGATACAAGCGCGCCTCGTTTTGAAAGGAGATCCCACATATGTCCCGGACTGTTGTTGAGCTCGCAAATCGCCATGTTCTTGTTCTCGATGCTTCGCATGATCTGGCAGCGGCGACTTTGGCCAACGATCTGATCGGGCTGGCGTGGGAACATGAAGTGGAAATCATTGCGGTGCCCGTAGAGTGCCTGCCGGGCGAAGTGTTCAGCTTGCGCTCCGGGATACTCGGCGAAATGGCGCAGAAGGCTGCCAATTACCGGGTGCGGATGGTTATCCTTGGCGATGTCTCCGGCCATGTGGCAGCGAGCAAGGCTTTCCACGATTATGTCTATGAGACCAATAATGGGCTGACACTCTGGATGGTGCCGGATATGGCAGCGCTGGAAGCGCGGCTCGGAGCATAGCGAGTTCAAGACGCGCCGGCGGGGTCAGGCGGTTTCGGGTGCCCTGCTCTGTTGTCCCTTGTCCTTGATCGTTGCGGCGGCCGCCAGGGCGCTGGCGAAGGCCAGGCAGGCTGCGGCGGCCATGATCCAGCGATAGGACATGCGCAGGGCCTCGGGCGGCAGGGTTGAAAGGTCGGAACCGCCAAATGCAAAGCCGAGGGCGGCGACGGCGACGAGGCCGCCGATGCGCGAGGCGGCATTGTTGATGCCCGATGCGGTGCCGCCGGCATCGTCGGGAGCGGCATCGAACACGGCCGTCGTGAGCGGCGCGACGGTTATCGTCATGCCCACCCCGATGACGACGAGACCCGGGAAGAAGGCCAACCAATAGCCGCCCATATCGACCATGATGGCGAGGACGACATATCCGGCGCCAGTGGCGGCCGGGCCGGCGATCAGCATGATGCGGGTGCCGATGCGCTTGGCGAGCGCCCCGGCATAGCGCGAGCCAAGACCGAGCAGGATCGAGAACGGCAACAGCGCGGCGCCGGCCATGGTGGCGCTGTAGCCGTTCGCGTAGATCAGGACGAAAGGCAGGATGAACAGCGAGCCTGAAAGCGAGGCGTAGAGGGTTACTGTAAGCAGGTTTGCCCCGGAAAACTGGCTGCTGGCGAACAGCGTCATGGGGACGAGCGGCTCATTGGCGCGGCGTTCGATGAAGAAAAAGCCGATGGCAAAGGGAATTGAAGCGGCAATGGCGAGGCTGCCGACGGTTGTGTTGCCCTCCCCGGCGGCGATGAGGCCGTAAGAGAGCAGGCCGAGACCTGCGACCATGGCAATTGTGCCGGCAATGTCGAACTCGCGATAGGTGCGGCCAGCGGGCGCCGCGGCGATGCGCCAGCCCATGGCCAGCGCGGCGGCGGCAATGGGAATGTTGATATAGAAGATGGCCCGCCAGCCGACCGTATCGACCAGCCAGCCGCCGAAAGGCGGGCCGAGTGCCGTTGTCAGCGCACCGGCCGCGGCCCATGTGCCGATGGCCTTGCCGCGGGCTTCGCCAGTGAAGGCCGAACCGATCAGCGCCAGGCTGGATGGCACGAGAAAGGCTGCGGCAATGCCCTGGATGGTCCGCGCGGCGACAAGCGCCAATGGGGATGGCGCGAGGGCGCAGGCGACGGAGGCAATGGCAAAGCCGACAAGACCGAACAGGAATATCCGGCGCTGGCCGAAACGGTCACCGATGGTGCCGCCGAGCAGAATGAGGCTGCCGAGCATGAGCATGTAGCCATTGACCACCCATTGGGCGGTCGACAGACCAGCATCGAGATCGGACTGAATGGCGGGCAAGGCGACGTTGACCACCGAGCCGTCGATAAAGCCCAGGCTCGAGCCCAGGATGGTGGCCGGGAGCACCCAGCGCGTGTCGCGGATTGGCGTTTCGGCACTGTCGGGATTGCTCATGACGGACGCTCGCGTGAGACGAAAACCGTATCGAACCTAAAGCCTGATGTCGATCTCCATGCCGTCGAATGCCGGGGTGACGTGGTCCGGCGTTTCGGCTTTGAGGGTCACGTAATCCATATCGACGTGGAGATTGGTGAGCACGGCTTCCTGCGGCCGATGGGTTTCGATGAGCGCCAGCGCCTGTTCGAGGTCGAGATGGCTCGGATGGGGCGTATAGCGCAGGGCGTCGAGGATCCAGGTATCGAGGTTCTCGATGGCCCAATGAGATGTCTCGGGAATGCCCGACAGATCGCAGGAATAGGCAAGTTGACCTATACGGAAACCGAGCGAGGTGATCGATCCGTGTTGCTGCTCGAAGGGCCTTATCGTGATCGCGCCCCCTGCCCCTTCGACAACAACTTCCTCGCCATCGGCAATGGAATTGGTGTTGAGAATGGGCGGGTATGAGCTGTTTTCGGGGGCCGTAAAGCAGTAGCCGAACGCTTCGCGGAGCCGGACTTCGGTAGCGATCGACATGTAAGCGTCCACCCGGCGCCTTGCGTTGAGGGCCAGGACGCGCAGATCGTCGATACCGTGGGTGTGGTCGGCATGTTCGTGGGTGAAAAACACCGCATCGATCTCCGGCACGTGGGCGGCGAGCATTTGTTCGCGCAGGTCGGGTCCGGCGTCGATGAGAACGCGGGTTATGCCGTCGGTGTCGTCGCGCGTGCCGGTGACCAGCAGTGCGCAACGCAGGCGGCGGTTTTTGGGGTTTTGGGGGTCGCAGGCGCCCCAGACATTGCCGATACGCGGCACGCCGCCGGACGAACCGCAGCCCAGGATGCGGGCGGTCAGCCGGGTGGCGGGCTTGTCGGTCATACGGTCAGCCCCGTCTTTGAAAACAGCCGGGCGAAATTGCGGGTGGATTGTTCGGCGATGGTTTCGAATGGAACGTTGCGCAGTTCGGCCAGCTTTTCGGCGGTGTGGCGCACGAAGGCCGGCTGGTTGGGTTTGCCCCGATGGGGAACCGGCGCGAGGTATGGCGCGTCAGTTTCGACGAGGAACCGGTCTTCGGGGACGAATTGCGCTACCTGCTGGATTTCGGCGGCGTTCTTGAAGGTAACGATGCCCGAAAAGGAAACATAGCCGCCGAGCGCCAGACCGCGACGGGCCAGTTCGGCGCCGGAGGAAAAGCAGTGCAGGACGAAGGGGAAAGCCCCCTGCCCGGTTTCCTCTTCGAGAATGGCAATCATGTCTTCATCGGCGGCGCGGGCGTGGATGACCAGCGGCAGGCCGGTCTGGCGGGCGACGGCGATGTGATTGCGGAAGCCCTGGGCCTGGGCATCGCGGGGCGAGGAATCGTAGTGGTAATCGAGCCCGGCCTCGCCGATGGCAACACATTTTGGATGTTGCGATAAAGCGATTATTTCATTGATGCTTATATCGAGTTCTTCATGCGCATTGTGCGGATGAGTGCCGACTGAACAGAAGACGTTCTCATGTTTTTCGGCAATGGCCAGAAGCGTGGCGAAGCGGCGGATGCGGGTGGAGATGGTGACGCAATGGCTCACGCCGTTTTCTCGCGCGCGCGTCAGAACGCCGTCGATATCGTCGGCGAGCACGTCGAAATCGAGATGGCAGTGGCTATCGACAAGCATCAGGCCGCGCCTTCATCCTTTTCCACATAGCGGGGAAAGACGCCTTCGGGAGGGGGCAGCGCGGTGCCGGGCACGAGGCGGCCATAAGAGCCCAATTGCTCGAAAGAGCGGCCCTGAGCGTGGAGTCCCAGAAGATCGAGCAGCTTTTCGCTCGAGGCCGGCATGACAGGCTGGGCGAGAATGGCGACCTGACGGACGACCTCGATGGTGACGTAAAGCACCGTGGCCATGCGGGCAGGATCGGTCTTGCGCAGCGCCCAGGGCTCCTGCCCCGCGAAATAGCGGTTGGCATCGGCCACGACCTGCCAGACGGCATTGAGCATTTGGTGGATGGCCTGATCGTCCATCGCGGCGCGTGAGGTGTCGAGCAGGGCGTCCGCGGCGCCGAGGATGGCCCGGTCCTCCGGGGTCAACTCGCCCGGCGCAGGAACCAGCCCCTCGCAGTTCTTGGCGACCATGGAGAGCGAGCGCTGGGCGAGGTTGCCCAGATCGTTTGCGAGGTCGGCGTTGATGCGGTTGACGATGGCTTCGTGATTGTAAGAGCCGTCGCTGCCAAACGACACTTCGCGCAGGAAGTAATAGCGCATGGCGTCGAGGCCGTATTTTTCGACAAGCTCGATGGGATCGACCACGTTGCCAACCGATTTGCTCATCTTTTCGCCGCGGTTGAACAGGAACCCATGGGCGAAGACGCGCTTGGGCAGTTCGATATCGGCACTCATGAGGAAGGCGGGCCAATAGACGGCGTGGAACCGCACGATGTCCTTGCCGATCATGTGGAGGTTGGCGGGCCAGTATTTCCAACGCTCATCGCTTTCGTCGGGGTAGCCGGCGGCGGTGAGGTAGTTGGTGAGCGCATCGACCCAGACATACATGATGTGCTTGGGGTCGTTGGGCACGGGCACGCCCCAATCGAACGTGGTGCGCGAAATCGAAAGATCGCGCAGGCCCGATTTGACGAAGCTGGCGACTTCGTTGCGCCGTTCGGCGGGCAGAATGAAACCGGGGTTGGCCTGGTAGTGGGCCAGAAGTTTGTCGCCATAGGCCGAGAGGCGGAAGAAATAGCTTTCCTCCTCGACCCATTCGACGGGCGAGCCGAGCGGTTCGCGGCGGATGCCGTCCGCACCGAGCGTGGTTTCCTTTTCGTCGAAGAAGGCTTCCTGACGGACCGAATACCAGCCGGAATAGGAGTCGAGATAGATATCGCCCTTTTCGACCATCTTGTTCCAGATGGCCTGCGAGGCCTTGTGGTGCCGCTCCTCGGTGGTGCGGATGTAGTCGTCGTAGGAGATGTTTAGGGTGGCCCAGAGGTCCTTGAAGGCCTGCGAATTCCTGGTCGCCAGCTCGATCGGTGCGATCCCCTCCTTTTCAGCGGTCTGTTGCATCTTCTGGCCATGCTCGTCGGTGCCGGTCAGAAAGAACACGTCCTTGCCGTCCAGCCGGTGAAAGCGCGCGATGACGTCGCTGGCGATGGCGGTATAGGCATGGCCGATATGGGGGACGCCGTTGGGGTAAAAGATCGGCGTGGTGATGTAAAAGGTCGGGCGGCTCATAGGAAAATCAGCTCACGGGCGTGGTTCTGCGCACATGGTCGCGCAGGAAATCAAAGATTGCGACCAGCGTTTGCCGCCGGTCAAGATTGTAGATATCGGCATCGGCGATAAGGGCGTTGGCCTTCTCCCACAGGCCATTGGCCGAAGCAAGGCGGAAACGTGCGGCAGGGCCCACGCGGGCGGCGGATTCGGCCTCGGTGGCGAGCCAGTCGCGGATCATGTCCTGGGCAAAGCCCAACTCGGCTCCCCTGGAGGCGGCCAGCCCGTCGGCAATCTTGAGATGGGCGCGGGTCGGGTGAGCGGCGGGGTTTTGGAGCCAGGTTTGAAGGGCGTCGAGAACGTCGCCCTCCTCGAGCATGAGGGATTCAAAGCCGCGGCGGGGGCGACCAGCGGCAAAGCTGACGGCGCGGGAGACATCTTCGGACGCCAGATCGGGGCGGACGCGCGCTATCACCTGTGCGGTATCAGGATCGGCGAGCGGGCGCAGGCCAAAACTCTGGCAGCGCGAGCGGATGGTGGCCAGCATGCCGCCGGGGCGATGGGACAGCACGATGAACATGGTGTCGGCGGGCGGTTCTTCCAGCGTCTTGAGCAGCGCATTGGCCGAGTTGGCGTTGCAATCGTCCACGCTGTCGATGATGGCGATGCGGTAGCCCGCCCTGCCCCGGGTCTGGTGCAGGGAATCGCGCATGGCGCGCACGTCGTCGACGCGGATGGCCGAATAGTACTTTTCGGAATTGGCGGGATCGGTGGTGCGGCGCAAAAGGAACAGGTTCGGGTGGGCCAATGCGGCGACCTGAGCACTGATCCGTTCCTCGGATTCGTCGGAGGTGCGTGAGAGAACCTGACGGGCGATCTCGAAAGCGAAGGTCGCCTTGCCGATGCCACGCGGGCCATGCAACAGAATGGCACTGGGCAGGCGATTGCGGTCGAGCGCACCCAGCAGCGAGGCGTGCGCCTGGCCATGACCGACGAGCGTGCCGAATTCGGGGGCCGGCACGTTGGCGATCTGGTCGGCTTCGCGACGCTCTATACTCACTCGGCCATTCCTTCGCGGGCGAGATCGGGGAAATGGTCGAGAACGGCGCGCCAGATGGCCTCTGTGAGCACCTCTTCCTCAGTATCGGCGGATAGCACGACGCAGCGGCCCGGATTGGAAATCGCGATGGCGAGGAAATTGTCGCGCAGGCGGCGATGGAAGGCGAGATCCTCTTTTTCAAAGCGATCGGCGACCGCCGGCATGCCATCTTCCATGGCGCGTTTGCGAACGCGCTCGAAGGCGATATCGGGATCCATATCGAGGATGATTGTCAGATCGGGCGTGTGCCCGTTGAGGGCGAGATGTTCGAGTGCGTCGATCAGTTTGTCATCGACCCCACCGGTCAGGCCCTGATAGGCGCGGGTGGAATCGGCAAAGCGGTCGCAAATCACCCACTTTCCTTCGGCCAGCGAGGGCGCGATCAACTGGTTGACATGGTCGAGGCGGGCGGAGGCGAACAGAATGGCCTCGGCGCCTACGCCCCAGCTTTCCGGTTTGCCCTGCAGGATGAAGGAGCGGACGGCCTCGGCCTTGGGCGTGCCGCCGGGCTCGCGGGTGCGGACAACGGAAATGCCGAGCTCCGACAGCCGATCGGCCAGGCGGCGGACCTGGGTGGATTTGCCTACGCCCTCCCCACCCTCGAATGTAATGAATCGGGGTGTGATCGATCGGTGCTGATCTGCCGCCATCGTGTCCGTATCAAATCCTGTTGCGGCCGCCAGACCACCATAAGCTGCGTTCACTAAAACCAGCCGAATGCAAGTTCCCAAAGCGCGTCGGCTGCCCGGCGCGTGATGCCACCCTGTTCGACGGCCTCTGCCGCGTAAAGCGGAGCGGTCTGAATGATCTGGTCATCGCAAAGTATGTTGAGTTGCGCAAGCCTGTCGCCTGCTCGAACCGGCGGAAGGATGGGGGCGGCGTAGGTGATGCTGGCCGAAAGGCAGCGACGGTTGCCGCGCGGCAGGTAGATATCGATGCTGCCCTCGCCGACGAGGCCGACGCTGGCCTGTTCGCCGCCATAAACGCTGGCCTGTCCGACGATTGCGCCATCGGCAAAGGCGGGGATGCGCTCGAAGCTGCGGGCGCCCCATGTGATGAGGGCCCGCGCCTGTTCGTTGCGCTGGTTCACGCTCTCCATGCCATGCAGCACGGCAACGAGACGACGTCCGCCCTGGGTGGTGGAAGCGGCAATGCCGTAGCCGGCAGCCTCGGTGTGCCCGGTCTTGAGGCCGTCGACCCCGATGCCCAGGCCCAAAAGGCCGTTGCGGTTGGATTGCCGGATGCCGTTCCAGGTGAATTCCTCAATGGCGAAGACCGGGTAGTAGTCTGGAAATTCACGGATGATGTAGCGGGCAAGATTGGCCAGATCGCGGGCCGTTACGTACATATCGGGATCGGGGAGACCGCTGGCATTGGTGAAATGGGAATCGGTGAGCCCTATGTCCTGGGCAAATTCATTCATGATGTCGGCAAAAACCGGCTCGCTGCCCGCAATACCTTCGGCCAGCGCGATGGACGCGTCATTGCCCGACTGGATGATGACCGAGTGCAACAGATCATCGACACTGACCTGCGAACCAAGCTCGGCAAACATCGCCGAGCCGCCGGACGGCGCGCCGCCTGTGCGCCAGGCGTGCTCGGAAATGAAAAACTGATCGCTAAGGCTGAGCGCGCCGCGTTTGACCATGTCGAGGACAACCGCGACGGTCATCAATTTGGCCATGCTGGCCGGCTCGATCCTTGTATCGGCTTCCTTCTGAAAAAGGACGGTGCCCGATTCATGATCGACCAGAATGGCGTATGGAGCGCTGGTATCGAAATCGAGCTGTGAATAGGCCGGGTGGGCCAGAGCGGCAATGATGGCCAATCCAACAAGAATTACGCGCCAGGTACGTTCCAGACGAACCATGAGAACCAGCCGCGCCGTGGCGCCCCTATTTTATTTAAGTCTTGTTCCCTCAATACAAAATTGGGGACGGCAAGCCAAGGGACGTTGCCATGTCCGTGGCATCGGTCGCGGTCACACCTTCGCGAAGATGGGTCAGCATCAGGTGAGTGACCGTTTGGTCGCCCTCAACAAGGGTGGTCGTATCGACGGCACCAAGGATGGCAAATCGGGTCGCGATGTCGCGGGCAATCGTTTCGTCGTTCCATGTGCCCAATGCCATGCGGATCGGCGTTCCATTGGGCTCGGACGCCGTTTCGAGGCTGGTTGCACCGGCGTAGGAGAGCACCTGAAATGGAATATACTCAGGCGCGGCAATACTGCCTGCCGCCTCCGATGCCGTCGTGGGGCGCGGAACAGGCGTCGGCGCCGCAGGAGCCGCAACCGGCGCGGGAGCTGTCTCGGCGACCTGAACCGGCTCCTGGTAGGCCATACGTGTGTTGTTCTGGATCTCGTAGGGCGTCAGTTGGTTGATCGAGGCAACCAGGAATTTGGTGTCGTCCCCGTTGAGCGGGGCCGGCCCGATATATTGCACGCGAACATCGGCCGTGCCCTGCTGCTGGAAGCCGAGAACTTCGGCGGCGCGGCGCGACAGATCGATGGTCCGCTCATAAGAAAAGGGGCCGCGATCATTGATGCGAACGATGGTCGATGCGCCATTTTCGGTATTGGTGACGCGCACATAGGATGGCAGCGGCAGCGTCGGATGGGCCCCCGACAGTGCATACATGTCAAAGACTTCGCCATTGGCCGTAAGGCGACCATGGAATGCAGGGCCGTACCAGGAGGCTCGGCCCGTCACGTCGAGATCGGGCTGCTCGCGCGGAACAAAGCGATTGCCGGCCACTGTATAGGGCTGGCCGACCACATAGCGCCCGCCACCCTTTGGGACGTTGCGCGAGGTGGTGACCCGTGGCGAGGCCTTCACGCCCATCGAGGATTCGGAGAAAAACTCATTACCTGCGAAAAGGTCGGCACCGCTACAGCCGGCCAGCAAAACAGCGGCGGCAACGGAGGTGCCAATGGCGGCAAAAAGAGAGCGGCGACGCGCCGATCCGATCTTCGAGCTCATACAATCTGACCCAATACCAACAAGATTGTTGCGCTTTCGAACCGCAAAACCGGTTCCACTATTGCTGAAAGCACGCCCGCGGACTTGCGGTTCTTTCGCATATCGAACCTTCCAGAAACCACAGGTTTGTGTAGGTTTTCTTAACGTCCGGGCAGTCTTTTGGAGCGGAGCGGCTACATCAGGCCGCGCGTCTTGAGCGCGTTGCGCACCGCGCGGGCATGGCCGATGGCGCCCGGGGTGTCTCCATGCAGGCAGATCGAACGGGCGCTGGATTGGAAAACCGTTCCGTCTATCGCGACGATTTCACCGTGCTCGGCGAGCCGAAGGCATTGGGCGACGACGGAAGCGGTATCCTCAAGCACGCTGCCAGGCAGGTTGCGGTCTGCCAGCAGTCCGTCAGGCGTGTAGGCACGGTCGGCATAGGCTTCGGCGATAATCGGAAGCCCGAGTTCTTGCGCGGCCTTTTCCTGGGCTGAAGCCGCGAGGGCGAGAATGGCGATGCCGGAATACCGTTCGGCCACGCCTGCGAAGATGGCGCGCGAAAGGGCTTCGTTTTCTGCAGCCATATTGGCGAGAGCGCCGTGGAGCTTGAGATAGGCGATGGAAGCCCCCTCCTCCGCCGCGACGGATGCCAGACGGGCTATCTGGGCCAGAACCTGGCTACGGACCGTTTCGAAGGGCAAATCAAGGCGGCGGCGACCGAAATTGTCGGGATCCTCGAAACCTGGATGTGCGCCGATGCGGACGCTATTGGCAAGCGCGCCCTTTATGGCGGCGCGCATTGTTTGCTCATTGCCGGCGTGGCCGCCGCAGGCAATGGAGGCGCTGGTGACGATTTCGAGCATGGCAAGGTCGTCGCCTATGCCCTCACCCAGATCGGCGTTGAGATCGATCAGGGCTTCCATTTGGAGATCCTGTGCGCGTGCGCGACGGTAACGGGTTCAAAGCGCACCATTTTTCCCGCGCGGAGCTGGGCGAAGCGGTCCAGATCGGCATCGATGACCGTGCCGATGCGTGGATAGCCGCCAGTGGGCTGGTTGTCGCGCATGAGAACAATCGGGGTGCCATCGCCGAGGATCTGAATGTCGCCGGGCACGACGGCGTCGGAAACGAGATTGAGCAGTCTTGCATCGGCAAAAACGGATTCAGTGTCATCGAGCCTGACGCCCATGCGATCCATGCGCGCGGAGATGCGGAAACCGGACGCGGTGAAAGCTGCGCGGATCGCGGCGGAAAACAGGTCCGCGTGGATGCCCCAGACAAAGCGGATGGGGTCGCCCGGCGCGGCGGTTGCGGGGCGGATCGGGGCAATCGGGGTGTCGGTCAGCTCATCGAGGTCAAGTTCGTCGCCGGCAGCGAGCATGCGGCCATCGAGGCCACCCAGCCCAACCGTTGCGTTTGTGGATCGGCTGCCGAGAACAACGGGAACACCGATTTCCGCTGCAAAGCGCAGATAGGCATAATTGCCGTAGGGGCCGGGTTTTATGGAAATTTTCGCCTCTTCGACAAGGTCGATGCGGGATGGCCAGGGGCGGGCATCGCCATCGACGGTCAGCGTAAATGAGCCGCCGGCCGCACCGGTCGCCAGCGGGGCGCCGTGATAGGTGAAATCGAGGCCCAAGGGGCCGATCTCGATTGCCGCCCCACATGGTATCTCAGCTGTCGCGGCGGCAAGCGCGTAACCGGCCCGATCCATGGGGCCAGAGGCACCGATACCATGGGCGAAAAGCCCCGGACGCCCGGCGTCCTGAATTGTTGTCATCGGGCTGACGCGGGTGAGAACGACGCGGCTCATCGGGCGGTCTCGAAGGTGATCGTGTCCCCCGCCCGCAGCCGGGTGGGCGGGGACGCGGCGGGATCGAAATTGATAAGGCTGGTGCGGCCGATCACAGCCCAGCCGGTGGGGACGGGCGTGGCGGTAATGGCCGTCTGGCGGGCCGCGAAAAGAATGCTGCCAGCGGGAACAGAACGCCTGACCTCCTTGCGGCGTGGCACGAGAAGATCCTCGGCATGCATGCCGCAGTAAACGAAGCCCGGCGCAAAGCCGACGGCAAGGATGTGCAGCGGACTGTACCTGTGGGCATCGATGAAGGCGGGAACTGTCAGTCCGAGTTCACGTGCCACAGCTTCGATATCGGGGCCCTCCTCGCCGCCATAGGCAATGGGAATCGTATGGCGGGCCGGTTGCGCATCGTGCTGGCCGACCCGGTCGATGAGCCTCAATTCGCCGCTGAGCGTAGCGTAGCCGATGCGCTGCGGGTCGTAGCGCACCAGGACGGAGACAAGATTGGGGACGATTTCGACAATGCCGGGAATGGGGCGGATTTCGAGGTTTCGTGCAAAGGCAATGGCGGCCGCGTTGGCGCTCAGGTCGAGACGATCGGCAAAGCGTACGAGAATGCCGCTGTCGCCGAGCGGCATAAGCGTTGGAACGATCTCGACAATGCCATCCACTGCGTATCCTGCCCCTTTTCCGATGCCTGTGAGGGCGTAGCGGGGAGTGCTTGCATTGGCAAGTCAAACACGACACGATGATTAGGGTCTGGAGGCATCATGCGGATTTTTATCATTGCGGCCAGTCTTGTGATTCTGGTTGTCGCGCTGTTGACGCTGGGGCTTTCGGCGGCCGAATTCGGGTTCGTCATGCTCGGGGGCGCACTGGTGGTTGCGGTTGTGATGTACATCATCACAAGGCGGCGGTATCAGCGCATGAGCGACAGCGACAAGAACGACCGCGAGCCTCCCAGCCTTCCCTAGAGATTGATCGGGCGCGGTGCGATTTATTCAATTTTTCCGCGATGCGTTTGCCGGGCTTTGGCAACTTGATGATCAAATGGGCCCCATGAAGCACATGAGATCACAGACATTACAGCAGCGCGCATTGTGCGGCCAGGTCGAAGCGGTCCTGGAAAATCTTGACCGCTCGCAGAGTCTGCCCAGTTGCCTTAGCCTGTCGATCGAGGAAATCATCGAACGGGCCTGGGAAATGGCCTATCGTTCCAGCCCGGAAGCTACCTGTGGCAATGTGATCGTCGTGCCGCAATGGGCCTTCCGTCACAAGAGTGCGACCGAAACGCTCTAGCCGTTGCACCAAGGCCGATGCCTGCCTAGATTGACGCTGCATTGGCAAACGGGGCGCGGCCATGGACGTTGAGATTGCCCGGACTTCATCTTCTCCACGCATCGGTGTGGCCCTGGGCGGCGGCGCGGCGCGCGGGCTTTCCCACATACCCTATATCGAGGCGATGGACGAGCTTGGCCTTAGGCCATCCCGGATATCGGGCTGTTCCATCGGCGCGCTGATTGGTGCGGGCTGGGCGAACGGGATGACAGGCGCCGAGTTGCGTGAGTACGCCTACAGCGTCCTTGGCAGCTTTCAGCTGGTCGCCGGAACCGTATGGTCGGCACACCGGCCCAGCCTGATCGGCATATTGCAGAACGGGCTGAGCTTTCAGGTCGATGCCGAGAGCATAACCGACGCCTTTCTGCCTGACGGGTTTCCCGAGGACTTTTCCGAGCTCAAGGTGCCGTTTTCGACAGTAGCCGCCGACTATTACAGCTGGGAACAGGTGGTGTTTGATTCCGGTCCGTTGCGGATCGGAATTGCTGCTTCGCTGGCCATTCCAGCTGCGTTCAAGCCCGTTCGTCTGGACGGCCGCACCTATATCGATGGCGGTGTCATCAATCCCGTTCCAGTCGATCAGGTCATGGCCGAGTCCGATATCGTGGTTGCCGTTGACGTGAACGGAAGCCCAGAGCCTCCGGCCCAGGAAGCAGACCCTGGAATGGTCGATCTCGGGTTCGTGGCCACGCAGATCATGATCCAGACGATCGTGCGCGCCCAGTTGGAACGCTATCCCCCCGATATCTATATCCGGCCGGCTGTAAATCCCTTTGGCTTGATGGAGTTCTGGAGGGTCAAGGAACTGCTTGAGGCCTGCGATCCAGACAAGGACAGGTTCAAGCGCGTCATGGAAGAAAAGCTGGAAAACTTCCATCGTTCGGGGCATAGAATCGACATCTGACCGGTTGATGAGACGGACCCAAAATAATGAAAATTCTTGCCGCGACGCTTTGCCTGCTGGTTCTTGCAGCGTGTTCGTCCACCTCGTCGGGGAGCCCCGAGCTCAGTGTCAGCCAGAAGACCAAGGTCGAGTGCGTGGCGAGCAATTTCGAGCCCAATGGGTGCACGACTTCACATGAACTCGGCGTGGCCGCTACGCTGACCACAAATCCGGGCGCTCTGCCGAGCGCCGCCGATTTGCGCGTGCCGGGGGCTGGAGAATCCGAGTTTTAGCCGTAGCCAGGGTTCGTCAGGAGACCCTTCCGTGCCGGGCGAGGAAATCGAGCAGCGCCCTGACGCGTGACGGTAGTGGGCCGCCCTGCCCGACATAAACGGCGTGGAAGGTTTCCTTGTCGCCGGTCTGGAGGTGGTCGAGCACCGGCACAAGGCGTCCCGCCGCGATGTCATCGCGAACGGTAAAGCCAGCCAACCGGGCCAGACCCACGCCCGACAATGCCAGCTGGCGCACGCCCTCGCCGTCACTCGCCTGCACCCGGCCGCTGACCGGGACGATGGTGGTTTTTCCCTGTTCCCGAAGCGTCCAGCCATCGACCGAGCGGGCATAACCGAAGCCAAGGCGATCATGGTTTTCGAGATCGGCGATGCTAAGCGGTTCTCCGCGGCGCTCGAGATAGGCTGGCGCCGCAACGATCACCAACGGCGTTTCGCCGAGCTTGCGGGCAACAAGGCTTGAACTCTTTAGCGGTCCTGCGCGGATTGCCACGTCCATGCGCTCGGCCAGCAGATCGACCACGGCGTCGGTTTGCACGATGTCGAGCGTGATACCCGGGTGGCTTGCCAGAAATTCGGGGAGCAATGGTGCCAGGATATGAGTGGCATAGGACGCGCTGGTGTTGATACGCACGCGGCCTACAGCCGCCTCGCCCATGCCCGCTGCCCGTTCAGCGTCTTCCAAATCGGCCAGCACGCGCGTTGCCCGTTCATAGAAGGCGCAGCCCTCGGGAGTGAGTTGGAGCTGGCGCGTCGAGCGATTGAGCAGTCTGGCACCGAGGCGCGCTTCGAGCCGGGCGATCAGCTTGCTGACTGCCGATGGCGTCATGCGCGCGGCGCGGGCGGCCGGAGAAAAGCCGCCCAGTTCGACCACTCGCACGAACATCTCCATCTCGCCTGATCGATTCACGTCAATGCGGGCCATGATGATTTGAACTCACAAGTGCTGTTCCAATGCGCATTCTATTTCATCGCATACTGAAGGTCTATCTTTCGGAAATCAGTTTCGAACGAATAGAGATTTCACATGCCTTTGGCACTTTATGCCCTGACCGTCGGCGCTTTCGGCGTGGGCGTTACCGAATTTGTCATCATGGGCCTGCTTTTGGAGGTCAGCCGTGAATTGAACGTCACCATCGCGGCCGCGGGACTTCTGATCTCGGGCTATGCGCTTGGGGTTACCGTCGGCGCCCCGGTTCTGACCGTGCTCACGGCACGCTGGCCCCGCAAGCGCGTGCTGATCGGGCTGATGGTGATTTTCGTTGTCGGCAATGCCGCGTGCGCGCTCGCCCCCACCTATGGTTGGCTGATGGCGGCGCGGGTGCTGACGGCGCTGACCCACGGTACGTTCTTCGGGGTCGGCGCGGTGGTAGCCACAGGGCTTGTTTCCGAGGACAAGCGCGCGTCGGCCATTGCCATCATGTTCACTGGTCTAACGGTGGCGACAGTGCTGGGCGTGCCTTTCGGCACCTGGCTTGGCCAGCACTTTGGCTGGCGGGCAACCTTCTGGGCCGTCACGGGAGTCGGGCTTGTTGCTATCGTCGTCATGGCCTGGCTGGTGCCGGAAGACCGGACGCGGCCGCAAGCATCGGACTGGCGTGCAGATCTGCGCGCCATAGGCCGCCGCCCCGTGCTGCTTGGTCTTTTGACGACTGTGTTCGGGTATGCGGGCGTTTTTGCCGTCTTTACCTATATCGCGCCCTTGCTGACCGAGATTGGCGGGTTCGACGACGGTGCCGTCTCCCCGATCCTGCTGGTGTTCGGAGGTGGTCTGTTCGCGGGAAATTTGCTGGGCGGCAGGCTGGCCGACCGTGGCCTTGTTCCCTCCATATTGGGAACGCTGGCGGCGCTCACTCTCGTCCTGGGTCTGATGACCTTCACATTGGGCAATCAAGTCACCGCCGTGGTTTTTACCGGCTTTCTTGGTGCGACGGGCTTTGCCACGGTCGCACCCCTGCAGATGTGGGTGCTGTCAAAAGCCGAAGGGGCCGGACAGAGCCTCGCATCGAGCTTCAACATCGGTGCCTTCAATCTCGGCAATGCTGTTGGTGCGTGGACTGGTGGCGTGGTTATCGATCACGGACCGGGGCTCGCCCTCGTGCCGGTCGTCGCCGCACTGTTTCCGCTTCTCGCCATAGCGATCGCGCTGATCGCCGTTCGTCCAGGCAGGCGGCCTTTGTCGACGCCCGCCTGCAACCCCATTCACTAAGGAGTACTTCCATGGACTACAGACCGCTTGGCAAATCAGGCCTCAAGGTACCGGCTCTCAGCTTTGGTGCCGGCACGTTCGGTGGAACCGGCCCGCTTTTCGGCAATTGGGGCACTTCAGACGCCACTGAGGCACGGCGACTCGTCGACATTTGCCTCGAGGCCGGTGTCAATCTGTTCGACACCGCCGATGTCTATTCAGACGGAGCCTCCGAGGAGGTGCTCGGCGAGGCTATCAGAGGCAAGCGCGACTCGGTACTGATCTCGACCAAGGCCAGCCTTCCGATGGGCGACGGCCCGAATGATGGCGGTTCGTCCCGTTTCCGGCTGATCGGGGCGGTCGAGGATGCGCTGCGCCGTCTTCAGACAGACTATATCGACGTCTTTCAGCTCCATGCGTTCGACGCGGGTACACCAATCGAGGAGGTGCTTTCAACGCTCGATATGCTGGTTCGGGCCGGTAAGGTCCGCTATGTCGGTGTCTCCAATTTCTCGGGCTGGCAGGTGATGAAGTCACTGGCCGTGGCCGACCGCCACGGTTGGCCGCGCTACGTCGCCAATCAGGTCTATTATTCGCTGGTCGGGCGCGACTATGAATGGGAATTGATGCCACTGGGCGAGGATCAGGGCCTTGGGGCGCTGGTCTGGAGCCCGCTGGGCTGGGGCCGGCTGACAGGGAAGATCCGGCGCGGGACGCCTTTGCCGGAAAGCAGCCGGCTGCATGAGACCGAAAGCTTTGGCCCGCCAGTGGATCAGGAGCTTCTCTATCGCGTGGTCGATACACTCGATGGGATAGCCGAGGAAACGGGCAAGACGGTTGCGCAGGTCGCGCTCAACTGGCTCCTGCAGCGCCCGACGGTGTCTTCAGTGATCATTGGCGCGCGCAATGAAGAGCAATTGCGCCAGAACCTGGGCTCTGTGGGCTGGAATCTGACGGTTGAACAGATTGCCAAGCTCGATGAGGCGAGCACGGTCAACGCGCCCTACCCCTATTTTCCCTATCGTCGACAGGACGGCTTTAAGCGTCTCAGTCCGCCGATGGTGTGAGGTGACACCGGCTGTATCTGTCTCAGTAGAGCGTAAAGATCACAACCGAGGCAATCACGTTCCAGCCGACATGCGCGGCGATCGGGGCGGCGAGGCGCCCCTTTCGCCACCAGTAGAGAAGGCTCAACAGGAGGCCGCCGTAAAATCCCGTGTCAATGATGCCCGCCCAGCCCTGGTAGCCGTGGCTGAGGGCGAACAGCACGACAACAACGACCGTAGCAAGGATACATGCCGCTTTCCCGCCACCAAAAACCGAGGCTACACCACCCAGCAGCAGTCCGCGGAACAGCAGCTCTTCACTTGTCGAGCCCAGCAAGGCCAGGATCAGCATGCCGACCAGGCCCGTAGGCGCTTCCCCCATCTGCGCCGCATTGGCGATGATGTCGGTTCGCTCGGCCCCGCCTGTGGCCGGAATGATCACCAAAAACTGCAAGATGGCAAAGAGGACGGCAATTGTCAGACCGGCGATTACGTCTGGTCCGATGCGATGAATTGTCCAGCCAACATCGGCGGGACGCAATCGGGCGAAGCGAAGCGCCAAAACAATGGCGCCACCACCCAGCACAAACTCCGCCGCTCCGAGAAAGGCAAAACGGGCGCCAGTCGATAGTTCCAAGATATTGACGAGGACATAATCGGACGCGATCACTATCGCGTACCAGGCGACAAGCCCAAACAAAAGCGCGGCGATCTGGCGGACAATCAACATGGCGGCGCTTGTTTGAGCATGGTGGCCCAAAGTTCGCAACCCTTTCCCCTGTCTGAAGAAATTCTTCTCTGGGGTGGAACTCGAGCGCGCATTTTTCTGCTTGGCGGGTGGGGGGAGATTCGAACTCCCGAGACGCTCTCACGCCCGCCGGTTTTCAAGACCGGTGCAATCAACCACTCTGCCACCCACCCGTTGAGCCGCAAGCCCTAGCAAGGGCTGGTCGATTGATTTGCGGTTTACCGGTTCGGCGCGGGGCTGTCCAGAGGATCGGGCACTGTTATGGGCGGTTTGCGGCGAGGGCGGGAGATCATGTCCTTGGAGGCAAGAACGGCGCCGCCGGTGATAAGCAGGCAAGCAATAGCGATGGGGGTGGTCAGGGCCCCTATCCCGAACAGGATCAGCAGCAAGGTCGAAAGGAGCGGTGCGGCATAGCTGGCGGCGCCCAAAACCTGAATATTGCCGTGCTTGACGCCATAGTCCCACACAAAAAACGCTCCGCCCACCGGCATGAGTCCCATGCCGAGCACGGCCAGCCACTGCATCGCGTCGGCGGGCATCACCGTTTGCTCGAGCGCAAGATGGCACGCCAGAGAAAGCACGGCAGCGGCGGCGCAGTACCAGGTGACCATACGGGTGGGGACCTGAGCGAAACGGCGCGAGATGAGCGAATAGCCGGCCCAGGTGACCGCCGACAAAATGCTGATGAGATAGCCGAACAGGTATTCGACCTCGAAGGCAAAGCGACCGCCGTCGGAAACGATAAGCACGGTTCCCGCCAATCCGAGCAAGGCACCGGTCACATGGTGCCAGCGCAGGCCCTCGCCCGGCATCAGCGCCGAACCGAGCACGATCAGCAGCGGCCAGAGGTAGTTTATGAGATTGGCCTCAATGACCGGGGCGTTCCGGACGGCGGTAAAATACAGGAAGTGGAAACCGAACAGCCCCAGTACGCCAACGACCCACGCCATGGGCGGAACTTTGACGGCGGGCGCCTGAGACTTGCCGCGGCGTCCGGTTGCCACAAGGCCGACAAGCGTCGCCACGGCGAAGGAGAAGGCACACAAAAGGAACGGCGGGACCTCGCCCGACAGGCTCGAGAACAGCGCCAGGAGCGACCACATAAGGATCGCCGAAAATCCGATCAGCGTTGCACGAACCACTGTTTTTTCCTTCGCCCCTGTTGGGTGGACAGAAGCCGTATCACGACCTTTGCACCAGCAATAGGGGTTTTAGGGCAACAGAATGGTCGAACCGACGGTCTGGCGCCCCTCGAGCGCGCGGTGAGCGTCGGCGGCTTCCGACAGGGCGAAGCGCTGGCCGATATGGGGTTTTACGGCGCCCGATTCGACCGCGGCAAACAGTGCCTTGGCGCCGGCAAGCAGCGCGGGACGCTCGGCGAAGTAGTGAGCACCCGTCGGGCGCGTGACAAACAGCGAGCCCTTGCGGGCCAGGATCCCCAGATCGGGGACGGATACCGGGCCGGTGGCGTTGCCATAGCTGACCATGAGGCCCATTGGCCGCAGGCAATCGAGCGATTTTTCGAAGGTGGCCTGCCCTACCCCGTCATAGACCACGTCAACGCCCTTGCCGTTGGTCAATTCGCGAACCCGTAGGGCGAAGTCTTCCTCGGAATAATTGATGACCTCGTCGCAGCCATTGGCCTTTGCAAGCGCCACCTTATCGGGATTGCCGGCGGTGCCGATGACGCGGGCGCCGATGGACTTTGCCCACTGGCAAGCGATGAGGCCCATGCCGCCGGCGGCGGCCTGGAACAGGATGGTTTCGCCCGAGCGCACGGGCCAAGTGAGAAACAACAAATAGTAGGCCGTAAGGCCCTTTAGCATGATGGCGGCAGCGGTTTCGTAATCGATCGAATCGGGCAGCAGGACGGCCTTTGCCGCCGGCATGATGCGCTCCTGGGCGTACGAGCCGATGGTGCCCTGATAGGCGATGCGGTCGCCTGGCTTGAAACCTGTAACGCCGGCACCGACCGAAATCACTTCGCCAGCGCCTTCGGAGCCGGGGATCAAGGGCAGCGGATTGGGGTAGAGACCGGTGCGGTGATAGGTGTCGATGAAATTGACCCCGATGGCGTGATGACGAACGCGAATTTCGCCGGACCCGGGTTCCCCGATCTCGACATCACGGAAATCGAGGGCCTCGGGGCCACCATACTGGTCAACGATAATGGCTTTCATATTCCTGCCTATTCTCTTCTTCTGGCCGTGCGCAGCCTTTGGGGGCGGCGCCGGAGGAGGACGGGTTTTTTCCGGCGGGACTTTTGCACAGCGGTATCGTCTTCGCCAAGGGGCGGTTCGTCGCTGTCTGGGGATTCATCTTCCAATGTCTCTTCGGGTGTTTCCGGCTTCTCCTCGGATATAGGCTCCGTCGCGGCAGGCTCGGGCTCATCAATGGAGACCTCAGGAACCAGCGTTTCTGGTTCGAGGCTCGGTTCGGTGCGGTCGATAAAGGGCGTGGCAGCTGCCGGCGGGGCGGCGTGCGCCGACGGCTCAAGCTTTTGTGCCGCCTGCGGACGATGGATGAATTTGGAGAACACCAGAACCGTGACGCCGATGCCCACGGCGATATGGAGATATTCGCGCAGGACAGGCATGCCCAGGCCTTCGGCGATCAGCACGGTGCCCACGACGAACACAATGCCCAGCGCCACGGCTCTTATCGCCGGGTGGCGGGTGATAAACCCCGCGATGGAGGCAGCCGCAAGGAACAAGAGGGCGCTAGCCACAATGATGGCGATGACCATAGCCTGGACGTAGGCCGTCATTCCGACGGCGAGGATAATCGAATCGACCGAAAAGATGACGCTGAGCGCGACGAGTTGGCCAATGGCCAGGGAGGGGCGTTCTGATAGGCCGGCGTCGGGCTGTTCGTCGGGAGCCAAACCGGGCTCGACCAGTAGATGGAGCTCGGTAACGGCCTTGTAGACAAGAAACAGGCCGCCGCCGAAAAGGACGACCTGACCCCAAGTGGGAGACCAGCCGGCCAAGGTGAAGGCGGCCCGGTCAAGGCCGAGGAGCCAGAGGACAATGGCCAGAAGAGCCAATCGGACGATCGTGGCGAAGGCGGCGCCGAAAAGGGCTGCGCGCCGACGCTGCTCTTCGGGCAACATAGCGATGCGGTTAGCGGTCAGATTGGCGTTTTCGGTCCCGAGCACCACTTCGATGCCAATCAGGAGGATAAGGCTGGCCCAGAAGGCCGGTTCGACGACGAAATCCAGCATTTTTGCCCTCAGCGGTTGGGACATGGACACTCTTGGGGCCCATGGCAAGATCGGCGACCGCCCCGGCGCGCGAAGTGGGCACATTTGCGGGCAACAACGGCAATAAAGCGGCAGACCGTTTCTCGCCGCTTGCGAGGGCGGCCATGGCGGCCTACATCTTGAGTAATCATCGAGGTGAGCATGGCCAATCACACGCAGATCGCCGTCATCGGTGGAGGGCTCGTCGGCAAGGCAACGGCGGTTGCTGCTGCCAATGCCGGGTTTTCGACACTTCACGTGGCACCCGAGGCGCCGGTGGATCGGCGGACGTCGGCGCTGATGGGGCCGTCGGTCGACTATATGACGGACGCGGGGCTGATCGGCGATCCTGAAACGCTCGGTGTCGCCCTCACCCGCATCCGAATCATCGATGCGACCAAACGGCTTTTGCGCGCTCCGGAGACGGTGTTCAGTGCATCGGAATTCGGGTATCGCGCCTTTGGCTGGAATTTTGCCAATGCGCGGCTTGGCGAGAGTTTTTCGCAGGCGGGGCTCGTCAATAAAAACCTAGCGCTTCGCGCGGCGACGCTCAAATCGGCCAGGAGGGTCGATGGCAACTGGCATCTCGAACTCGATGATGGCGACACGCTGACGGTGGATCTGCTGGTGGGCGCCGATGGCAAGGGATCGAGCGTGCGCAAGGCTGCCGGAATTGCTGTAAAGGAGCGCAAATTCGATCAGGCGGCGCTGGTGTGCGATCTGGAGCTGGGTCGGGGGCTCGACGGGGAGTCGGTGGAATTTCACTATCCCAACGGGCCGTTCACGCTGGTTCCGGCTGGTGGCAATCGCGCCAATCTGGTGTGGATCGACAGGCTGGACACGCTTGAGGATGCTCGAAGCGAGCCGGGGCGTTTCGTTTCAACGCTCAACGAAAAATCGCGGCACCTTTTTGGCGCCATCGAGGTGGCCAGTCCCAATTTCGTATTCCCGCTGTCTGTTCTGTCGGTGGATGTGGCGGGCAAAGATGCCGCGGTGCTGGTAGGAGAATCGGCGCACGCGTTTCCGCCTATCGGCGCGCAGGGGCTCAATCTGGGTCTTCGGGATGTCGCCAGTCTCAACGCATGCCTGAAGGCAGCCAATCCTGGATCGTATGGCTGGGCCGATGCCGTTGCACGCAGTTATGGCGTCGCGCGGCGGACCGACCTGATGCGAACCGGGGCTTTCGTGGATGGGCTGTTTACGTCCCTGCTCTCACCGCATATTCCCGCGCAGGCCTTGCGGAGCGTCGGGCTTTGGGGGCTCAAGACATTCCCCATGTTGCGAAAGCACGCAATTTCCTTCGGCATGGGCAAATAAAAAAGGCGGACCGAATGGTCCGCCTTTTCGATATGGGAGTTCGGCAGCGCCTTATTGGGCGGCCGGCGCCTCTTCGGTGGCAGGGGCAGCCTCGCCCCCTTCCATTTCCTCGCGAAGCTGGTTGGCGCGGTCCTGCAGGACCTGCTCAAGAACGTTTTCGGTCGAATTGGCCTGGTTGAGCTCTTCGATCGAAATGCCTTCAGGGTTGTCATAAACCGCGGTGAACCCGGCGAGGTTGATATCGATGGTGATATCTTCGTTCTGGCGGTTCTTGGCGGTCAGGGTGAGGGTGCTGCCGCGCTTGAGGCTCTGGATGTAGGATTCGTTGATGACCAGCTGAGCCGAACAGGCCTGGGGGTCGCACAGCATGTAGGGTACGCGCACGGGCTTGCCGCTGTCGATCTGCCATGTAAGGCCAAAGGGCAGCAGCACGCCGATCGGCACCGAGGCGACCGCAAGGAGACGGCTTTCCTGGCTGGGATCGTCGCGCAGAAGGAACGAGCCGGTGAATACGCCGGTGTTGCTGACCACCTGGCGCATGATGCACGCTTGGCTGCCGTCGTCGAGATCGCTACAGACCTTGAGCCAATTGTTCTCGGCCGGGCCGTCGGATGCTTCGGCCTGGTCGATCATTCCCGCGTCTGCGGACTGCGCATGGACAGCACCAGCCATTGAAAAGGCCAGTCCCGTGGCAACAGCGCCGGCAAGTATCGCGTTTTTGAGTTTCATGGACATTCCTGTTGCTCTGGGCAGGTGGACCCCGCCGGAATCATAAGGTTCAAATACGTTCAAGAGCGGCGAAATCGGGCAATAGCATGACGTTGGTGCACTGCCAATGCGCTTGGGCCGCTCGTGTTGCTCAAAGACGTCACTGGCCAGCTGCGAGACCGGCCAGCCGCGAGAGGATCGCGGCGCTGCCCTTGAGGCGCTGCTCGGCAGTCGGCCAGTTGCGCGCGAACATGATCTTTTGATCGGGGCGCAGCCGGGCCGCCTGTCCGGGGTCTGCGATATGACGCACCAATCCGGCAGGATTTGGGAAGACGCCGTTGCGCAGGGTGATTAGTGCGCCCTTGGGGCCGGCATCGACCTTCTCAACATTGGCGGCACGACACAGAGATTTGATGAGCACGACCTTGAGCAGGGCTTCGACTTCCTCGGGCAGCGGACCGAACCGGTCGATCATTTCCGCGCCGACGCCATCGATTTCGTTGGCATCGGTCAGATCGCCAAGGCGGCGGTAAAGCTGCATGCGGACCTGAAGGTCCGGCACATAGGCTTCGGGAATCATCACCGGCATGCCCAGCGAAATCTGCGGCGACCATTGGCCGGCCTCTTCTTCCTCGGCCGATTGCCCTGCCCTCAAGGATGCCACTGCCTCTTCGAGCATGGACTGGTAGAGCTCAAACCCCACTTCCCGGATGTGGCCGGACTGTTCTTCGCCCAGGAGATTGCCGGCGCCGCGAATGTCGAGGTCGTGGCTGGCGAGCTGAAAGCCGGCGCCAAGCGATTCGAGCGACTGGAGAACCTGCAGACGGCGCTGGGCCTGATCGTTGAGTTTGCGGTCTGCAGGGACTGTGAAAATGGCGTAGGCGCGGGTCTTGGAGCGGCCGATGCGGCCACGGATCTGATAGAGCTGGGCAAGGCCGAACTTGTCGGCGCGGTGCACGATCAGGGTGTTGGCGGTCGGCACGTCGAGGCCGGATTCCACGATGGTGGTTGCGACGAGCACATCGAACTTGCCATCGTAAAAGGCGTTCATGGTGTCATCGAGCTGCTGGGGCGCCATCTGGCCGTTGGCGACCACGAAGCTGACTTCGGGCACGTGGTCGGCCAGGAATTGCGCGATGTCGGCCTGATCGGAAATACGCGGGCAGACATAGAAGGCCTGGCCGCCACGATATTTCTCGCGCAGCAGGGCTTCGCGGACGACGAGCGCATCGAAGGGCGAGACAAAAGTGCGGATGGCGAGGCGATCCACTGGAGGGGTGGCAAGCAGGGAAAGATCGCGCACGCCGGTCAGGGCCAGTTGCAAGGTGCGCGGGATTGGCGTTGCCGAGAGCGTTAACACGTGAACGTTGGCCCGCATTTCCTTGAGGCGCTCCTTGTGCGCCACGCCAAAATGCTGCTCCTCATCGACAATCATCAGGCCAATGTCGCGGAATTCGATCGATTTCGACAACAGGGCGTGGGTGCCGACCACGATATCGACGCTGCCGTCCTTGAGGCCCTCTTTTGTTGCCTTGAGTTCGGCGGCCGGGACGAGCCGCGAGGCCTGACGCACGCGCACAGGCAGGCCGGCGAAACGGTCCGAGAACGTCTTGAAGTGCTGGCGGGACAGCAGGGTCGTGGGCACGACGATGGCGACCTGGCGCCCGCTCATGGCCATGACGAAGGCGGCACGGAGCGCCACTTCGGTCTTGCCGAAGCCCACATCGCCGCAGACCAGCCGGTCCATGATGCGGCCCGAGGTAAGATCTTCGAACACTGCGTCGATAGTGGCGAGTTGGTCCTCGGTTTCTTCGTAGGGAAAACGCGCGCAGAATTCATCATAGGCGCCGGTCTGGACTTCGATGGGCTCGGCGTGGGCCGTCTGGCGGGCGGCAGCAATCTTGATGAGCTGCTCGGCCATGTCGCGTATGCGCTTTTTGAGTTTGGACTTCTTGGCCTGCCATGCCACCCCGCCCAGCTTGTCGAGTTCGGCGCCCTCTGCCCCATATCGCGAGAGCAGCTCGATATTTTCGACGGGCAGATAGAGCTTGTCGCCCTTGGCGTATTCGATCTCGACGCAGTCGTGGGGCGCGCCTTGCACCTCAATGGCCTTGAGGCCGATGAAGCGTCCGATGCCGTGATCGACGTGGACGACGAGATCGCCCGCCGACAGCGCACTCGCTTCGGTGAGCGCGTCGGATGCCTTTTTGCGCCGTGTCTGACGGATGATGCGCTCGCCCAGAATATCCTGTTCGGACAGGACGGCGATATTGTCGGTCAGATAGCCGGTTTCTAGAGGCAGAATGACCAGGCCGAGTTGGCCGACCTTGAGCAGATCGACCTGTTTCCAGTTCTCGAGCTTTTTGACCGCCTTGAGCCCGTGATCCTTGAGCACCTGGCCCATGCGGTCGCGGGTGCCTTCGGTCCAGCAGGTGATGATCGTCTTGCGCCCTGCCCGCGCCTCGGACTTGATGCGCGAAATGACCGCTTCAAACAGGTTGGTATCTGCTGCCTGACGTTCCGCGGCAAAGCTGGGTGCCAGATGCCCGGCGCAGTCGATGACCGGCAGGTTTTCGTCGGCGGGCAGGAAAGGCGAGAGTTCGGAAATCTCGTGACCGCGCGCCAACTCGTATGGCCCCTGCTCCACATTGTAGAGCAGTTCGGGTTTGAGCGGCTTATAGGGAGCGCCGGCGGTGCTGCCCTGCTCGCGAGCTTCCTTGCGGGCGTTGTAGTAGTCGACGATCTGGTCGCGGCGTTCGGCATAGGCCTCGCGCGACTGATCGTCGAAATAGACAGGAGCGTCGCCGATGTAAGCGGGCAGCGTTTCCATCTCTTCGTAAAAGAAGGGCAACCAGTGCTCCATGCCCGCAAAGCGCTGGCCAGCGCTGATGGCGCCATAGAGCGGGTCGTCGGCTGTGTTGCCACCGAAGGCTGTTGTGTAGTTGCGGCGGAACCGGCGGATGGTATCTTCGGTGAGCATGGCCTCGCTCATGGGAACGAGGGTCACCGATTTGACATTGCCGGTGGTCCGCTGGCTTTCGGGATCGAAAGCGCGAATGGTTTCAAGCTGTTGGCCGAAAAAGTCAAAGCGCAACGGTGCGTCATGACCGGCCGGATAGAGATCGACCAGCCCGCCCCGCACGGCGTATTCTCCGGCTTGGCGCACGGTGGGCACGCGCAGATAGCCGTTGTTGGTGGCCCAGCCGATGAGCTTTTCACTGTCGACCATGCGTCCCGCCGCGGCCGAGAAGGTCATGGCAGCGACCACATCGCGCGGCACGACGCGCTGGATGAGCGCGTTTACGGCGGTGAGAACGATGGCGCCTTTGATCGCGGGATCGACCAGTTGCGCCAGTGCCGACATACGGGCGGCGATGGTTACGGCGTTTGGCGAAACGCGATCATAGGGCAGACAGTCCCAGGCCGGAAAGATCAGCACGGGATGGCCGGGCAACATGGTTTGCAGGATATCGGCCATGCGCTGCAAGCGACGACCATCACGAGCGACAAAGACAAGCGCAACAGGGGCTTGCGGTGCATCCTTGAGGCGTTGCTCGATTTCGCGCGCCAACACCGCCGGCTGCATGCCGTCGGGAAGGTTGGCCAGAATCCTTGAGGGTCTGTCGCGCAGCAAATCGTCCATGAAACTAGTTCTGTGAAATCTTGTGGTTGCGGATCGTGTCGATCAGGTTGCGATCGGCATTATCGGGAATGTCGCTCTGGCCCATGAGCCAGGCCTGAAGATCGGTTTCCTCATGGTCCATCAGAGCTTCGAGCCGGTCGAGCATTTCGGCATCGAGCGTATCGAGGTGATCGGCGACGAATCCCCCGATCAGGATATCCATTTCCTGGGTGCCGCGATGCTGGGCGCGGTAAAGCGCGCGCTTGCGGCGCATTTCAATGGCTTTGGGGTCGGTCATGGTCCAGACAGGTGCTAAGGCTTGGGACCGCAGTTATTAGAGACATTTGGTGGCGCTGTCAGCCTTTTGCCGCCGCCCACAAGCATATATTGTTCCGTTTCCGTTCATACTAGCCCAGTTTTGAGTCGTGCCCCGCCCCGATCTGCTGAACCCGCTGTTCAAATCGCTCAAATCGATGAAAGGCGTCGGGCCGCAACTGGGCGCGTTGTTCGCCAAGTTCTTCGGCGCGCCCGACGGGCAGGACGCGGTGGTGCTTGACGTGCTCATGCATATGCCGTCGGGGGTTATCGATAGGCGGGCGCAGAACGGGGTAGCCTATGCACCTGTCGGATCGATCGCCACGCTGAAGCTGCATATCGATGAGCATATCGTGCCGCCGCGCAACAGCCGTGCGCCGCTCCGCATCAAGGCCCATGACGAAACCGGCGAGATCACGCTGAGCTTTTTCGGCGCTCGGGGCGGCTGGGTGGAAAAGCAGCTGCCTGTTGGCGAAATCCGGTACGTCTCCGGCGAGATCGGGTTTTTCGGGCGCGAAAAGCAGATGACGCATCCGGATTATATCGTGGAACCCGACAAGCTTTCGAGCCTGCCGATGGTCGAGCCGGTCTATCCGTTGACCCATGGGCTATCATCGCGCGCGCTGCGCAAGGTGATCGCTTCGGCGCTCGAGTTGGTGCCGATCATTCCCGAATGGACGAGCAAGGACCGGCGCACGATCATGAACTGGCCGGGCTTTGCCGAGGCGCTGCACCATATTCATGCACCGCAGCGGCCGAGTGAGGGCGATATCGTTTCACCCTCGCGCATGCGGCTGGCTTATGACGAATATCTGGCCGGACAATTGGCGCTGTCGCTCATCCGGGAGACCATGGTCAAATCCTCGGGCATCGCGCGGAGGGTGACCGAAGACATAACCGAAAAGGTGGAAGCCGCCCTGCCCTTTGCGCTGACCGATGGGCAGCGGCTGGCGATTGCCGATATCCGAGAGGATCTGGAACGGCCGACCCGCATGTCGCGGCTTTTGCAGGGCGATGTGGGGTCGGGCAAGACGGTGGTTGCGCTGATGGCTATGGCGATGGTGGCCGAGGATGGCGGGCAATCGGCGCTGATGGCGCCGACAGAACTGCTGGCCAGCCAGCATTTCCGGACGCTCCAGCCGCTGGCTGAACAGGCCGGGCTGAAAGTGGTCCTGATGACCGGGAAGATGCCGGCGGCGGAAAAGCGGGCGGCATTGTCGGGGTTGGCCGATGGATCGATCACCATTGCCGTGGGCACTCATGCCCTGTTCCAGAGCGGGGTTGAGTTTGAGAATCTCGGGCTGACGGTGGTTGACGAGCAGCACCGGTTCGGGGTGCATCAGCGGCTGGCGCTGTCGGAAAAGGGCCACAAGACCGACCTACTGGTGATGACGGCGACGCCCATTCCGCGCACGCTGGTGCTGACCCATTTCGGCGACATGGATGTTTCGGTGTTGCGCGAAAAGCCGGCGGGACGGCAGCCGATCGATACGGCGACGCTGCCGATCTCCGAATATGGGCGTGTGGTGGGGCGGTTGGCGTCGCGGCTAGCGGAAGGCGCGCAGGCCTATTGGGTGTGCCCGCTGGTCGAGGAAAGCGACGTGCTCGACGTGGTGGCGGCCGAGGATCGATTTGCCGTACTCAAGAAGAGCTTTGGCGATCGGGTGGAGCTTGTGCATGGGCGGATGAGTGCTGCGGCCAAGCAGGAGGCGATGGCGCGGTTTTCCTCGGGCGACGCGCAGATCCTTGTTGCAACCACGGTGATCGAAGTGGGGGTCGATGTGCCCAATGCGACGATCATCATCATCGAGCACGCCGAGCGGTTCGGGCTGGCGCAATTGCACCAGTTGCGCGGGCGGGTCGGGCGTGGGTCGGCTCGCTCAGCCTGTCTGTTGCTCTATTCCGAGCCGTTGAGCGAAACGGCCAAGCAGCGGCTCGAAGCGATCCGCACGACCGATGACGGGTTCGAGATCGCCGAAAAAGATCTTGAATTGCGCGGCCAGGGCGATTTGCTGGGGACGCGGCAGTCGGGGATGCCCGGCTATCGCATTGCAGTGCCCGATGTCCACAAACATCTGCTGGAGATGGCGCATGATGATGCGCGGGCCGCGCTGGACCGCAATCCCGGGCTAAAGGGACCGGAGGGCGAAGCGCTGCGGGCGCTGCTCTATATTTTCCGCAAGGATCTGGCCATTCCGCTGATCAAGGCGGGATGATCGGGGTAGCGGCAGGCTGGTCCGGCCGATAGAAGTTGCTCTACGACTCTTTCCTTCCAAGGTTTTGCCATGCAGCCCTCCAGCGATATTTCCCGTCTCATCGAGATCATGGCGCGCCTGCGCGACAAGGAGACAGGGTGCCCCTGGGATATCGAGCAGGATTTCAGGTCGATCCGGCACTATACGATCGAGGAAGCCTATGAGGTGGCGGATGCGATCGAGCGAGAGGATTACGACGATCTGCGCGACGAGTTGGGCGACCTTTTGCTGCAGCCGATCTATCACGCGCAGATGGCCAAGGAAGAAGGGCTGTTCGAGATCGGCGACGTTATCTATGCGGTGACTGAAAAGCTGATCCGGCGCCATCCACACGTTTTCGGGGACGATGAGGCGGGCAATGCTGCTTCCAGCGAGAAACGCTGGGAGGCGATCAAGGCCGGGGAGCGGGCCAGAAAGGCCAAGCGGCGCGGCGGAGAAAAACCCCTTTCCCTGCTTGATGACGTTCCCGCTGGGTTACCGGCGCTGACGCGGGCGGGAAAACTCGCCAAGCGCGCGGCTCGGGTGGGGTTCGACTGGCCCGATACTGCATCGGTCATTGCCAAGATCGAGGAAGAGCTTGGCGAAGCCGAGGAGGCGCTTGCGGGGACCGATGAGGCGGCAAAAGCCGAAGAAATTGGCGATTTGCTGTTTGCCGTTGCCAATCTCGCCCGCCATGCCGGGATCGATCCGGAGGCGGCGCTGCGCGATGCCAATGCCAAATTCGTGCGGCGGTTCGAGCATGTGGAGGCCCGGTGCCGCGAGGACGAGATCGAGATTTCCGAGGCGGGGCTTGAGCGGCTGGACCGTTACTGGAACGAAATCCGCAAGACCGACAAATCAGCTTGAGCCGTCGAGCCCGGTAATCCGGCCGGCAAATTTTTCGGAAAACTCGGCACGGTGCCGGGGCAGAACCCGAACCGTGTAGCGCGTGCCTTCATCGTCGGGTTCACCGCGCTCAACGACCTCGGCGTTGGCGTAAAGCCAGCCGGTTTCAGAACTCGATTCGTGCGGGATCAGGACGCTGAACAGGCGAGAATCCTGGGCAAGCGTCTTTTCGATAGCCAGAAGAAGCTCGGGCAGCCCCTGCCCTGTCACGGCTGACACCGGAACGGAGGCGGCGACTTTCCCCGCTGGGGCTATGGTTGCCAATCCATCCACGGCGTCGGCGGGGAGATTGTCGATCTTGTTCCAGACTTCGATGATCGGGGTGGTTTCGCCGGTGACACCGAGCGAAGCCAGAACCGAGAGCACGTCGTTTGCCTGTGCCGGATGGTCGGGGTTGGAAACGTCGCGGACGTGCAAGATGACCTGGGCCTGCGTCACTTCCTCGAGCGTACCGCGAAAGGCGGCGACCAGATCGGTGGGCAGATCGGAAATGAAGCCAACGGTATCGGACAGGATGATGTCGCGGCCATGGGGGAGCGAGGCGCGGCGCACGGTGGTGTCCAGCGTTGCGAAAAGCAGGTTCTCGGCCATGACGCCGGAGCCCGTAATAGCATTAAACAGACTCGATTTTCCCGCGTTGGTGTAACCGACCAGCGCGACCACGGGGAAAGGCACAGAATCGCGGGGGCCGCGCTGGAGTTGACGGGTGCGGCGCACCTTATCGAGCCGGCGTTCGAGAACCAGAATGCGGTCCTGGATCTGGCGCCGATCGGATTCGATCTGGGTTTCGCCCGGGCCGCCAAGAAAGCCGCCACCGCCGCGCTGACGCTCAAGGTGGGTCCAGGAGCGGACCAGACGGCCCTTCTGGTAATTGAGGTGGGCGAGTTCGACCTGCAGCACGCCTTCGCGGGTTGCCGCGCGTTCGCCGAAAATCTCAAGAATCAGCGCCGTGCGGTCGAGGACCTTCACGCCGATTTCGCGTTCGAGATTGCGTTGCTGGATGGCCGAGAGCGGCGCATCGATGACGAGCAGTTCGATGTCTTGTTCCTTGGCCCACTCGGCCAGTTGCTGCACCTGCCCGCCACCGAGATAGGTCGCGGGCTTGATTTCGCGCACACGCAGGATTTCGGTGAACACCAGGTCGAGCGCTATGGCTGCGGCAAGCCCGATAAACTCGGCATGCCGCGCTTCCGCGGGTCGCGAATAGCGGTTGTGTCTGACGTCGGGGGTTACGAGGCCAGTGCGTGTGGGGACTTCGCGGAGGTCCACGAAGCCCTTGCCATCGTCGTCGTCTTCTCTATCGATCAATCGGTGTTGCTCTCGGGGTCGAACAGTTGAATGGGTGCGCCCGGCATGATTGTCGAAATCGCGTGCTTATAGACCAGTTGGCTCTGGGCATCGCGACGCAGCAGCAAACAGAAATTGTCGAACCAGGTGATGACGCCCTGCAATTTTACGCCGTTGACGAGAAAGATCGTCACCGGAACCTTGTTCTTGCGAACGTGATTGAGAAAGGCATCCTGAAGGTTCTGCACCTTTTCACTGGGCATTGTACGGCCTCTTGTTTGCGTCGGGCATGGGGCACCGGTCAGACGCCCCGACCGACTTTTTGTTTGGCAACCAGCTTGGGTGCCGCCCTGCCCGTTTGACGCATTACATGTCAACGACGCAACTATTGCATATCTCTTGGTAGGAGCCTAGAGCACAATTACCAGCGATTTCCTGTAATTGCCGCCAGTACCACGAGGATTTCGATGCGGGCGATCGTCGCGACCGCTGCTATCGTCAGCAAGGTGGCGTCCGACGCGACGCCCTGCGACAGGCCGGGAATAGCGGCGTCGACGAGATTGCCGACCTGCGAAAACGAGCCCGCAGCAATGGCCATGGCGTCCGGCAGTGAATGGCCCTGAGCGGCAAACACCAAAAGAGCCATGGTGAGCGCCAGCACGCCGAGGAAAAACGTACTCCAGACGGATTTGGCGATAACGCGCTGCTGGGTATCGTATTGCACGTCGTCTCGCAGTATGGCGCTGGGATAAACCAGCCGGTCGAGTTCGTTGCCGACGTGCTTGAGCATGGTGAGCAGGCGGAAGGCCTTGATGCCGCCGGCTGTGGAATACGAGCAGCCACCAATGAAAACGACAATGAGAATGGCCTCGAACGGTATGGAAACGCCCAGCCTTTGATCGTGGGTTACGCCCGTCGTCGTGGCGATCGAAATCATATCGAAGACGTAGTTGAAGGCGCTTTCAAAGCCCTGCCGACCCTCAGGAGGGGCGAAAATCGAGGCAAGTGCGGCTATGACCGCCAATGCGCCGACCGCTGCGAGATAACGCATGCCTTCGTGATGCTCGCGCGAACCTTCGCCAGCGCGTGCGATGAGCAGGCGATGCCAGATTATGCTTGTTGCGCCGACAAGCATGAAGACCATCATGATGATTTCGGCAAACCGATTGTCGAGAACGGAAACGGTGGAACCGGGCGGTACGAACCCGTTTGTCGAGAGCATGCTCATGGCGACCACGATGGCGTCGTCAGCCGGGACGCGGACGATGATCAGCAGCATGGCGCAGGCAATCGTCAAGGTCAGATAGGGCACGGCAATCGACTGCAGTGTTACGAGAATGCGGGGGTCATCTTCTGTACGCGCATGCTGGACCTGCCGCAGATTGGCGTTGGGTATTCCGCCAACCCGGTACGGTCCCAATACGTAGACAGCCAGGGTCAGGGTGGTCAGGCCGCCCACCCATGCCACCGTGGCTCTGTAGAAGGTCATCGAGGGCGACAGATCGGCGGGCGGGCGCAGGGTTACCCCAAGCGTCACGGCGGCCGAACTGGCCTCGAAAACGGCTGAGACGAGCCGCTGCCCTTCAACGAGCATGAAAAGGGGGACGGCAGCGACAATCAGCGACAGCCAGACGGTGATGGCCGCCATGAACACCCCTGCTCTATTGAGGGTGCGGGCACGCCGAGTCAGCGACAAGATGGTGACGGCGGACAGAAACCCATAGCCGATGCCGACGAGAAAGATGGCTTCAAGGGCGCGCCAATTGCCTTCGACGAGAGCGACGAACAGCGGCAACACCAATGAGAGGGCGAAAACCCCGAACACACCGGCCGATAAAATTCCGATGGTGGGCAAACCCATCCCCTCTCAGGACACCTAGATCGTGTCAGTGATTCATTGAATCGCTGACACGATCTACCCCTTTTGTTTTGGCGCAAGTCTTATCGGAAAACCGGTTCCCACTTTTCCGGACCTGCTCTAGAAAAAGTCGATGCTGACCCTGAACATCTGCTCGACCTGTCGCAGGCTGGCGGCGAGCGCGAAAACGATGACGAAATCGCCCGCCCGCACAATGGTATCGCCCGTCGGCATGATCGACTGGCTGCCGCGCACGATGGCGCCAATGCGGATACCGGGCGGGAGCTTGAACTCCCGCAGCGGCTTTCCGACCAGCGTCGAGGTTTCGAGCGCTTCGGCTTCAAGAATTTCGGCGGCGCCGTTGCCGAGCGTATAGACGCCGCGGATGCGGCCGCGCCTGACATGGCGGAGAACCTTCGAGACGGTAATGGCGCGCGGATTGATGAAGGCATCGACACCGAGCCTGCGAGCGACGCGGGGATATTGGCTCTGGTTCACGAGGGCAATATTGGCGTGGCAGCCCATTTCGCTGGCGATGACCGAGGACAAAATGTTGGTCTTGTCGTCATTGGTCAGCCCCAGGAACATATGGGCATCGCGAACGTCGACCTCGCGCATGATGTCTTCGGCCAGCGCATCGCCGAACACGACGATGGAATGCTTCATGGCTTCGGCGGTTCGCTGGGCGTTGTCCCGGTTGCTCTCAATGATGCGGATGGACACCGTGGGGTCGGTTTCCTCGATGCGTCGGGCAACGTAACGTCCGACATTGCCGGCGCCGGCGATGACCACGCGGCTGGGCGGCACTTCGTCGCGTCCGAAGAGGCCGAGGACACGCTGGACCTGGTCACGCGCCACGGCCACCACGGCCTGATCGCCGGCGATCATCTGCTCGTGGGAATGGATGACCCGCATTTCGCCGTCGCGCCGCACGCCCATGACCGTGGCCTGGAGGTTGGGAAACAGGTCGGTGAGGTGCCGCAAGGGGGTATCGATTACCGCGCAGTCTTCGGTGACGTTGACCTCGATCACGACGACCTGATCGTCCTCGAACGTCACGATCTCATTGGCGCCGGGATAGGCCATGCGCTGCAAGATGAGTTCGCCCACTTCGACCTCGGGCGAGATGATGACGTCGATGGGCAGATGATCCCGGGAGAACATGTTGCTCCATTCGGGATCGAGATAGCTTTGTGAACGGATGCGGGCGATGCGGGTTGGCACCTCGAAGATCGAATGGGCCACCTGGCAGGCGGTCATATTGACTTCATCGACCTGAGTGACGGCGATCAGCATATCGGCATCACGCGCGCCGGCCTGGGCCAGAACGTCCGGATGGGATCCGTGCCCGTGCAACCCGCGCGCATCGAGCGTGTCCCTGACGCGCTGCACCAGGGCCGGATTGTTGTCGATGACGGTGATTTCGTTGCCTTCGGCCGACAGGCGTTCGGCGATCCCGTAGCCGACCTGGCCGGCTCCGCAGATAATAACTCTCATTTCAGCGTCCCAGATGGAAGCGACGGCGCATGTGTTAGCACGCCATCACCTGTCACTAAAGCCCGAGCGACTTGATCTTGCGGTGCAAGGCGCTTCGCTCCATGCCCACAAATTCCGCGGTTTTTGAGATATTGCCCCCAAATCGCTCGATCTGGGCGATCAGGTATTGGCGCTCGAAAACCTCGCGCGCGTCACGCAGGGGCAGACTCATCAGATGGGCCGATGAATCGGTGTCGCCAATGGTGGGCAGCACTTCGGAAATGTCGGATGGCAGCATGGACGCCGTGATGATCCCGTCCTCGGGCTGCTGATCGCGCACCAGAATCAGCAGGCGCTCAATGGCGTTGCGCAGCTGGCGTGCATTGCCGGGCCAATCCTGCCCCTGAAGCACAGCGATCGCGTCGTCCCCGAACAGAAAGCGCGGCAGGTTGTGCATGCGTGAAAGCTGCGCAACGAAAAGGCTGACCAGGGCCGGAATATCCTCGCGGCGCTCACGTAAAGAGGTGAGCTGGAGCGGTACGACCGAGAGCCGGTGGAACAGATCGGTGCGGAACTTGCCCTCCTCGATCAGGCTGGCGACGTTTTGGGAACTGGATGAGACGATGCGAACATCGACGGGTACCGGACCATGGCCGTCGACGCGGGTGAACTTGTTTTCAACCAAGGCGCGCAGCAAGGAGGTCTGAGCCTCCAGAGGGAGCGAAGTGACTTCGGACAGGTAGAGTGTGCCGCCATGAGCGCGCTCGAGGGCGCCAACTTCGGTGCGCAACCCGTTCTTTTCGCGGACTTCGCGCCCGAACAGCACGACGGGGATTTCATCTGGCGCATAGAGCGAGGCATTGATTTCAATGAAGGGGCCGGCAGCGCGCGGGCTCTTGAAGTGCAGGAGACGCGCACACATGCCCTTGCCGGTGCCTGCTCCGCCGGAAATGAAGACGCGCGAACGCGTACCGGCCGATTTTTCGATCAGGGAACGGACCTGGGCGATGGCGCCGGAGACGCCGACCAGCTCGGTTTCATCTCCGGTTCGCTCCTTGAGGTCAGCGACTTCCGTCCTGAGTTTGCTCGCTTCAATGGCCCGCTGCGTGATCAGCAGCAGACGATCGATCTTGAAGGGTTTCTCGATATAGTCATACGCGCCTCGGCGAATGGCGGAGACCGCGGTCTCCACATTGCCGTGGCCCGAGATCATAACCACGGGAAGATCAGGGTGATCGGCCTGCAGGACATCGAGCAGCTGCAAGCCGTCCAGGCGCGAGCCCTGCATCCAGATATCGAGATAAACCAGATTGGGGCGGCGCTTGGCAATCTCGTTGAGCGCGCCGTCGGCATCGGAGGCCTGTCGCGGCTCGTAGCCTTCATCTTCGAGAATTCCGGCAATCAGCTCCCGGATATCTTCTTCGTCGTCCACAATCAGAATGTCACGAGCCATTTATTTTATTGCCATCGCGGATGGGCGCGATGTCTCCTCTTGGGTCGTTTTATTGTTGCTCTGGCCGGCGCCTTCAGGCCCGGCCGGCTGTTTTCCACGTTCCTGCAACGGCAATGTGAAGGCAAAGCAAGCGCCTATACGGCCATTGCCATCGGGAGCAGCATCGCGCAGGTCGACACGACCGCCATGCTGTTCGATGATCTTTGCGACAATAGCAAGACCGAGCCCGGTGCCCTTTTCGCGCGTTGTCATATAGGGTTCGAGAAGCTGGTGGCGATTTTCCGTTGGCCAGCCTTTGCCGTTGTCGCTGACTTCTACGACGGCTTCGTCACCGTAAACCGAGGCTGAAACGATGACCTCGGGGTCTTCGATCGTATCGATGCCAACGTTCTCAATAGCTTCGACGGCATTTTTAACAAGATTAGTCAGCGCCTGGGACACCAGGCGCGTGTCGAACTGCGCATAGATCGTCTCGTCGGGCAGCACAGCTTTGATATTTATTTCCGGCTGGCGGACGCTTTCGAGAAAGACGGCTTGCCGTATGGTATCGGACAGGTCGGCGCGGACAATGGCGGCGGTGGGCATGCGCGCGAAGGACGAGAACTCATCGACCATACGCCCGATATCGCCTACCTGGCGCACGATGGTCGAGATGCACTTGTCGAAGACGTCGAAATCGTCGACGAGCTTGTTGGCATAGCGGCGGCGCAGGCGCTCGGCCGACAGCTGGATCGGGGTCAGCGGGTTCTTGATCTCGTGGGCGATACGGCGGGCCACATCGGCCCAGGCGCTGTTGCGCTGGGCGGCGACGAGTTCGGTGATGTCGTCGAGGGTCACCACATAGCCTTTGGACTCGGTGATGGTGCCCTCCCGCGTGAGCCGAACCTGATAGGTGCGGCGATCGAAACCGGTCGAAAGCTGCACCTGGTCCTGGACCCTGCCCCGACGGGCCGATTGCGCTCGCTCCACGGTCGGGGCGAGCTCGGGGGAAATCTGGGCGAGTTCCTGGTTCATCAAATCCAGTTCGCTCTGGCCCAGAGCGGCACAGGCGCGTGAATTGACCAGCGTGATGCGGCCAAAGGCGTCAAGGCCGATAATGCCCGCGGAAACGCCTTCCACAACGGCTTCGGTGAATTGCCGGCGCTGGTCGTTGGTCCGGCTCGCCGCGACGAGAGCTGCGCGCTGACTGCGCAACTGGGCCGTCATCTTGTTGAAGCGCACCGCCAGATCGTGCAGGTCGCCGCCGCGTTCAGGTACCGGCAACTGGACATCCAGATCGCCGTTGGAAACGCGGTTCGAGGCGATCATGAGGTTTCGGATCGGGTCGATCAGACCATTGGCCAACGCAATGCCGATCCAGAGCGCCGCCAGCAGGAAAACGAAAGCCACGCCGACATACATCAGCGCGAAGGTAATCTGGAACACCAGCCGGCTGGAATCGTAGAGCCGGTAGTCGGTGATGTTTTCGTCAGTCAGCCGGACATATTCGAGCACTTCGGGGTCGACTGGCCGGGCAACAAAGAGAAAGAGGTCGTCATATCCGCGCAGCTTGACCACCGCGCCGACGAGTGAACTGGAGGCGCCCGGCGCAATAAGAGTGGGTGCGCCTTCGCCAGCGGCCTGAAGAACCTCGTCAGGAACGCGCGGAACGGCGCCTTGCACATTGATCTGGGCGCGCATGACGGTTTCACCGGCCTGGTTGACCAGGCTGGTGAAGGGGAGCGAGCGCGTTGTGGCCAGGGCCGTCAGGATGCGCTGGAAGCGCGGGGCATCGTTGGTGAAGCTGTCGCGTGCCGTTTCAAGCTCGCTTGCGACCCAAATGGTGTCGTCGCGGAGCACCTGCGCGTGTTCGAGCATATAGGAGCGCGCGACAAGGCGGGAGCTCTCCACCATCGAACGCATGCGCTCAGAAAACCATTGATCCAGCCCCTGATTGAGCGAAAGCGTGGCGACAACGGCGACGATAAAGGCCGGACCGGCGGCCACGATGGCGAACATGACAACGATGCGGACCTGAAGCCGGGCGCCTTCCTGCTTGCGTATGCGCGTCTGAACGAGCATGACCAGTTCGGTCAGTACCAGGGCGACCACAAGCGTAATCAGGATCGCGTTGGCGATCCATATCCAGGTCCAGACGTCGGGGCCCGGCTCGATGTCGGTGGCACCGCTCATGATGAGGAACGAGCCAGTGGCGACAATGACCGAGATCAGGACAACAACGAAGCCAACCTGCCGCAGCAGACGGTTGTCGTTGAACAATGGTGCAGATTTGTCCCCTGAGTGCGATATCTGCCGGCTGCCTGCGCTAACCGCCATGCACACCGCCTCTCCTGCCCGACTTGCCGGGCAGCGCGATGGCTCCGGGGCCGCTATGGAGTGCTGCGCTTGAAAGCATGCGATCGTCCGCGCTGACGGTTACAATGGCCGGAAATATTCCGTTCGGGCGAGTCTGACCCAACTCGGCCCTTGGTTCAAGATTATTGTTGCCAAAATGTGACAGGTGCTTGCCCCGTGCGGGGGGCACAGACCCGATGGCCCTCAGCCGAGGTAGGGCGAGAAGGCTGGGTGCGTTTGGACCTCTCCCCGGCCCTTCGCTTGCGCTACGGGCGTTCGCACCACTCCCCTGTCATGTCCGGGACAGACCCGGCGATTTGCCCTTCGGGACCGTGCTCATCCCAATTGCCTTGAGTGCTTTACGATTTCGATCCCATGGCCGCGAATTTTCTTGCGCAGCGTGTTGCGGTTGAGCCCCAGCAATTCGGCGGCCTTGATCTGGTTGCCTGCGCACAGGTTGAGAACGGTCGAAATCAGAGGCACTTCGACCTTGTCAATGATGCGCTGATAAACACCGGCGGGTGGCAGGTTGGGCTCATATTCGCGGAACAGCTCGGCCAGATCGCTTTCAATGACCGTCACGATATCGGCAGGGCCGGGCTTTGAAGAGAAATTGCCCCGATCGGCGAGGTTAAGCTCGTTCTGGACGATTTCGAGCGAAATGACCTCGTCCACATAGAGCGCGGCGAGGCGCCGAACGAGATTTTCCAGTTCGCGGACGTTTCCCGGCCAATGGTACTGCTGCATGAGCTTGAGAGCATCGGACGAGAGAACCTTGGGCGCTTCGTTCTCGCGTTGCGTGGCCTTGAGAAAGCTTGCCGCGAGATCGGGTACGTCGTCGATGCGTTCGCGCAGCGGCGGAAGGCGGATCGGTACAACATTGAGGCGGTAATAGAGATCCTCGCGGAACAGGCCCTGCCGGATCAACTGGCTGAGATCCCTGTGCGTTGCGGCGACGATGCGCACGTCGGTCTTGATGGCTGTGCGACCACCGACCATCGTGTATTCCCCCTCCTGGAGCACGCGCAGCAGGCGGGTCTGGGCATCCATGGGCATATCGCCGATCTCATCGAGAAACAGCGTACCGCCTTCGGCCTGTTCGAAGCGGCCCGATGAACGCGATGTTGCGCCGGTAAACGCCCCTTTTTCGTGGCCGAACAGCTCAGCTTCGATCAGGTCACGGGGAATGGCGGCCATATTGATTGCAACGAAGGGGCCGTTCTTGCGCTTTCCGAAGTTGTGCAGGGCCTTGGCGACCAGTTCCTTGCCGGTGCCGCTCTCGCCGGTAATCATCACCGTCAAATCGGTCTGCATGAGGCGGGCCAGGGCCCGATAGATGTCCTGCATGGCGGCGGAACGACCGACCAGCGGCATGTTTTCGCCCTGCTCTTCCTGGCGGCGATCAGGCGCCGGGCGTTTGGCATCAGCAAGCGCACGGCCAACGACAGCGAGAACTTCTGTGATGTCGAAAGGCTTGGGCAGGTATTCGTAGGCACCCATCTCGGACGCCCGAATGGCCGTCATGAATGTGTTCTGGGCACTCATCACGACAATGGGCAACTCCGGACGGAGCTTTTTTATCTTGGGCATGACGTCGAAGGCGTTGCCATCGGGCATCGAGACGTCGGTGATGAGAATATCGCCCTCGCCGCGCGTCACCCAGTTCCACATGGTCGAAATGTTGCCTGTGGGGCGCACCTCGTAACCGGCGCGCGAGAGCGCCTGATTGAGCACCATGCGGATCGCCGCGTCGTCATCTGCGAGGAGAACTGTCTGTCCGGCCATGGTCTTAGTCCTGGTCTTCGGCTTGGCTGATGTCTGTTTTCTGAGCGACGGGCAAAAGGATGCGGAAGCGCGTTCGTCCCGGTTTGCTGTCGCAATCGATGACGCCGCCATGGTCGCCCACGATTTTTGCTACGAGCGCCAGGCCGAGGCCGGAACCCGAAAGTTTGGTGGTCACGAACGGATCGAAAAGGAACGGGAGGATATCGGAGGGCACGCCCGGCCCGTTGTCCTCGATGACGATTTCGAGCGGCAGGGAGACGCGGTTGCTGTTTCCGGACACGCTGATGCGGATGCCCGGACGGAAAGCCGTCATAATCTTGATTTCAGCTTTTGATGTCCGATCAAGCGCTTCTGCGGCGTTTTTAATCAGGTTCAGGAAGATCTGGATCAGCTGATCGCGATCGCCCAGCACGGGCGGTAGGCTCGGATCGTAATCCTCTGAAAAGGCTATTCCCTTGGCGACGCCGTTTGAGGCGAGGAGTTTCACCCGCTCGAGAATGACGTGGATATTGATCGGTGTCCGCTCGACCGGGCGTTCGTCGCCGAACACCTCCATGCGATCGACAAGATCGACAATCCGGTCGGTCTCGTCGCGGATGAGGCGGGCCAGCGCACGGTCGTCTCCGACGGCGGATTGCTCGAGCAATTGGGAGGCGCCGCGGATGCCAGAGAGCGGATTCTTGATCTCATGGGCCAGCATCGCGGCCAGGCCCGTTACCGAACGCGCCGCGCCCCGCGATACGAGCTGGCGGTCGATCTTGTCGGCCATGGTTCGCTCCTGGAAAATGAGCGTGACATGGCCGGGCATTTCCGGAATGGGGCTGGCATAGACATCGGCCACCCTGTCCTCGATCACGCGGGCGGTGCCGACCTGTACGCGGTACTCGATCATCGGCGCGAGCCGTGACGCGACGCTTTCGATGAGCCCCAGGATAGGTGAGCCAAACGCGATGAAATCAGACAGTTTCTGGCGCGTCAGAATGGACGCGGAAGCATGAAAAAACGCCTCGGCCGCGTAATTGGCAAAGGTAATTGAGCCATCCTGGGCGCAGACGATAACCGGCTGAGGCAGCGACTGGAGTATGGAGGCGTGCAGATCGAGTTCCATGAGCGCGCTCATGCGGCCTGGCTCCAGGTTTGTTCGAACATTTGAGGCATCAGGCGCAGGACGGCACGTGGATCGTTTTCGGTCATGATCGGGCGTCGCTGTGCATTGGAAAGCTCGCCGGCGGCATCGAGATACCAGCCGATATGTTTGCGGGCCATGCGGACGCCGAGTTCGGTGCCGTATTCGGACAGCATATCCTCGTAATGGGCGGCGACGAGGTTCACCAGATCGTTTCCCTCTGGCGTCGCTGGGGCGGGACGTTCATCGAGATGCGCGGCTACCTGGCCGACAATCCATGGTTGCCCCTGTGCGCCACGGCCGATCATGACGGCGTCAGCGCCGGATTGGGCCAGGGCCGTATCGGCCTCGTCCGGTCCGAGGATATCGCCGTTGACGACGACAGGAATGCCAACGGCCTCAGTAACAGGCTTTACCAGATGCCAGCGGGCCGTGCCTTTGTAGAACTGCTGGCGGGTGCGGCCATGTACCGTGATCATCTTTACCCCGGCACTTTCGGCGCGACGGGCGATATCGGCGGCATTGAGGCTGTCGTCATCCCAGCCAAGCCGCATCTTGACGGTGACCGGCAGGTCGGTGGCGCCGACAACCGCCTCGACGAGCGAGAGGGCGATATCGGGCACACGCATCAGCGCGGAACCGGCAAAACCATTGGTGACGCGCTTGGATGGACAGCCGAAATTGATGTCGATGACGTCGGCCCCGGCCTCCTCGGCGATTTTGGCGCCACGCACCAGCCAATCGGCCTCGCATCCGGCGAGCTGGACAATATGGGGCAGGCCATGGCTGGGGGTGAGCTTACGGGCTATTTCCCTGTGCCCTGTCACAAGAGCCGCGCTGGCTATCATTTCCGACACGACCAGCCCTGCCCCGAACCGGGCAGCAAGATCGCGCATCGGGCGGTCTGTGATCCCAGCCATGGGCGCAAGAACTGCTCGATTTGGCAGTCGGATACCGCCTATGCTCATTTCGGAGGCATGCTTTGCCAATTTATTGCCTTAAAACTATACAACGGCTCGAATTTGGTGACAGATTAGTCAAAATTCGGTCCCGTTCAATGCCTCATATGAGATCAGTTTGCTAAAGACAGTGGTGCTGACCTTGTTTCACGGTCCACGGGGCTTTAATTGCGGATGAAGTTTGCGCAACGCATAGCCAGGAACGTGCAGGGTCCTATGAGTGAAGACAAAACAATCGTTGCGCTGGTCGTCGCGGCGGGTCGCGGAGAGCGAGCGGGCAATGTAGGACTGCCCAAGCAGTACCGATCGGTGGCCGGTGAGCCGTTGCTGACAAGGACGCTCAAGGCGTTGCTTGCCGTAAAGGCTATCGATCGGGTGGTGCCGGTGATCGGCGACGGACAGGAAGACATGTTTGCCGCTCTGGGGATCAACGACGCGCGGCTCTCGGCTCCGGTCATCGGCGGTGAAACGCGGCAGGTGTCCGTATTGAAAGGCCTGCAAGCGCTGGCGAGCGACCCTCCCGATATCGTGCTCATCCACGATGGTGCCCGCCCCTTCGTCGAGGCCGAGCTGATCGGCAATGTCATTGGGGCCCTGGCCGACGCCGATGGCGCGTTGCCGGTGACACTGGTGACCGACACAATCAAACGCTCGCTGGACGGGAAAACGGTGGGCGGCACGGAAGATCGGACGCAGCTTTTTGCAGCCCAGACCCCGCAGGGGTTTCATTTCAGCGCCATCTATAATGCCCACAGGCGTGCCATCGAAATGAGCGATGGATTTACAGATGATGCAGCGATCGCCGAATGGGCCGGCTTGAGCGTTGCGCTTGCACAAGGCAATACGCGCAACATCAAGATAACGCTGCCGGGCGATTTCGAACGGGCCGAGCGCATGATGACTGAAGGACAGGCGATGGAAACACGGGTCGGGTCTGGCTATGACGTGCATGCGTTCGCCGACGGCGATGCGGTTGTTCTGGGCAACATTTCAATTCCGCACAGGGCAAGACTCAAGGGACACTCGGACGCCGATGTGGTGCTGCACGCCCTTGCGGATGCCATTTACGGCGCGCTGGCCGATGGAGATATCGGCAAGCACTTCCCGCCCAGCGAAATGGAATGGAAGGACGCAGACTCTTCGATTTTCCTCGAACATGCGGCAGGACTGGTGCGCCAGCGTGGCGGGCGACTGGTGCATATGGATGCGACCATCATCTGCGAATATCCCAAGATCAGGCCGCATGTGGAGGCCATGCGGGCGCGGATCGGGGAAATCGCGGGGGTCAGCGTGGATCGGGTTGCGGTCAAGGCAACGACCTCGGAACGGCTGGGCTTTACCGGCCGTGGAGAAGGCATTGCGGCGCAGGCCGTTGCCACAATCGAGCTGCCGCGGAGCTAGATGATGCTCGACAACGAGACATTGGCGCTGGCGAAAAAAGTCAATGACCGGCTGATCCTGGCCGGTCATATGATGGTGACCGCGGAGAGCTGCACGGGCGGGCTGATCGCAGGCGCGATCACCTCAGTATCGGGTTCCTCCGCCATGCTCTATGGCGGGTTTGTCACCTATTCCAACAAAGCCAAGACCGCGATGATCGATGTGCCTGAACCGTTGATCGACAAGCACGGTGCCGTTTCCGAGCCGGTGGCGCAAGCCATGGCCAAAGGAGCGTTGCACAGAGCCGGAGTGGATTTGGCGATTTCGGTGACCGGAATTGCCGGACCGGGCGGCGGGTCGGATGAAAAGCCGATCGGGCTGGTGCATTTCGGGCTGGCGACGCGGGAAAGGGCGATTCATCGCGAAGAGCGGTTCGGCGATCTTGGCCGCGACATGGTGCGACAGGCGACGGTACGCGTGGCGCTGGAGATGATCCTTGAGGCTTACGCGCCGTAGCGGCGGCGCGCCTCTGCCACAAACGCATCCATGATCTCTTCCTGCTTGGCAGCGAAGGCCGGTTCGGCGACAGAGCGGATCAGCGGGTTGGCGATCTTGAAGTCGATGTCGAAGGCAATGGCAGTCCCCTCCCCGTCCTCGGTAAAGCGCCAGGTGCTGTCGAGATGGCTGAACAGCCCATCGACCGCTTTGGCCCGCAATGTCATGGCGCTTCGATCAACCACGATCCGGCTGGTATAGGACTGGCTGATCGGGCCGAAGCGGATGTGCATGCGGGCGTCGAACTTGTCATTCGGATTCGCCACATCACGGCGAACGTCCATGCGCTCGCAGTGGGGGATGAACTGGGGATAAGTATCGACGTCCGCCACCAGCGCAAGCATTTGCGCGGCCGAATGCGGCACATGCCGCTCGAAATGCCTTTGCATCACGCCAGTCCGAGTTTTTCCTGCCGCGCCTTGCGCAGGGCCGCGAAATCCTCGCCCGCGTGGTGCGAGGAGCGGGTGAGCGGGCTGGACGATACCAGAAGGAATCCCTTGGTCTTGGCGACCGTGGCAAAGGATTTGAATTCCTCGGGTGTCACGAACCGTTCGACCTTGTGGTGCTTGCGAGTCGGCTGGAGGTACTGGCCGATAGTCAGGAAATCGACGTCGGCGATGCGCAAATCGTCCATGAGCTGGAGCACTTCGTTACGCTCTTCGCCGAGCCCCACCATGATGCCCGACTTGGTGAACATCTGCGGATCGAGTTCCTTGACCCGCTGCAACAGCCGGATCGAGTGAAAATAGCGAGCGCCGGGGCGGACCTTCAGATATTTGGACGGCACGGTTTCGAGATTGTGGTTGAAGACGTCGGGCTTTGCGGCGACGACGATCTCAAGGGCGCCATCCTTGCGCAGGAAATCCGGCGTCAGAATTTCAATGGTCGTCTTGGGATTGCGGGCCCGGATGGCAAGGATCACGTCGGCAAAGTGCCGGGCTCCGCCGTCGGCGAGGTCGTCGCGATCGACCGAAGTGATGACCACGTGCTCAAGACCGAGTTTTTCAACGGCCTTGGCGACGTTCTCGGGTTCATGGGGATCGAGCGCGGTCGGCAGGCCGGTGCGCACATTGCAGAAGGCGCAGGCGCGGGTGCAGATTTCGCCCATGATCATCATGGTGGCGTGCTTCTTGCTCCAGCACTCGCCAATGTTGGGGCAGCCGGCTTCCTCGCAAACGGTGACGAGATTGTTCTCGCGCACGATCTGCCGAGTTTCGCGGTAAACGGCGGAACCGGGTGCCTTGACGCGGATCCAATCAGGCTTGCGTAGCATCTCGGTGTCGGGACGCTTTGCCTTTTCAGGGTGTCTTGGTGACTTGGTGCCTACGGTATCGAGGAGAGTGACCATTGTGTCCTTTTCCGAACCCGTCAGGCTGATGTGTCCACCACCCTGACAAAGGTTACGACGAATACGGCCCCAGCGGCTGCCACGCTGAGCTGGCGTACGAGCCAGTTTGCTATCGGTACGTCAATACCAAAATAAGCAATTGCGAAGCTGATTGCCACCGCTCCAGCCACGCCTGCGGCCAGATAACGCCAGATCAGCTCTGTCCCGAACAGAAATGCGCCGACCAGCCCAATGGCCAGCCCGACCAGCACCCAGTACATCAATAGCTCTTGAGCCATGACGAACCTCAATATGGACGGTTTCAGACAAATATCCGCTCCATATTTACCATGAACGGGTTCTTTCCTGCGGGAACATTGGATGAATTGCTTACCGAACTATCAACCTTGAATTTACTTTATGAGCGATCGGGCCGCAAAGCCCTGTCGCATTTCATATGTTGAGTGCCTGACCGTATGCGTCAAGCACGCTTTCCTTCATCGTTTCCGACAGGGTCGGGTGCGGGAAGATGGTGTGTATCAGCTCTTCCTCGGTGGTTTCGAGGTTCATTGCCACCACAAAGCCCTGGATCAGCTCGGTCACTTCGGCGCCGACCATGTGCGCGCCGAGCAGTTCACCGGTCTTTTTGTCGAAGATGGTCTTGACCAGACCGTCCGGTTCACCGAGTGCGATGGCCTTGCCATTGCCCACGAAGGGGAAGCGGCCGACGCGGATCTCCCGCCCGGCTTCCTTGGCCTTGGCTTCGGTCAGCCCGACGCTGGCCACCTGCGGTTCGCAATAGGTGCAGCCGGGGATTTTGGACTTGTCCAGGCCATGCACCTTCTTGCCGGCTATGGTTTCAACGGCGAGCACCGCCTCGTGCTCGGCCTTGTGGGCCAGCATGGGTGGGCCGGCGACGTCGCCGATGGCCCAGATGCCATCGACATTGGTGCGCCCATGGCCATCAACGACAATGACGCCGCGGTCGATCTTGACACCGGCCTTTTCCAGCCCCAGATTTTCCGAATTGGCCTGAACGCCAACCGCGGAAATCAAAACGTCAGCCTTGATTTCTTTCTTGTCGCCGTTCTTGAGTTCCACATGAGCGGTGATGCCGTCCTTGCTCTTGTCGACCTTGGAAACCTTGGCATCGGTCAGGATCGAGATACCGCGCTTTTCAAAGCGTTTGCGGGCCAGGCCGGCAATTTCAGCGTCTTCGACCGGCATGATCTGCGGCAGAAGTTCGATGACGGTCACGTCGGCGCCGAGCGAACGATAGAAGGATGCAAACTCGATCCCGATGGCGCCCGAGCCCATCACGGCCACCGATTTGGGCATTTTGGCAGGTTTGAGGGCCTCGAAATAGGTCCAGATCTTATCGCCGTCCGGTTCGATGCCGGGCAGGACGCGTGGGCGGGCACCGGTGGCGACGATAATGTTCTTGGCCTTGTAGGTCCCCTCGCCCAGTGTTGTCTTCGGCTTTGGATGCTGAGGTTCGACTGCCTTCTTTTTGGTCGCCTCGACCTTGATTTCACCGGGCTTGGTGATGGTAGCCTCACCCCAGATGATATCGACCTTGTTCTTTTTCATCAGGAACTGGACGCCGTCATTCATGCGGCCGGCAATGCCGCGTGAGCGCTTGACGATGGCCTCGATATCGAACCCGAACTTATCGGCAGTCAGTCCGTAATCCTTCGCGTGGTCCATGTGCCCGTAGATTTCGGCCGAGCGCAGCAGCGCCTTGGTCGGGATACAGCCCCAGTTCGAGCAGATGCCCGCCATGTGCTCACGCTCCACGATTGCGGCCTTCAGGCCCAGCTGGGACGCGCGGATGGCTGCGACATAGCCGCCGGGGCCGGCACCGATCACGATGATATCGTATTGATCTGCCATGGCTTTCCTCTTGGTTTTCGGGCTAAAGCCCAAGCATGTCTTTGACGAGCGGCGCCAGGGCGTCGCCTATTGCGCGGGTGTTTCCCGCATCGAGATGGACACCGTCGGCCGGGTCGGCCCGCGCGACAGTGGCAGCATCGAAAAACCCGCATTCCAGTTCTGCCGCAATCCGCTTGTAATGACCGGACAGCAATTTCGATTCCTTGACGCCAGTCTTGAACATGGGGTCCAGATCGCGATGCTCCGTATCCACGCAATGTGGCGGTGACACCAGCACCACTTTGGGAATCGAAGCGCCTTGTGGCCAGGGATGTGTACGGACGATCTCCACCAACCGTTTCATGCCCATTGCAGCACCAAGAGCACTGCCACAGATATAGGTCTTCATGTCGTTGGTGCCGAGCATGATAACCACAGCATCAAGCGGTGCATGACTCGAGAGCAGTGTGGGCAGGACACGGGCGCCATTGCGATCAGAAGGTGACGAAAAGTCGTCGAACACGGTGGTCCGCCCGCCAAGCCCTTCCGCAATCACACGTGCCTTGCCATCAAGCCCGGCCTCAAGCCTGCTTGGCCACCGATCCTCATAGTCGTGGCGCTTGCCCATAATTATGGGATCGGTGCCGTAGGTCAGGCTGTCTCCGAAAGCGAGGATGGTTTTCATCGCTGCCACAGGATCAGGCCAGCATCATCACAGGCGTTTCGATCAGCTTCTTGAACGCGGCAAGCAGTTCGGCACCCAGCGCGCCATCAACGGCCCGGTGATCGCAAGACAACGTTACGGTCATGAAGCTGCCCGTCTTGATCTGTCCCTTTTCCGCATAGACGCGCTCTTCGCCTGCACCCACGGCAAGTATGGTGCCGTGCGGCGGGTTGATGACGGCGCCGAAATGCTTGATGCCGTACATGCCCAGATTGGAGACCGAGGACGCGCCGCCCTGATATTCATGGGGAGCGAGCTTTTTTGAGCGCGCACGGGTGGCCAGATCTTTGACCTCTTCGGAAATCTGCCGAAGGCTCTTGGTGTCGCAGGATTTGACGACCGGCGTGAACAGCCCACCGGGCACCGCGACCGCGACGGCGACGTCCGAGCGATGATGATAGAGTATTGAATCCCCGGCCCAAGTCGCGTTGGCCTGAGGAACCTGCTGGAGCGCTATGGCCCAGGCCTTCATGACAAAGTCATTCACCGAGAGTTTGTATCCGGGCTTGCCGTCCTTGTCCTTTGGGGCAGCCGCGTTGATTTCCTCGCGCGCCTTCATAAGCGCATCGATATTGCAATCGAGCGTGAGATAGAAATGCGGCACGGTCTGCTTGGATTCGGTGAGGCGGGCGGCAACGGTCTTGCGCATGCCGTCATTGGGCACGATGTCGTAATTGCCCTCCTCGTACATGGCGAGAACCTGGTTCTTGCCCATGCCGGCGGCCAGCGGAGCACCGGCGGCGGGCGCAGCGGCGGGCTTGGCGGAAACGCCATCCTTTTTGGCCTTCTCGATGTCGGCCTTGACCACGCGCCCCTTGGGACCCGAGCCGGAAACAGCGGAGAGATCGATGCCGGCGTCCTTGGCGAGACGGCGGGCCAGTGGCGAGGCGAACACGCGCTTGCCGTCAGACTTGGGCGCGGGAAGCGGTTCGGGCGTGGGCTTGGCATCGGCACTCGATGACGGCACCTTTGGCTCGTCCTTCGGCTTTTGATCGGCCTTGGACTCCTCGGCCTTCGGCTCCTCTTTTGGTGCCTTGGTCTGGGGTGCGGGGGCCGCGTCGCCGATATCGGAGGTGCTTTCGCCCTCTTCGAGCAGGACTGCGATCACGGCATTGACCTTGACGTTCTCACTGCCTTCGGAAACCAGGATCTTGCCGATCGTACCTTCATCGACGGCTTCCACTTCCATGGTCGCCTTGTCGGTCTCGATCTCGGCGATCACGTCACCGGAAGAGACGCTGTCGCCTTCCTTGACGTGCCATTTGGCCAGCGTGCCCTCTTCCATGGTGGGCGACAGGGCGGGCATCGTGATGTTGATAGGCATCGCAAGAGCCTCCCTTAGCTGCGGTAGGTGACGGCGTTGACCGCGGCGATGACCTCGTCAACGCTGGGCAACGCCAGTTTTTCGAGGTTAGCGGCATAGGGCATCGGAACATCCTTGCCAGTTACGCGGGTCACGGGCGCGTCGAGGTAATCGAAGGCACGTTCCATGAGGCGGGCAGAGATTTCCGAACCGATGCCGCCCTGCGGCCAGCCTTCTTCCACGGTCACCACGCGTCCGGTCTTTTTGACCGATTCGATAACCGTATCGATGTCGAGCGGGCGCAGGGTGCGCAGGTCAATCAGTTCCACATCGACGCCCGCAGCGACCAGTTTTTCGGTAGCCTGGGTGGCGTAACGCATGCCCATGGAGAATGACACGATGGTGACATCCTTGCCTTCACGCGCGACGCGCGCCTTGCCGATGGGCAGGACGAAATCGTCCATCTTGGGGACTTCACCCGTAGTGCCGTAGAGAAGCTCGTTCTCGAGGAAGACAACCGGGTTGGGTGAGCGGATGGCAGCCTTCAGGAGACCCTTGGCATCGGCAGCGGTATAAGGCGCGATGACCGTAAGCCCGGGTACATGGCTGTACCAGGCGGAATAATCCTGGCTGTGCTGGGCACCAACGCGCGAGGCGACGCCATTGGGGCCGCGGAACACCATGGGGGCCGTTACCTGCCCGCCCGACATATAGAGCTGCTTGGCGGCGGAATTGATGATCTGGTCAATGGCCTGCATGCCGAAGTTCCAGGTCATGAACTCGACAATGGGCTTGAGGCCGGCAAAAGCCGCACCAACGCCAAGACCGGCAAAGCCATGCTCGGTGATCGGGGTGTCGATAACACGCTCGGCGCCAAATTCCTGCAGCAGCCCCTGGGTGACCTTATAGGCGCCCTGATATTCGGCCACTTCCTCGCCCATGACGAAGACGTCCTTGTCGGCGCGCATTTCCTCTGCCATGGCGTCGCGCAGCGCTTCACGGACGGTGATGGTGACCATTTCGACATCGTCGGGGATATCGGGGTCGTCCTGCGGCTTGAACTGCGGTGCTGCAGGGGCGTCCTTGGCCTTTGTGGTGGGCTCGGACTTCTCCGCTACCTCGGTGTCGGGGCCCGGCTTTTCGGATTCCTTTGGCTCGTCGGAGCCGATTTCGGGTGTAGCGACATCGTCTGCGCTTTCGCCCTCGCCCAGCAGCGCGGCAATCGGGGTGTTGACCTTTACGCCCTCAGTGCCCTCGGCGACGAAGATCTTACCGATCACGCCTTCATCCACGGCCTCGACTTCCATCGTGGCCTTGTCGGTTTCGATCTCGGCCAGGACATCGCCGGGGCCGACCTTGTCGCCTTCCTTGACGATCCATTTGGCAAGAGTGCCCTCTTCCATGGTGGGCGAGAGCGCGGGCATAAGAATATCGGTTGGCATATCGTGAGGTCTCCCTGCCGGCGCTTATACGGTAATGTCGGTATAGAGCTCGGACGGATCGGGCTCGGGATCGTTGGTGGCAAAATCGGCAGCTTCGGTGACGATGGCACGAATATCCTTTTCGATATCCTTGAGCTCGTCCTCGCTGGCAAATTTCTGTTCGAGAATGCGCTTTCTGACCTGCTCGATCGGATCACGCTCGGACCGCATGGTGGTCACTTCGTCCTTGGAGCGGTACTTTGCCGGATCGGACATGGAGTGACCGCGATAGCGGTAGGTCAGCATTTCAAGAATGTAGGGACCTTTACCCGACCGCGCGTGCTCAATGGCCCGCTCTGCGGCTTCCTTGACCATGCGAACGTCCATGCCGTCCACCTGCTCGCCCTGGATACCGAAGGAAACACCGCGCTGTGAAAGGTCGGTGGTCGAGGCGGAGCGCTCGACCGAGGTGCCCATGGCGTATTTGTTATTCTCGATCACATAGACAACGGGCAGCTTCCAGAGCTTGGCCATGTTGAAGCTCTCATAGACCTGGCCCTGATTGGCAGCGCCATCACCGAAATAGGTGATCGAGACCGATCCGTCGCCGCGGTATTTCGAGGCGAAGGCGAGGCCCGTGCCCAGCGATGCCTGGGCGCCCACGATGCCGTTTCCGCCGTAAAAACGGTGCTCGTTCGAGAACATGTGCATCGAGCCGCCCTTGCCTTTGGACAGCCCGCCCTTGCGGCCGGTCAACTCGGCCATGACGCCCTTGGGGTCCAGACCCATGACGAGCATGTGGCCGTGGTCGCGATAGCCGGTGATCTGGGCGTCTTCGCCTTTTTTCGACGCCATGGTGATGCCGGTAACGACGGCTTCCTGACCGATATAAAGGTGACAGAACCCGCCGATCAGCCCCATGCCATACATCTGCCCGGCTTTTTCTTCAAAGCGCCGGATGAGTAGCATTTCGCGGAAAGCGTGGAGTTCCTCGTCCTTTGTGAATTCGGGGGCATTGGATTTGGCCTTGGCGGCCGTCGCTTTACGCGCCATGCGATATCTCCGGAAAGAACTTAATCGCTGCCACAACCCTTTTGGGGCACGGCGGGATGCTGGATGCATTGATGCACAATAGTCCGAAGGACGCCAGCCTCCAAGCGATCAGATCAAGCCGCTTCTTGTCGTATCACATTGATATCGTAGACTTAAATGAAATTAATCGGATATCGGTTAAATTTCAAGATTAACGGAAATGCGATTAACTTTGATCGTCGGGGACGATGATGATGTCGTCAGGGTGGACCAGTCCGAGGAGCGCGCGAGCCCGCTCTGTGAGGATGTCCGGATCGAGCCGGCGAGGGTCGAACAGGGCGATCCGGTGCTCGTAGGATTCGATCTCGGTTTCAAGAGCCGCCCGGCGGGCCTCCAATACCTTGATTTCTTCCAGCATTTCGCGCTGGCTCTCAATGCCGAATGTTCCTGTCACGACATGGTAGCCCAGATATCCCTGAAACGCGAGCAAGCTCGCGGTGATGCCGAGCTTGACGAGAATGGAGGGACGTTTGACGCGGGTTGGCATGGGACAGACGATACGCAGGACCTGGAGAGCTTGCTTATCGCATGGCTATGCTTAAGGACAGGTTTCCGGCGACGGGCGCTTTGTGACTGCAGAGAAAAAAGGGGCGCCGAAGCGCCCCTGCTCTTTTACTGACCCTTGAGGATCGAGCGGCCGGCGTAGCGGCCGGAGGTGCCAAGAAATTCCTCGATGCGGATCAACTGGTTGTACTTGGCCAACCGGTCGGAACGGGCCAGAGAGCCGGTCTTGATCTGCCCGCAATTGAGCGCGACCGCGAGATCGGCGATTGTCGAATCCTCGGTTTCGCCCGAACGGTGCGACATGACCGAGGTATAGGACGCCTTGTGCGCCATCTCGACGGCTTCCAAAGTTTCCGACAGCGAGCCGATCTGGTTGACCTTGACGAGGATGGAGTTGGCGACGCCCATCTTGATGCCCGAATTCAGGCGTTCGGTGTTGGTGACGAACAGATCGTCGCCGACGAGTTGAACCTTGGAGCCGACGGCCTCGGTCAGCGCCTTCCAGCCGTCCCAGTCGTCTTCGGCCATGCCATCTTCGATCGAGATGATCGGGAAGCGGCTGGTCAGGTCCTCGAGGTAGCGGGCCATCTCGTCCGATCCGAGCGACTTGCCTTCGCCCTTGAGGTCGTACCTGCCATCCTTGTAGAATTCGGTCGAAGCGCAATCGAGGGCGAGATAAACGTCCTCGCCCGGGGCATAGCCAGCCTTTTCAATGGACTTCATGATGAAGCCCAGCGCGTCTTCTGTGGAGTTGAGGTTCGGCGCAAAGCCGCCCTCGTCACCAACGCTGGTGTTATGTCCTTCTGCTGCCAGACCCTTTTTAAGAGTATGGAAGATTTCCGAGCCGATCCGGACGGCATCGGCGATCGAATCCGCGCCAACGGGCATGATCATGAATTCCTGGATATCGATCGGGTTGTCGGCGTGCTCGCCGCCATTGATGATGTTCATCATGGGGACAGGCAGCAGGCGAGCGTTCGGGCCGCCGACATAGCGCCATAAGGGGAGAGCGCTCGATTCGGCGGCAGCGCGGGCCACGGCAAGCGATACGCCGAGAATGGCGTTCGCGCCGAGCTTGGCCTTGTTGGGGGTTCCATCAAGTTCGATCATCGCCTGATCGACTGCGATCTGATCGAGAGCGTCGAGGCCTTCGATCTCGCTGGCGATCAGGGTGTTGACGTTGTCGACGGCGTTGAGCACACCCTTGCCGAGATAGGCTTCGCCGCCATCGCGGAGCTCGACTGCTTCGTGCGCACCGGTGGAAGCGCCCGAAGGCACAGCGGCACGGCCGAAGCTGCCGTCATCGAGAACCACGTCGACTTCGACGGTCGGATTGCCGCGGCTGTCAAAGATCTGACGGCCGATGACGTCAACAATTGCAGACATAGATGCGCCCTTTGTTTTGTAGGAATGCCGATTGCAGCCCTTCTAATAAAGGCGACCCGGCTTAGGAAGGGCTTGGCACAAAAATAATGCTGCCCGATGACGACGCATAGGGCAGCATAGATAGTCGCTTATATGAGCCAGGGCTAATGCCAGTACGGATCGACCTTGTAATAGGAATAGGCTTCCTGGCGGGCGTGGAGCCCGTCATCCTTGGTCAGCTCAGTAATGGTGTCCGCAGGCCCGGCCTCAAGCTCGTCGCGGGTGAAGGGCACGACGTAGCCCTCCTGATCCTGATCGTAATCGAGCGTTGCCCAGGGAAGGGCGTGGTATTTTTCGCCCATTCCAAGGAAACCGCCGAAACCGACAACGGCAAACATGATGGAATTGTCCGTCTTGTCGAGAACGATGTCCTCGACCTTGCCGATCTTCTTGCCATCGAGATTATAGACGTCAGTACCGACAGCGCGTGTCGCGCGGATGGCCGTGGTGTGTCCAGATGCAGTAGGCATGAGCAACCTCCGTTTTTGGGGTCTTTTGTTATGCGCGTGCACAACGCCCCTGAACGGATCGGGTTCCTACTCGCTGTCTTCCGATTGACGTTTGTGAAAATCGAGACGCTTTGCGTCAAGCTCGGCCTGTTTTTCCGACTTTTCGCGCTCGGCTTTGGTGCGACCGAACCTAGCGCGATTGGTGTCTGCTGCGCGCTCTTTTTCAGCGCGCAGCTTGTTCTTGCGAGCCTGACGGAGATTGACGATCTCGGCCATTGCCCGCTCCCCTGCCCTAAACCAGCCGGCTTTGTTCGACCGCCGCCGCGATGAAGGAGCGGAACAAGGGGTGCGGTTCGAACGGACGGGATTTCAGTTCGGGATGATACTGGACGCCGATGAACCAGGGGTGGTCGGTGCGCTCGACGATTTCCGGCAACATCCCGTCCGGCGAAAGGCCGGAGAACAGGAGGCCGTTGGCCTCCAGTACCTTGCGGTAGGTCATGTTCACTTCGTAGCGGTGCCTGTGGCGCTCGGAAATCCGGTTGGTGCCGTATATGTCGGCCACACGGCTGCCACGGACGAGCTGGGCAGGATAGGCGCCCAAGCGCATGGTACCGCCAAGATCCTTGTCAGAGCCGGAGCGCTTTTCATTGTCCTTGACCCATTCGGTCATCAGCCCAACGACGGCTTCCTTGGTCGGCCCGAATTCGGTCGATGACGCTTTGGGTATGTGAGCGGTGTTGCGGGCGGCTTCGATACAGGCCATCTGCATGCCGAAACATATTCCGAAATAGGGAACGTCGCGGATACGGGCGAACCGCGCCGCATTTATCTTGCCTTCCGAACCGCGCTCGCCAAAGCCGCCCGGCACGAGAATGCCATGGATGCCTTCGAGATAGGGTGCGGGATCGTCACGCTCGAACACCTCGGAATCGATCCATTCGAGGTTGACCTTGACGTTGTTGGCGATGCCGCCATGCGCCAGCGCTTCGGACAGCGACTTATAGGCATCCTTGAGGCCGGTGTACTTGCCTACAATGGCTATGTTGACGGTGCCTTCGGGATTGTGGACGCGGCGTGAAATTTCGCGCCAACCGTCGAGTTGAGGCACCGGCGCGTCCTTTATGCCAAAGGCAGCTAGAACTTCGTCGTCCAGCCCTTCTTCATGGTAGGCAATCGGAACGTCATAGATCGACGCAACATCAAGCGCCTGGATGACCGCCGAGGGGCGCACGTTGCAGAACAGGGAAAGCTTGCGCTTCTCGCCTTCCGGTATCGGCCGGTCACAGCGGATCAGGAGAATGTCGGGTTGAATGCCGATCGAACGCAGTTCCTTGACCGAGTGCTGGGTCGGCTTGGTCTTGAGCTCTCCCGCGCTGGGGATGAAGGGCATCAGGGTCAGATGCACGAAGACCGCATCGCCGCGCGGCAGTTCATTGCCCAACTGCCGGATGGCTTCGAGGAACGGCATGGCTTCAATGTCGCCAACCGTGCCGCCGATCTCGCACAAAACGAAATCGAAATCGTCATTGTCGGAGGTCACGAAGGATTTAATTTCGTCGGTGACGTGCGGGATCACCTGAACGGTCGCGCCGAGATAGTCGCCGCGGCGCTCCTTGGCCAGTATGTCGGAATAAATCCGGCCGGTGGTCACATTGTCCTGCTGATTGGCCGAACGCCCGGTGAAACGCTCGTAGTGGCCCAGATCGAGATCGGTTTCCGCCCCGTCATCGGTCACGAACACTTCGCCGTGCTGATAGGGCGACATCGTGCCCGGATCGACATTGAGATAGGGGTCGAGCTTGCGAAGCCGAACCTTGTATCCACGCGCCTGCAGCACGGCGCCGAGCGCCGCCGAAGCAAGACCTTTTCCGAGCGAGGAGACCACGCCACCGGTGATAAAAACGTACCGAGCCATGGAGCTTTACCTTACATAAGCCACGTTAGATTCGAAGGGCGAAAATGATCGCGCCCACACAAAAAAGAAGGGGATGTTGCCATCCCCGTCTTTCGTACCCTGTTCAAGCGCCGTTAGTTGGGCGCCGTTTCCTCCGCCGGTGTCTCGTCGCCGGCGGGTTCGGGCGCCATTGTCGACATCATCGACGCACCGGGATCGATCACTTCGGACTGGTCGGCCGCAGCCGGCTCCTCGGTCTCGGCCGGAGCGGTTTCCTCGGGCGCCGCCGGCACGACAAGATCGTCATTTGTGGCGGCGGGCTGCGAAGGAACGGTCAGATCGTCGTTTTCGGTTCCGAGGGCGTCCAGAGCGTCAAGAACGGTCGCCGGGGTCCCATCGGCGTTCTGCGCAGCCTGATCGAGGATCGAGGTGGAGCTCCGATCGGTCTGGCTGATGATGGTGAGGCCAATGGCTGTCACCATGAACAGTGTGCCCAGAATTGCAGTCGTGCGGGTGAGCAGGTTGGCCGAGCCACGCGAGGACATGAAATTGCCGCCGCCGCCTCCGCCCATCCCAAGGCCGCCGCCTTCGGAGCGCTGGAGCAGGATCACCACGATCATGGCGATCACGATCAACAGATAGGCGACAATGAGTACTGTGGCCATTTAACGGTTCGTCCTTCAAATGCTCTCGCGCTCAAGCCGGGACATATGGGGAGCAAAGCCCGGCAACGCAATATCTTCCAGATGCGCGTGGATCGTTGGTGCCCGGTAGGGCTTTAACGGCTCAAGCCCTGCCCCGACCGTCCGGGCGGGAAGCAAGGCTCTGCACAGGCATCGCGTTGGCGGGCGTTCTACACGCAAAGATCGGCATTGGCCAGCCCTCCGGCGCGACACTTTCCCGTTCGCGTTTCAGGCCGCCACAATGATGGAAAAGAAGTCGTCTGCCAGAAGGCTCGCGCCGCCGACCAGGGCCCCGTTGACATTGGCTGTCCGCAGGATTTCTTCGGCATTGGAAGGCTTTACTGAGCCTCCATAGAGCAACAGCGCCGTTTCCCCTGCCCCACCGAAATGCGCTACCAAAAGCGCGCGCATGTGCGCATGCATCTGTGCAATGTCCTCTATCGTTGGCGTTCGACCGGTACCGATGGCCCAAACTGGCTCATAGGCCACAATGATCGTCGTTTCCCCGAAGGTGTCCGGCAGTGAAAAATCGATCTGGTCGCCGACGACCTGATTCGCGGTTCCTGCCAGGCGCTCGGCCTCGGTCTCACCGACGCAAATGATCGGGACAAGTCCGGCAGCAAGTGCGGCCTCGGCCTTTGCTCTGACGGTTTGGCTGGTTTCGCCATGGTCGGCGCGGCGCTCGGAATGGCCCACGATAACGTGAGAAGCGCCAGCGTCGAGCAGCATGGACGCGCTGATATCGCCTGTATGGGCGCCACTCGGGTCTGCGTGGCAGTCCTGACCGCCGATATGTATGGGGCTGCCCTCAGCCCCCTGTGCGGCCCGATGAAGCAGCGTCGCCGGTGGGCAAACAAGAACCTCACTGTCGATATCGCCGGCTTCTTCAAGAAGAGTCCTGAGGCGGGCAATCTGTTCCAGTGCCGCGCCGGTTCCGTTCATCTTCCAGTTTCCGGCAATCAATGGCCGCAATCGCTCCTGCATCCCTACCCCAACAACACCTTGCACGCACACGGAGAATGGCTTAACCGGGCGTCCTGTGTGTGCCTTGCAGGGCCCGATACACCCTGTCTATTATGCGCGCGCTTCGAATGCCATAGGGTGAGCCTACGACAAAAGGCTAGAACTCGCCCTCAACCGATCGGTACTAAATGCTCGACAATCTTCGCAATTTCGGCCGCAGCTGGGTCGCCAAAGTCTTCCTGGGTGTTTTGATCATCGCGGTCGCCGGTTTCGGCATTCCGAGCGTTTTTCTCGATCTCAACGCCAATACGGTGGCCCGGGTCGGGGACCAGAACATTTCAGTGCGCGATTTCGACCGGGTCTATCGCGCTCAGGTCAACCAGTTCGCCGCGCAGACCGGGATGGCGCCGACCGCGCAGCAGGCGGTGAGTTTCGGAATTCCCAATTCGGCCATAGCCCGGCTGGCCAATGATGCGTCGATTGAAATCCTGGCTCGCGACCTGGGCCTTGGTGCTTCAGACGCAAAGCTGGCCGAACTCGTGCGGCAGGATCCCAACTTCGCCGGCGCACTGGGTCTTTTCGATGCCAGCGAGTTCGTGGCCATGTTGCGCCAGTCCGGTTACACCGAAACCGAATATCTCAACCTCCAGCGCAGCGCGGCGGCCCGCGAGCAGATCGGAACGATTTTCGAGGGCGCCAGCGTTCCCCAGGTTGCTCTCGATATTGCGCGGTCCTATGACGGCGATCAGCGCACCATCGAATATGTCGAGCTCAACCCGGTGCTGTTTTCGGTGACGGAGGAGCCGACCGACGAGGAGTTGCAGCAGTTCTTTGCAGAAAACCAGACCCGATTCCGCACTGTTGAGACCCGTTCGGTGAATCTGTTGCCGTTGACGGTTGATGCGCTGGCGCAGGGCGTTGAGGTCACCGAAGAGGAAATTGCCGCCGAGTATGACCGGATTTCGGGGCAGTTTATCGCGCCTGAGCGCCGGGCCATCAGCCAACTCGTCCTGTCCGATGCCGAAGCCGCTCAGCCGTTTGTCGATGGTGCCGAGAGCGGAGCGAGCTTTGCGAGCGTGGTTTCCGAAGCCGGTCTGCAGACCGAAGTGACCTCCTTGGGGACGCTGGCGGAAAGCCAGATCACCGATGCCAACCTGGCGCAGGCCGCGTTCGGGCTGGAAGAGAACGGCTATGTGGTGCTTGAAGGCAGCAATAGCTATCGGGTCATCTGGGTGAGTTCGATCGAGGAAGGCGGGCAGCAGCCGCTTGAGGCTGTGCGCGATCAGGTCGAGCAGTCGGTTGCGCAACGCAAGGCCCAGGACATGCTGTTCGACGTCTATGACGAGATCGAAGAAGCCCGGGCCGCTTTCCAGCCGATCTCGGAGGTTGCCGAGCGGTATGGACTCGAAATCCACGATCTGGACCTGACTGCTGACGGAGCGCAACTGGCTGATATCACTACGCTTCCGCAGGGTTCGACCCAGACCATTACCGATGCGGTGTTTGCGGCCTCGCCCGATGCGCGGGTGACGCCGGCGATCAGCCTTGGCTCGAATCGCACTGTTTTCTTCGAGCTTTCCGAGGTTCAGCCGGCGCGTGACCAGACGCTCGAAGAAGTGCGGGACGAGGCCGTTGCGGCGTGGCAGGAACTGCAGACCGATATGGAAATGACCCGTACCGCCGAAGATATCGTGGCGGCGATCGATGGGGGCAGCGATATCTTTACGGTCGCGGCCGAACGGGGCCAAATCCCCCAGAGTTCCGCGCCTTTTTCGCGCGACAGCGCCGGTGCGGCGATCGATCCTGACGTGGCCCAGGCGGCGTTCCAGGGGGGTGAGGGGTATGCAAATTATGTCTCGACCCAGGATGGTGATGTCGTTGTTTTTCAGGTGACCGACGTGACGCCGGCCACTGCGGATACGCCCTCGCAGGTTGCTCAGGCGCTGGAAGTCGATTTCCCCGATCTGATCTTTGCCAATTTCGTCGAAGGACTGCGCTCCGACGTCGGAATCAGGATCAACGAGGAAGCCCTCAACCGCGTGATCGGGCTCGAATAGGTTCTCCATGTCGGACGGCTACGACTTTGTTTCCTTTGCGAAAATCTACGAGGCGGGCAAGGGGCAGGTTCTCTACAAGCGCATCGTGGCCGACCTCGAAACGCCGATCGGCACCTACCTGAAACTGGCCGAGGGGCGGCGTTACAGCTTCCTTCTCGAATCGGTTGAGGGTGGTGCGGTGCGCGGGCGCTACTCGATGATCGGGCTCGAACCGGACCTGTTGTGGAGGGTCCGCGACGGGGTTGCGGAGATCAACCGCACGGCACAAACGGCTTCTGACGCCTATTGTACACTCGGTGCACTTCCCCTCGACGCCCTAAGGACACTGATCGCCGAAAGCCAGATCGACATGCCAAAGGAACTGCCCGCCAACTCGGCGGGTGTGTTCGGATATCTCGGTTACGACATGGTGCGGTTCATGGAAGAACTGCCCGACACAAATCCCGATACGATCGGGGTGCCGGACGCCATCATGATGCGGCCCTCGATGCTTGCCGTGTTCGACACGCTCAAGGACGAATTGTTTCTGACCGCACCGGTTTATCCCCGCGAGGGCGTTACGGCCCGGCAGGCGTTTGAAGCGGCCAATGAACGGATCGAGGATGCGATCGCGCGGCTGGAAAAGCCCCTGCCCCGCATGAGCGAAATTCCCGATCTGGCAAAGATCGAGATTAGCTCAAACACCTCGCGCGAGGACTATTTTGCGATGGTGCGCAAGGCGCAGGATTACATCGCGGCGGGCGACATCTTTCAGGTGGTGCTCAGCCAGCGGTTTTCCGCCGATTTCACCTTGCCGCCAACGGCCCTGTATCGCGCGCTGCGGCGCACCAATCCCTCGCCCTACATGTATTTCCTCGATTTCGGCGATTTCGCCGTGGCGGGATCGAGCCCGGAAATTCTGGTCCGCGTCGATGAGGGCGAAGTCACGATCCGCCCGATTGCCGGAACGCGCAAGCGCGGCGCGACGCCCGAACAGGACAAGGAGATGGCCGAGGAGTTGCTGGCCGACCCCAAGGAGCTATCGGAACATCTAATGCTGCTCGATCTCGGCCGCAACGATGTGGGGCGGGTATCGCAGATCGGGACGGTCAAGGTCACCGACAAATATTTTCTCGAGTATTATTCCCACGTCATGCACATCGTTTCCAATGTGGTGGGCAAGCTCGATCCCAAATACGACAATATCGATGCGCTGGCCGCCGGGTTTCCGGCGGGTACGGTTTCGGGCGCGCCAAAAGTGCGGGCCATGGAAATCATCGACGAGCTCGAAGTGGCGCGGCGCGGGGTTTACGCCGGATGCGTGGGCTATTTCGGGGCTGACGGGCGCATGGATACGTGCATCGTTTTGCGCACGGCGATCCTGAAAGACAACAAGCTCTATGTGCAGGCCGGCGCGGGGATCGTCGCCGATTCCAAGCCCGAACTCGAGCAGCTCGAATGCGAGAACAAGGCAAAGGCTCTTTTCAGCGCCGCCGAGGAAGCGCTACGCTATGCCGGCCAGGCCAAGGTGGGTCAGTAGATGCGCGTCCTGATGATCGATAATTACGACAGCTTCACCTACAATCTCGTCCATTATATCGGCGAGTTGGGGGCCGAGGTCGATGTGGTGCGCAATGACAAGATCACGCTCGACGAGATCGCCGAGAAGGCGCCGGACGCAATCGTTATTTCGCCCGGTCCCTGCACGCCCAATGAAGCGGGAATATGCCTGCCGCTGATCTCACGCTTCGCGGGTGAAATTCCTCTGTTTGGGGTTTGTCTGGGGCTGCAATCGATGGGACAGGCCTTCGGTGGCGAGGTGGTGCGTGCGCCGCGTCCCATGCATGGCAAGGTTTCCACCATTACCCATGACGGGCGCGGCGTGTTTCGCGGGCTCAACAAGCAGTTCGAGGCCACGCGCTATCACTCGCTGGTGGTGCGCGATGAAACGCTACCCGGTGAATTGACGGTGACGGCGCGCTCCGATGACGGGCAGATCATGGGGCTCCAGCATCGCGTGCTGCCGGTGCATGGGGTGCAGTTCCATCCCGAGAGCATTTCCTCGGAAAACGGGCATGCCATTCTGCAGAATTTCTTGAATATCGCGCGCGATTTCAACGCCGATCGCGCCGCGTAAGCGGCCCTCCTCCACCGACATATACGTATTTCAGCAAAGGCTTATGCGGCTATCGGCGTTGTCGATCGGCCTAAGGAATGGCACAGGGGTAACAGCCGTTTGGCGCCTTATGAATGGCACGCGGTCATAAAAACAGGGAACACCGACACCAGGAGATTGCTGTGGAAACCGATAGACGTACCGCCATCATCTTAGGCGGTCTGCTCATTGCAGCGATCGTTTGCGGAATTTTCAGCTCGGTTCTCGAGATCGAGGAGCCCGATTATCTTGAACGCCTGGTTGCCGCTGAGTCCCGAATCCTGCTCGCTGTGTTGGCGCAAGCGATGATGGCAGTGTTTTACGTTGCCATTGCCGCGGTAACCTATCCGATAGTCGAGGCGCACAACCGAGTTCTTGGCGTGGCGTATCTGATGCTTCGGACAATTGGCGCCAGCTTCCTGTTCGTCGGGATCGTGACGCTTTTGCTTTTTCTGCCTCTAGGACGGAGTTTTGCGGAAACAGGCGGCGATGGCGTGGCCACGCTTGAAATTCTGGGGCATTTTTTACGCCTGGCCCGCGATTGGCTTAACCACATTGGCATGGTTCTCCCCTGGAGCCTGGGGGCGGTTCTGCTCTATCTCGTGTTCCTGCGGACATCGATCGTTCCGCTCTGGCTCGCGGCATGGGGACTGGCAGGATCTGCCCTGACACTGGTGGCCACGATCCTTTATATGATGGATTTGATAGCGGTGGTGACCACTGCCTATATCATGCTCAACGCGCCCACCGCTGTTTTCGAGATCGTTCTGGCGGTCTATCTGATTGCAAAGGGCTTTCGTCGGCCCGTATCGGCTCAAGTGTCCCCTGCACTTTCCTGATTCAGTTCGCCCTGAGCTGAATGTCGATTGGTTCTGGCGCTTGCAGACGATTTGCGTCTGGGCTACTCCGATTGTCATCGGACCGGTCGCAAGCAATGGGGAAAACGAGATAATGGACATCAAGGGCGCGCTGAACCGTATTGCCGATGGCAAGGATTTGACCGGCACGGAAATGCGCCAGGTGATGGACATCATCATGAGCGGGGAAGCGACGGCGTCGCAGATCGGCGCGTTCCTGATGGGGATGCGGGTCAAGGGCGAGACGGTGGGTGAGATCGCGGCGGCCGTTTCGATCATGCGCAACAAGATGGTGCCCGTCGAAGCGCCTGCCGATGCCATTGATATCGTGGGGACCGGCGGGGATGGCGCGGGAACGCTCAACATTTCGACCGGCGCATCCATCGTGGTGGCCGCTGCCGGGGTGCCGGTGGCAAAGCATGGCAACCGGGCGCTGTCGTCGAAATCGGGTTCGGCCGAAGCGCTGCAAAAGCTGAGCATCAGTCTCGAGCTGACGCCCGAACAGATTTCGGCCTGCATACGCGAAGCGGGCATCGGGTTCATGTTCGCGCCCAATCACCATCCCGCCATGCGCCATGTGGGCCCTACCCGGGCGGAAATGGGCGTGCGGACCATGTTCAACCTGCTCGGGCCGCAGTCCAACCCGGCCGGGGTGAAGCGCTACCTGCTGGGCGTGTTCGACAATGAATGGGTGGAACCGGTAGCCGCCGCGCTGTTGGCCAATCAGGCGCAAGCAGCCTGGGTCGTTCATGGGGACAGCGGGTTGGACGAGCTTTCGACAACCGGGCCGTCCTTTGTTTCCCAGATCAAGAACGGCAATCTGACCTCCTTTGAGGTGACGCCGGAGGATGCGGGGCTGCCGCGCGCCAAGCTCGAAGATATCGTCGGGGGCGACCCTGAACACAATGCCGGCGAGCTGCGCAAGCTGCTCGAGGGCGCCAAGGGAGCGTATCGCGATATCGTGCTGCTCAACGCGGCAGCGGCGTTCATCATCGCCGACAAGGTGCAAACGCTGCCCGAAGGCGTGGCGATGGGCGCCGAGGCAATCGATAGCGGCAAGGCCAGGGCAACGCTCGATAAACTCGTTGCCGTTTCGGGGGCGCAATGACCGATATTCTTCGAAAGATCGAGGCCTACAAGCGCGAGGAAATCGCGGCGGCCAAATCGGCTGTGCCACTGGCCGAGTTGACCGCAATGGCGCGGGAGCAGGATGCGCCGCGTGGATTTGCCGCCGCGTTGAAGGCCAAGCGGGCCGCCGGGAAATACGGGCTGATTGCCGAGGTCAAAAAGGCCAGTCCATCAAAAGGATTGATCCGGCCCGATTTCGATCCGCCGGTTTTGGCCAAAGCCTATGAGGACGGTGGCGCGGCATGCCTTTCGGTTCTGACCGACACGCCATCGTTTCAGGGGCGGCCGGACTTTTTGGGCGCGGCGCGGTCGGCGACGGGACTTCCGGCGCTGCGCAAGGATTTTCTGTTCGAGCCCTATCAGGTGGTGGAAGCGCGCGCCTGGGGGGCGGACTGCATTCTGATCATCATGGCGTCGGTCGACGATGTTGCCGCTCGGAATTTGCTCGAAAGCGCTGCCGAGTGGGGCATGGACGCGCTCGTGGAAGTCCACGACGCTGAAGAGACCGAGCGTGCGCTGGCGCTGGGCGCCGATTTCATCGGCATCAACAATCGCAATCTGCGGACCTTCGATGTGACGCTGGCGACGACTGTCGCCCTGGCGAAACTGGTGCCGGGTGACAAACTTCTGGTGTCGGAAAGCGGTGTCTTCACCCATGACGATATCAAGTATCTCGAAGCCGAGGCCGGCGTTGGGTGCTTCCTGGTCGGGGAAAGCCTGATGCGGCAGGCCAATGTGGCGGCGGCGACCCGTACGCTGTTGACGGGCGCCTGAGATGGTGCGCGAACTGACCCATCTCGACGAGACGGGCGCGGCGCGGATCGTCGATATATCGGGCAAGGACGAAACCGTGCGGCGTGCCGTGGCCGGTGCCGTGCTGCACGCCACGGCCGAGATCGTCGAGGCGATTTTCGGGGGCACGCTCAAGAAGGGCGATGCCATTGCCGTGGCGCGGGTGGCCGGGATCATGGCGGCCAAGAAAACCTCCGAGCTGATCCCGCTCTGCCACCCCATTCCGGTGACGAAAATCGGCGTGGAGATCGAGCGCGGCGAGGCACCCGGCACGATTGCAGTTTCAGCGACTGTCGAGACCGTGGGGCGGACCGGGGTTGAGATGGAAGCGCTGACCGCGGCGTCAGTGGCCGCGCTCACGCTTTATGACATGGCCAAGGCGCTGGACAAATCCATGACCATTTCCGGTGTGCAACTGATCGAAAAGAGTGGCGGCAAGTCCGGCGATTTCAGGCGGGTGCCAGGTTGATTTCGGTCGATGAGGCGCTGGAGCGGATTGTTGGCGCCGTAGGGCCGCTTGGAAGCGAACGGGTTGCTCTCGCCGAGGCGGCGGGACGCGTGCTGGCCGAAGACCTCCGCGCGAAGCTGTTCAACCCCGCATTCGATGTCAGCGCCATGGATGGGTATGCTGTGCGGGCTCAAGACGTGCGGCCGGGCGTAACCCTGAGGATGATCGGCGCATCGCAGGCAGGGGCCGGATTTGACGGGACTGTCGGGCCGGGCCAATGCGCGCGGATCTTTACCGGTGCGCCTGTCCCCGCCGGGGCCGACGCCGTCATCATGCAGGAGGAAACGCGCGCGGAGGGTGACGCGATAACCTTTGAGCGCGACGTGGCGGCGGGGCGCAGCATACGGTTTCGCGGCGAGGATTTTGGCCAGGGCGATGTGCTGATTGCGGCGGGGGCTGTGCTCGATCCGCGCAAGATCGCGTTGGTGGCGGCGGGCAATGTCGCCGAGCTTGCCGTTTCGGTGCGGCCGCGTGTGGCGCTTCTGGCGACCGGGGATGAACTGGTGGCGCCGGGGGGCGTGGTTGGGCCCGATCAGATCGTCGCGTCCAATTCAGTGGGATTGGGCGCGTTCTTTGCCGGGAACGGGGCGCAGGTGCGCGATCTGGGAATCGTTGCCGACGACAGGGATGTGTTGGGCGATGCGTTGGCTGGGGCGCTGGCCGATGAGCCCGATATTTTGCTCACCACCGGCGGAGCCAGCGTGGGCGAGCATGATTTCGTGCAGGACATGCTGAAAGCCAACGGGGTCGATATCGATTTCTGGCGTATTGCCATGCGGCCGGGCAAGCCGCTGATGTTCGGGCGCAAGGGCAAGACGGTGGTGTTCGGTTTGCCGGGCAATCCGGTTTCGGCGCTTGTGACGGCGCGGATTTTCGTTTTGCCGGCAGTGCTCAAGATGATGGGCGGCGCCCTGCCCGCTCCACTTTATCTGCCGCTGGCGGACGCGTTGCCGCCCAACGGGCCGCGCCGGCATTTCATGCGCGGGCGGCTGGTGAGCGAAAGGGAACGCGGGACGATGGTCGAGCCAATCCGGCAGACCGACAGCGGGCATTTATCCTCGCTGGCGGCCGCCGATGTGCTGATTGTTCAGAGTGAGAATTGCACGGGCAAGGCGCGCGGCGAGATCGTCGCCACTCACGCTCTCTGATTTGCCGCGATGGTTTTGCTCGGTGAGGGCCGTTTGGTCTGGGCGTCGCGGATCAGGGCGGCCAGACGGAACGGGACGTGGACCATCTTGGTGTAAGGCAGCGTCAGATAGAGCGCGAAGACGGCGCCCAGATGGGTGATGAGCAGCGGGCGCACGCCGGGGGTGCCGGTGGCCCAATAGAGCGCCAGGCCGGTGGCGGCGGTTGCGGTGAGCAGCACCACGAAAGCCATCTCCCCGCCCCAGACCGCGGGAGCGCCGAGGTTCTTTTCGGCGCGCAGCTTGAGGGCGATGAGCCCGATGCCGCCAAGGGTCATGAGGATGCCACCGGGAACGCCGAACAGTTTGGGCAGCGAGAACGGGCCATAGGGCGCTTCCATGCCGAAGCCGTAGTGCAGGACCGTACCGGACGCGGTTGCGGCAAAGCAGAGAACGAAGCCCCACATGACCGCCTGATGTGCCCAGCGGCGGGCCATGGTGTAGCGGTCTTCGTTTTCGTAATTGCAGCCTTCAGCAGCACCGCCTGAGAGGTTTTTCAGCTTGCCGGCGTCGACCAGAGCGTCGTGGAGGTGCCTGATGGTGACGCGCTCGCCGCCGACATGGCGCCAGTAGCGCCAGACGCCGACGGCAATCAGGGCCAGCGGGAGAAACGAGGTGACGGTGAAGAGCGTCGCCATGACGGTGTGGGAGATGACGGCGTAAAAGCCCTCGCCGCTTTCGGGGCGGATTGCGTAGGCGATCATCAGGATAAAGGCGATGCCCGCGGCCAGGGCGCCAGCCAGGGCCATGCCGCTTTTCTGAAAAAGTGCCGCCAAGCCATTGGGCCAGATGAATTTTTCCCAGCTTTCGACGCGCACCTCGGCGAGGGCGCGGGGAAGGTTGAGGTTGAACTCGTGGGGTTCGGTGTATTGGCAGGCGTAATAGCAGCCGCGGCAGTTGTGGCACAGATTGGCCAGTTGGGTGACCTCGCCGTCGGAAAAGGCGCGGTGCAGGGTCATGGCCGGAAAGACCGAGCAATAGCCTTCGCAATAGCGGCAGGCATTGCAGATTTCGAGCTGGCGCCGGGCCTCGTTGATGGCGGCGTCCTCGCCGGTGTCGTAATCGACGGCAGTGCGGTCAGAAAGGGTTCCGAGGGCATCAATTGACATGAGCGGCGGCCTCCTTGCCGGCTGTGCGTCCGAAGACGGTTCCAATGGTCATGCCGAAACCGGCGAGATAGCCCTGCCCGAGGATCGAGCCGGCCATGATTTCGCCGGCGGCCCAGACATTGGCGTAGCGGCCATTGGCGCCGCTGACGCGAGCGGTGTCATCGACCTTGAGGCCGAGATAGGTGAAGGTGACGCCGGGGCGGAGCGAGTAGCCGTAATAGGGCGGCGTATCGAGCGGGCGGGCCCAATTGGTCTTGGCGGGCTCAAGGCCCTCCGTGGCCAGACCGTCGAGTTCGGTGGGGTGGAATTTGCCCGGACGGCAGGCGGCGTTGAATTCGGCGACCGTTTTTTCGACAGCCTCGACCGGCAGCTCCATTTTTTGGGCGAGTTCGCCGATGGAATCGGCCTTGATGGCCGGGAAGACCGAGGGCATGAACAGTTTGGAGCTCTTGGCATCGATCAGAGCGTAGGCGACCTGTTCGGGCTGGGCGGCGACGAGCCGCCCCCAGATCGCGTAACGCTTGGGCCACACGTCCTCGCCCTCGTTGTAGAAGCGCTGACCATCCTTGTTGACGACGACCGAGAACGGCACGCAATCGAGCCGGGTGACGATACCGCCATCATATTTGGGGGCGCGGCCATCGATGGCGACGGCGTGACATTGGGTGGGGTCGCCGACGCTCTGGGCACCGGCGTCGAGCATATCCTTGAGCACTTCGCCGCGATTGTAGGGTGTGCCACGAATGAGGAAGTTCTTGGCCGCAGGCCCCCAGGCGCGGGCCAGCCATTCGAGATCGGCCTGAAAACCGCCCGAAGCAAGGACCACCGCCCTGCCCGCGATTTCGAGGTCCTTGCCGTCGATGGTGACGCGCAGCGATTCGAATGTGTCGTTCTCGATGGTGATGTGGGAGACCTTGGCCTCATAGAGGATGGTGACGCCCAGATCGGCGGCGGTGTTATAATAGGCGTTGACCAAAGCCTTGCCGCCGCCGAGGAAAAAAGCGTTGGTGCGCGAGAGCGAGAGCGTGCCCGACAGCGAGGGCTGGAAGCGTACGCCGTGCCTTTCCATCCATGGCAGGCAGGTCTCTGAGGTGCGGATGGCCATGCGCGCCAGATGCTCATCGGTCTTGCCCTTGGTGACCAGCATCAGATCGTTGAAATACTCGTCCTCTTCATAGGCGTCGGTCAGGACGGACATTGGCCCCTGATGCATGCAACGGAAGTTGCGGGTGTGGCGCGAATTGCCGCCGCGATAGGGTTTGGGGGCGCCTTCGAGCAACAGAACGCGGGCGCCGGTTTCGGCTGCCTCGATCGAAGCGCAAAGCGCGGCATTTCCGCCTCCGACCACGATCACGTCCCATAGTGTCCCGGTCAGCGTGGCCTGTGAGGCAGCCTCGCCCATAGTCTATTCCTCCTCGTTATGGGTCGGTCGTTCACGAAACTGGCGCAGGCGCGAGCGGTGCGCGGCGAGCATATGCTCGCGCATTGCCGCCTCGGCTCCCGCCTCGTCGCGGTTGCGCATCGCGACAAGCAGATTGGTGTGCTCTTCGATGGCCTGAGCGGCGCGGCCCGTCTCCTCCATGGTGGAGGGGCCGAGAATGAGCATGGTTTTTTGCAGCGCGCGCATGGAATGGCCCAGATAGCGGTTGCGGGCTGCATCAAAGATCACGCGATGAAACTGGCGGTTAAGCTCGTAAAGGCGCGCGCCATCGGCCCGCGCATCACCCATCTCAGCGTTGATGGCCTCCATTTCGGAAAGTTCGACCTCCGAGGCCGTACGGGCTGCCAGACGAGCGGCGGTCGTTTCAAGCACGACGCGCATTTCGTAGAGTTCGGTGACTTCCGAGTAGTCCAGCTTGCGGATGGCTGCGCCCGAGCGCGGCACATGGCTGACCAGGCCGTCGGCCTCAAGGCGTCGTATGGCTTCGCGGACCGGGGTGCGCGAAATGCCGAGTCGAGTGGCGAGCTCGGTTTCGAGCAGGCGATCGCCCGGCTGTAAGGATCCCGCGCGAATCTCGGCAATCAGGCGCTGATAGGCGTCCTGACCCTGTGGAATTTCGACACGACGTTCCGAAGTTGCCATTTCCGCTCCTTTGTATCCAGTTGCATACAATAAGCTTGCAGCACCGCGCAAGCCCCGGCGCCGAACCGATGTTGAGGCAGTAGTACCAGAAATTGGGGCTGCTGATTGGGCAATGCTGCTGGACCCCCGGAACAGGTCCTGGAGTGACAATTGTCGGGCCCGGCGCAGCGTGGGGAGAGGAAACGGCCGGACACTCCGGCTCTGAGTGTACTGGGTCCCGGGTCTTCGCCCGGGATGACAATGGTGGGTGGGCCGGTACTGGGGGAGCGGAGAGGGGCGGATGTGGGAACGCAGTGGAAAGGATCTCTGGTGTTCCCGGGTACTGAATCCGGGGTTGGACCCCAGGAGGACAACGTGCGTGGGCCGGAGTTCGGGGAGCGGTAGAGGGACGTGCGCGGGAGTGCTGCTAAAGGATTTCTGGCGTTCCCGGATAAGGGGTCCTGAGTCTTTGCCGAGGATGACGGAATTGGCACGGGCCAGACCGCTCTGACCGCGCGCCTTCGTGGCTCGCGATGGCCCTATCGCGGCTGGGCAATTGTCAGCGGCGGCCCGATTGGTAGGCAGTGGACGTCCGCGCACATTGCCCGATGACCTCAAGGCCCGGACCGACACCACCATGCACCAAATTTTTCTCTATGCCCGCACTTTGATTATCGGCGCCCTTGGCGGCCTTGTGGGCTATCTGCTGAATTTCCCGCTCGGCTGGCTGGTGGGCGCGATGCTTTCGACGATTCCATGCGCGATGGTTGGCGTTCGGGTGCCGACCCATTGGGGCCTGCGCTCGGTGATGATTGGCACGATCGGATTGATGGCCGGGGCGGCCTTTACGCCCGCCATCGTCAACAGGGCCGGTGAATGGGCCTTTTCGCTGGCCGGGGTCGCGCTCTATTGCGTTATCATCACCGCGATGGGGCTCTTTATCTGTCTCAGGCTGGGTAAGCTCGACCGTCCGACAGCCGCCTTTTCGGCAGCGCCCGGCGGGCTATCGGAGATTCTGGTGCTGGGGCCGGCCTATGGCGCAGATGTGCGGGCATTGTCGCTGGTTCACGGCATGCGGCTCGCCGTGATTCTTATCATAGTTCCGCTGGTCATTGTCTGGGTGGGGACCGGTAACGGTCCGATCACGATGAACAGGACCATCGATTTCACGCTGTCCATGCCGCTCAGAGATTACGCGATCCTTGGAGCCTGCCTGGTGGTCGGCATTATTGGCGGACGCAATATAAGGCTGCCGGGAGCGCATCTGACCGGGCCGCTGCTGTTGTCGGCCGTCGTCCACTATTTCGGGCTTACAGCCAGCAGCCCACCGCAGCTGTTCGTCATTGTCGCCCAGATCGTTATCGGCACCTCGGTTGCCCAGTTCTTTGCCAACACCACGATCCGGCAGGTCCTGGGAGGGCTGATGGTCGGGGGTGGCCTGACGGTCGTCAATCTGGGCATTGCTTCGATTTTCGCACTGGCCTTCCAGACCTGGCTGGACATTCCGTTTGCAGCCGGGCTGCTGGCCCTGGTGCCAGGCGGGTTGCCGGAAATGAGCCTGATTTCGATTGCCCTTGGGCTCGATGCGGCCTTCGTCAGCCTGCACCATCTGTTCCGTGTGGTGATGGTTCTGATGTTTTTGCCGATTCTCGTTCCGCTGTGGGTACCCAAGCCTGAAAGCGTTCCGCAACCGCATTAGGGGCCGACTGGCCCCAGTCGGGACGCCCATGGCGCCTTGCCGTGGTGCGATAGCCCCTCTCACCAAAGGGCGATGGCGGGATACGGGCGCGCGGCCTATCTCAATGGCAACAGTCTCGCAAAGGAGAGATGCCATGAAGGTGCTGCCCAAGTTCAAGTCCGCCATATCGGCCATCGGCGAGCAGATGGATCGCATCAGGCTTTATCAGAGCTTTGTGCTCCACAACGATGTTCATACGCTTTCGCCAGCCGCACGCCGCTGGCTCGGCCTGAGCGAATAGATTTTTTGCACTGGACCAAAGGCTTGGTCGCAAGGAGGGAGAAATTGCTATAGTGAGCCAAACCGAAAACCGGGACTGGTTCATGCAGCATTTCGACCCCATTACGGCCCGCCTCGTCCTCGCGCTTGCGCGTGACGGGTCCATCGCCAAAACGGCCGAACGCGAGAGCATCGCGCCTTCGGCCGTCAGCCGCCGTATCGCCGACCTTGAGGCCCGCATGGGAATTGTTCTGTTCGACCGCTCGGCCAGCGGGGTATCGCTTACCTCGGCGGGAACGCGCTATGCGGAAGGCTGCCGTCGGATTTTCAGGGAAATCAGCGATCTCCACACCGCCATGGGCGATTTTGCTACAGGCGACGCCGGGCAATTGCGCATTGCTTCTTCGAGTTCGGCGCTCTCGGGGCGCCTGCCCGAATTGCTGGCCTCCTATGCAAAGCAACATCCCGGCGTGCGACTCGATATTCGCGAAATGGCGGGGCGAGCCACATTGACGGCGCTGGAAGACGCGCAGGTCGATCTGGCGATATTTGCCGACAATTACGACTATTCGGCCTTTGATGCGGAAGTGTTCGAAGATGACGATGTGGGGGTCATCGCCTCACCCGATCATCCGCTCGCTGCCCAGATTCTGGCTGGCGGCCCGATCACGTTCGAGATGGCGGTGAGCCACGAAGTGGTGGGGGTTCACCACATGGGAGCGCTCGACAGGCTCATAAACGACGCGGCGCGCCGGGCCGGACGCACATTGGGCGAGCGGGTCAACGTGGAAAGCTTTCCCTCGCTGGTGCGCATGGTCGAGGCGGGCTTCGGGATCGGGTTCCTGCGCAATTCATCAATCCATCTGCTGGCCGGCACCGACCTGGTCCACGCGCCGCTGGCCGAGAGCTGGGCAGCGCGCAAGCTGATGATCGCCCGGCGCCCGCGCATGGCGATTGCCGCGTCGGTCACCAGCTTTCTCGAACTGGCGCGCGCGGGATACCGGCGCGAGAGCTGACACGAACCGGGTGGCGATTCCGCACGCCCGACAGCACAGGTACAGCGTCCGGAGATCGGACCAAATGGAGGACATGCGCAATGAATTCAGCGACCCCTGCCCGCACCGTCGATGCACAAAGGCTGCAGACGCTCATCGGGGAGATTTTCAGCGCCGAGGGCGTGCCTGCAGCCGATGCGGCGCGCATTGCCGAGTGTCTGGTGCTTGCCGATTTGCGAGGCGTTGCCTCACATGGGGTGTCGCGGCTTTCGATCTATCTGGAACGCTTGAGGCGCGGCATGGTGGAACGCGTGCCGGAGTATCGCGTGAGCGAGCCCACTCCCGTCGCGGCGCTGCTGGACGGCGGCAACGGGTTGGGGTTTCTGACGGCGACCAGGGCCATGGACATGGCGGCAGAGCGGGCCGGGCAATTCGGGATCGGCATGGTGGGGGTCAAGAACTCAAACCATTTCGGGATGGCGGCCTGCTATCTGCTGCAGGCGGTCGAGGCGGGATATGCCGCGCTGGTGTTTACCAATGCATCGCCTGCCATGCCAGTGTGGGGCGGGCGTGAGCCGTTTCTGGGGACGAGCCCGTTCGCGTTCGGCGCGCCCGGGACACCTCCGATCATTCTGGACATGGCCACATCGGTGGTGGCGCGTGGCAAGATACGGCGGGCGGCGGCGGCGGGCGAACCGATCCCCGAGGGCTGGGCGCTGGACAAGGACGGCAACCCCACGACCGATGCGCAGGCGGGTTATGACGGGCTGATCCTGCCGCTGGGCGGACCGAAGGGATCGGGGCTGTCGCTGATGATGGAGGTGATGGCCGGGGTGATGACCGGGGCGGCGTTCGGCGGCGAAGTGCGCAACCAGTACGAGAGATTCGATGCCCCACAGAATGTCGGGCACATGATGGTGGCGTTCAAGCCGGGCGTGTTCATGGGTGCCGACTATCGCGAGAGGATGGGCGAACTCGTTTCACGCGCCAAAGCCTCGACGCCGGTTCATGCCGACCAGCCGGTGCTGATGCCGGGTGAGCCCGAAGCCCTGCGGGCAGAGGAGCGGCGGAGGAGCGGGATTTCGCTTGGAGCGGCCGATCTCGAGATGATTGCCAACGAGGCGCGTACTGTCGGCGTTGACGCGTCGGCCTATATTTGAGGAAAATTGGCATGACACTCAGGATTGCCATTCTCGATGATTATCAGAATGTGGCGCTCAAGCTGGCTGATTGGAGCAAGCTGGGGCCGGACGTGGACATCAAGGTCTTCGACGAAAACCTGGGCAGCGAAGACGAGGCAGCCAAGGCTCTGGCCGGGTTCGACGTGATCTGTCTGATGCGCGAGCGGATGGCGCTGCCGGCCTCGCTGATCGCCAGATTGCCCGATCTCAAGCTGGTCAACGTGACGGGCGCACGGGTGCGGGTGATCGATTTCGACGCGGCCGTGGCGCAAGGAATCACGGTCTGCCACACCTATGCGGGCGATTCAAAGAACGCCACGCCCGAAATGGCGTGGGGGCTCATCCTGGCCAGTGCGCGGCACTTGGCCGACGAGCATCAGCGGGTGCGTGAGGGCGGGTGGCAGACCACCATCGGCACCAAGCTGGGCGGCAAGACGCTGGGGATTGTCGGGCTGGGCAAGCTGGGCAGCCGAATGGCGAAAATAGCCCAGGCGTTCGAGATGGACGTGATCGCATGGAGTCAGCATTTGACCGACGAGCGGGCCCAGGAGTGCGGGGCGCGACGGGTGGACAAAGAAACGCTGTTCCGCGAGGCGGACGTTGTGAGCCTGCATCTGATCCTTTCGGATCGCTCACGCCATGTCGTGGGGCGGCAGGAAATCGAATCCATGAAAGAGGGCGCGATCCTGGTCAACACCTCGCGCGGGCCGCTGATCGACGAGGCGGCGCTGATCGACGCACTTGTGGCAGGACGCATCAGAGCCGGGCTGGACGTTTATGATGTCGAGCCCCTGCCCCAGGGTCATGCGCTGCGCAGCGCGCCGAATGTGACGCTGAGCCCGCATCTGGGCTATGTGACGCAAGAGGCTTACGAATTTTTCTACCGCGATATTGTGGACAACATCATCGCGTGGCGCGAGGGGGCGCCGGTGCGGGTGCTCGCCGCGCCGGAAAAATGACAAAAGGAGACTTATCGCGTGGCTATTAAAAAAACCGCTGATCTCGTTGACGGGTATGATGAAAAGCTCACTTTCTGTAATTATCCGCTGATCAAGTTCGGGCAGGCTGAGGGGTTTGAGGGCGAGATCGTGACGCTCAAGACGTTCGAGGATAACGCGCTGCTGCGTGAGATTCTCGAACAGCAGGGTCATGGACGGGTGCTGGTGGTCGATGGCGGCGGGTCGACCCGCGTGGCGATCGTGGGCGACCAGATCGCGGCGCTGGCCATGACCAATGGCTGGGCCGGGCTGGTGCTTAACGGGTCGGTTCGGGACAGCGTTGATATCGACGCTATGGATTACGCCGTGTTTGCTGTGGGAACTTCGCCCAAGAAATCGACCAAGACGCGGGCAGGCTTCAAGGACGTGCCTGTGACGTTCGGAGACGTGACGTTTACGCCCGGGCATTATCTTTATGCCGATGCGGACGGGGTGCTGGTTTCGGAAAAGCCGGTGGAATAGAGCAAAAGGGCTGCTGGAGCAGTCCTTTTGCCGGTCCGATGAACGCGATGACGGCCGGCGCTTTAAAGTAGCGCGACGACAGCTTTTGTGAAGTCCCTGGTGCCTAGCGATCCTCCGAGATCGCCGGTACGGGTATCGGGGTTTTCCAAGGTCCTGTCGATAGCCTGTTCGATTGCCGCGCTGGCGGAGGTAAAGGCGTCCTTGCCCGATTTGCGGCCGTACCAATCGAGCAGCATGGCGCAGGAGAGGATCATCGAGGTTGGGTTCGCCTTGTCCTGACCGGCGATATCGGGGGCAGAACCGTGCTGGGCCTGAGCGGCGGCATGGACGTCTCCGGCGTTGAGCGAACCGGCAAGGCCCAGACTGCCCGAAAGCTCGGAGGCGAGATCGGAGAGCGTATCGCCGTAGAAGTTGGTGGTACAGATGACGTCATAACGGGATGCGTCGCGGACCAGCAGGGCGGCCATGGCGTCGATGAGGACATCGTCGAGTTCGACATCGGGGAAGTCCCTGGCCACGTCGCGAACGGTCTTGAGGAACAGGCCATCGGTGACCTGAAAGGCATTTGCCTTGTGGACGGCGGTGACCTTGCTGCGGCGCTTGCGGGCCAACTCGAACGAGCGGCGGGCAATTCTTTCGCACGCAACCGCCGTTATCTTGCGCATTGAAATCGCAACGCCTTCGACCGGCATGAACTCGCCCGGGCCGGAAAACATGTTGCGGTCTGGGTACATGCCCTCGGTGTTTTCGCGCATGATGACCAGATCCATGTCCGTCCCGCGATGCGGCAGGCTGGGCCGCGTGCGGGCGGGCCGGACATTGGCGTAAAGATCGAGCCCGATGCGGAAGGCCGCGGAATAGTTGATGCCGCCCTTGTCGCGCGGGGGATAATCAAGATTGGACATCGGGCCGAGCAGGACGCCGTCGAGCGTTCTGGCCAGAGGCAGGATGTCGTCGGGCAGGCTGGTGCCGTGGGTCTTGAGCGCGGCAAGGCCCACGTCGCGGTGCGTGTAGTCGAGAGCAAGGCCGAATTTGGCATCGGCGGCGGCCAGGATCTCGAGGCTTGCGGCCATGATTTCAGGCCCGATGCCATCGCCGGGGAGAACGAGAAGTTTCATAAGATCAGCCTTATCCGAGCAGATCGGCGGGAACGTAGAGTTCACCGGCCATCAGCTTGCGGGCGGTACGGATGGCGCCGCCGCTGATTACCTCAAGATTGGCGCCCGAACCTTTTGTCTTCAGCGCCACGTCGAGCAGGCCGGAGGGGTGTTCGATGAGAACAAGGCGGTCGTCGCCCTCGGGCCGCCTGGCCAGGCCATCGGAAACCGAACCTTCGAGCATGGCGCATGTGGATACGCACAGCCCACCGGTGACGGCAAAGGCGGCATGGGTGTTCTGGGGCACGAAATAGCGGGCGGAGATATGCCCCTCGCCCTTTGGTTCGGACAACATCGCGACCTTGGGGATGACCTTGCCGGTGACGTCGCCGAGACCCATACGCTCGCCGGCGATCATGCGCATGGCTTCCATACGGGCAAAGAAATCGGCGTCGGCATCGAGTTCGGCCGGTGTTTCGTAGCCCGTCTTGCCCAGGTCGGCGGCGCGGAAGATCATCATGGGGACGGACACATCGATCAGAGTGACAACGACGCCGTTGATCTGCTCGATAAGGTTGCCGGTGGGCAAAAGCTTGCCTGTCTTGGATCCGACGATATCCATGAAATTGAGGCGCACAGGTGCCGCTGTGCCGGGCACACCGGCGATTTCGGTATCGCCAGCATAGACCACGCCATCAGCATCGGTTTTGACAATGGCTTCGATGCGGCTGTTGGTATTGACGTTGAAGATGGTGACGGCGGTTTCTTCTCCGGTGATTTCGACCATGCCACGCTCAATGGCGAAAGGGCCGACTCCCGAGAGGATATTGCCGCAGGACGGCGCGGTGTCCACGAAGGCTTCGGTGATCGAAACCTGGGCGAATAGATAATCGACATCGACGCCTTCACGGGTCGAGGGCTGCACCATGGCGACCTTGGAGGTCAGCGTGGTGGCGCCCCCTACCCCATCGATCTGGCGTGCATCGGGAGACCCCATGGCTGCCAGAAGAACCTTGTCGCGGGTTTCGACATCGGCCGGAAGGTCGGTGGTTACGAAATACGGGCCCTTGGATGTCCCGCCGCGCATGAGAATGCAGGGAATGGCAGCTTGCTTTGTCATCGTCATCTTCACAGTTGTGTCCGTTCCCCTTGGGGTCGGACGAACTCGGTTCGATACTGGACGCGCTTTAGCAGAACGGCGCTCGTCAAAGGATTGAGCAATGGTGTTGCCCGGCATCGCGGTTTGGCAATGAAGGGCGGTGAACAGATATGCCCCCGCCCTTCAGCAGGATAAGTGGCGCGCACCTATCCTGGAAACGCTCTAGCGGAACGGCCAGGGCAGACGGAACTGACCCTGCAGGAACCCGGCCGGCATGACAAGGTTGAGCGAGCGGGCCAGGACCATCATGAAAATCGCCGCAGCGAGGGTCAGCAGTATCGTCTTGAGCCAGCTCGCCTTGGCCATGGTCCTGAGGAAGGTCACAAAGAAGACCAGCAATGCTGCAAAATAGCCCGCAATGGCGACGAGGCCGACAAACAGGGCAAGCCAGGCCAGCATGGCCCATGCACCGCCGCGGACGTCGTGTTCACGCGGGGTGACCTCGGTGTCGAAATTGGCCGTCGATTCGAGCTTGCCCATGACCAGTGGCACCATGGCCACCAGAGTTGCGGCGACGCCTACAACGGCCACCCAGGTCGGGAAGATGCCGCCCAGCTGGGTCAATCCGAACGATTCCCAGAATACGAAGACAAAGCCGGCCAACACCGCAGCGCCGAACAGGATTTGCGGCCAGGCCTGACCTGGCTGAGCGAGCTCGGTGGAGCCTTCTGTGCTGACCTTGGCAGCTTCTTCGCCCGGACGCGTGCGGGCGCCGAGCCAGACCGAGACGACCGTGAGCACGATGATGCCGATGACCAGCGGCCGGGTGAGGAAACCCCAGCCCGAGAACTGGACTGCCTGGTAGAGGTAACGTTCCGCCTGGGTGGCAAGAACAAAGCCGATCAGGAAGCCGGGACGCGGCCAGCCGAAGCGCTTGAGCAATACCCCGATGGCGCCGACGATCAGCAAGGCGACAAGGTCATTGAGCGAGCGCGTAGCCTGGAAGGACGCAAACGTTATGACCATGATCATGAATGGCGCGATCAGCGTGTAGCGGATCGTGGTCAGACGGGCGATGCCGGGTGCGGCGACGATGCACAACAGTGTGCCGATGACATTGGCCAGGGCCAGCGACCACACGATGGTGTAGGTCACGTCAAGATTGCGGTCCGCCATGGCGGGGCCGGGCTGAATGCCGAGCAGGATGAGACCGGCGAGGAACACCGCCATCGACCCCGACCCGGGAATGCCGAACAAAAGCGTGGGGATCAGCCCGCCGCCTTCCTTGGCATTGTTGGCCGATTCCGGCGCGATAACGCCGCGAATGTCGCCCTTGCCGTACTGCGAGCGGTCCCTGGAGGTCTGGACCACATGGCCATAGGCGATCCAATCGACCACCGAACCGCCGAGACCGGGGATGGCGCCGATGATGGCACCAAGGCCCGAACAGCGCAGAGCGAGCCATTTATAAGTCCAGGTGTCCTTGAGCCCCTGCAACCAGCCGTGGCCCAAAGAGGAGGACTTGCTGGCGATTGAGGAGCCGCCGCGCAGCAGGTCGACGATTTCGGGGACGGCGAACAGGCCCAGCGCCACGATGACCAGCGGAATGCCGGTCGAGAGATAGAGCAGCCCGAAATCCATACGATATTCGCCAGTGGCCGGTGCTGCGCCGACGGCGCCGAAGGCCAACCCCAAAGCAGCGGCGGCGACGCCCTTGGCAAGGTTGTTACCCGAAAGGACGCCGACCATCGAGAGGCCGAAAAGGGTCAGAGCGAACAACTCGGCCGAGGAAAAACTCAGGATGAGCGGGCGCGCGATGACCACGAAGCCGGTCAGGATCAGAGCGCCGAACAGACCGCCCATGAGTGAGGCCGAAAAGGCCGCCGAAAGCGCGCGGGCCGCCTGCCCCTTCTTGGCCAGTGGAAATCCATCGAGAACGGTTGCCTGACTGGCGGTCGAGCCAGGAATACCCATCAGCACCGACGCAAAGGTGTCGGAGGTGGGAATGATGGCGACGAGGCCGATGAGCATGGCGAGCGCGGACGTCTGGTCCATGCCGTAAAGGAACGGCAGGAGCAGCGACAAACCAACGATGCCGCCCAGACCGGGCAGAATGCCGATGACGAGACCCAACAGCACGCCGAGAGTCAGGAACATCATGTGGTGAGGGGTCAGCAGTTCAACAAGTGCTGAAAAAAGTACGTCGAGCATATTGGTTACTCGTGAGTTTTGCCGAACACTGGCTCGGGTTCAGGCGCGGTGTTGCTTGCAGAGCAAAGCGCGCATCAGGAACGATACAGCGCCGCGACTCGCTGGAGCCGCGGCGCCGTCAAGGACAAGCTTAGTCCAGGGTGACCTGGTAGTTCTCGGACAGGAACTGGCGCACCCAGTCGCGTGCCACGGGGTCGATCGTGGTCGCGGCGGTGTAAACGCCCGCCACTTCGTCACCCACTGCCTGGTCGTACTCGCCCAGCACTTCGACCTTTGCAGCCTGAAGCTCAGGATCATTGACCGCGTCGATGAACGCCTGACGATAAGCCGCTACGATTTCGGGCGGGGTTCCGTTGGGAAGCATGGCCGGCTTCTGTGCGGCAAAGCCCGAACCGAAGAAGGCGAGATAGGCCTGCAGTTCGATGCCAGCGGCACCCATTTCGCCATGAACCATTTCATAGGCCTCAAGGAAATGGGGCAGATCGGGGAAGGTCGGGTCGCGCTGGACATTTCCTTCTCCGTCGAGCACGCCCCAGGAAAAGAGCGGCACGGCGTCGCCGGCTTCGACAAGCGGAACCACGTTGGTCAGATAGGCCGACGAGGTCTGGTAATCGATTGTGGCTTCGCCACGCTCGAAGGCCAGACGACCATCGCCACGGCCGGTCATGCCGAAGACGTGACGAACGTTGAGGCCGAGCACCTCAAAGGCGAGCAGCGGAACGAGATCGAGCGAGGTCGCGCCCTGGCTGGCATAAACCAGTTCGGTGTCCATGATCTCGCCGAGCTGGGACGCGTCCGAAATGCCGAGGCTGGCCGGGACGTACACCACGCCGCCGGTCGGAGAGACCAGAACGGGCTGAAGTTCGGCATAGTCGTACTGAACGCGGCTATCGCCGAGCAGGAACGGGAACTGGGTGGAACCGGACGTGCCGAGCAAGGAGAGCCCATCGGGCTCGGCCCGGGCAACGAACTCGTTGGCACCGGTGATCGAACCACCGCCAGGAACGTTGCGAACGATCACGTTGGGCTGTCCGGGCAGGTATTTGGACAGATAAGGCGCGTAAAAACGTGCCCAGACGTCGGACCCGCCACCTTCGGAGAACGGAATCCACCACTCGACGGTCTGGCCGGAGAAATCGACCTCCTGAGCCTGAACGGAAACCGGCGCGATGGCAATCGAGGCCGCCGCAACAGCGGACGCGGCCAAACCCCGCGCGAAGCGAAGTGCATTTTTCATATAGGATCCTCCCATAGAGTTGGCAGCCAGACCTCCGCATTGCCCCCGCGCCGTGCCTCCCCAGCCGGCCTTCGGTCCATCCGAGCGTTGCTCCGTGATGTTCTCCGGCCTTTGCCAGGCATGGCAAGGAAATGCGGAAACAACGGATGTCTGCTGACGGCCATCATGGACCACCAAGCTGTCGAGAAGCTGTCCGGTGCAAAACCGATCCTTATTCAGCAGCTATGCTGCCGATTCCGGGCTTTTGACGGTTCTCCTGCGCCTGGGCGATGGGCAGTTTCAGGCGAATCGTGCAGCCCTTTTCGGCAGGGACAATGCCGACATCGCCACCTGCCCTTTGCGCAATGGCGCGGACGATCGAAAGGCCGAGACCGCACCCTCCATCACTGTCATCGGACAGCCGCACGAACCTGTCGAACACCTCCTCGCTGGCTTCGGGCGGGATGCCAGGCCCTTCATCGGCCACGGTGAGCGCGGCCATGTTTCCGATGCGCTCCACAAGAAGCGAAAGCCGTCCGCCCCTGGCGCAGCCATATTTCAGGCCGTTGTCGATGAGATTGTCGATTGCTTCCTCGAGCATCACGCGATTGCCGGCAACTGGCAGGGGCTCGGTGGCAGGTTCGAGCTCAATATCGACATGAGCTGCCAGGGCACGGGGTACGTGGCGGCGAGCGACATCGGCCACGAGCTCGGTCAGGTCCGAAGGCGGCTGCAAATCATCGCCCCTGCCTTCATTGGCTATATCGAAATTGAGCAATTGGTGGCTCATGCGCGAAAGCTGGCGCGCGGCCTGGGACAGATCCTCGAGGCGGGCGGTGCGGCCGCTGTCACTGCTCGCGGTCAGCGCGGATTCAGCCTGGGCCTGAATGGCCGCGACGGGATTGCGCAACTGATGAGCAGCGTTGCCGATAAAGGCGTTGCGCCGGTCCAGTTCCTCCCTGAGCCGGGCGAACAGGCTGTTGATGGTTTCGACCAGCGGCGCGACCTCGTGTGGAACGGGCCGGCGGATAGGGCGCAGATCGCTGGCTGAACGCAGACCCACGGCGCTGCGCAAATCGGTAAGCGGGGCCAAGCCCCAATTAATGCCGAACCAGAACAGGATCGCGGCCGAACCCACGATGAGCAGGAGATTGAAAACGGACTGGCCGACGAGCGACAGGCTGAGCGCCTGACGCTGGGTGACCGTTTGCCAGACCTGCACGGTGGTCCACCCGTCGAAATCGATATCAGCTATGAATTCGCGCAGGATGACGACCCGAACCGGGCGATCATGATAGAAACTGTCGAAAAAAACCGGCGTGCCACCCGGAACGTCGAGACCGGCGGACGGGATCGGAGCATCGGAATGGCCGGTGACAAAGCGGCCATCGGCGGCGCGAACCTGATAGAAGATGGGATCGCCCAGGGCGCCGACCAGGGAATCGAGCAAGGCATCGGCAACGAGATCGCCCTTGGTCAGCACCACCTCGCGGGCGACGGCGTGAGCGACGACCTTCAGCGTGTCGTCATAAAGATTCTTGGACATGTCCTGCGCCGACCAATAGCGCACGGCGCTCGACGCCAGGGCGATAAACACCAGCGGCACGACCAGCAGCACGAAGAGCCGGGCGCGGAGGCTGGGGGTGCGGACGGAAGCGACATTCATTGGACAACGACCGGGCGAAGCACATAACCGAGCCCGCGAATGGCCCTTATGGTTATGCCGAAAGGTTCGATCTTGCGGCGCAGCCGGGAAACGAGGAGTTCGACCGCGTTGACCTCGATATCGGCTCCCGTTCCGTAGATGCTGTCGCACAGCGCATCCTTGGACACCACGCGCTCGGCATGGTCGAACAGGATCTCCCAGAGCGCGAGCTCGCGGCGTGGAAGGACGATCGGGCCGTCCGGGCTCGATATCTGGCGGCCGAGCCTATCGTAGCTGAGCTGGCCCAGAGTCTCGATATTGTGGACCCGCTGCCCCCTGCGGCGCCCAAGGGCGCGGACGCGCGCGTTGAGTTCGGCCATTTCGAATGGCTTGGTCATGTAATCGTCGGCGCCGGCATCGAGACCCACGATACGGTCCTGGAGACTGTCGCGGGCCGTGAGGACAAGCACGGGTATGTCGTTGCGCTCGGTGCCGAGGATGCGAATGACGTCCAGGCCGCTGCGTTTGGGCAGGTTTATATCGACAATGGCCAGATCGGCGCCCTCGGTGGACAGAAACTGCGAACCGTCATCGCCATTTGCCAACCAATCAACGGCGTGCCCCTCGTCCTGCAGGGATTGAATGACGGCACGCGCCAGCATTGTGTTGTCTTCGATCAGAACGATGCGCAAGCGCTTGTCCCTCCCCCGGGTCCTGTGATCGTCTCCTTTGGGGTCTCGTATTGCGAATGCCCCATTCTGCTCCTGGCAATGTGACCCCGGAGGGGCTTGGCTGGCAAGCAAATTTCCGTGAGGGGTGGCCTCGGCAGGGAACTGCGGTTAGACATTGGCCGGGCCGGTCGCGCTGGGAGGGTCACCGGTTCAGCCCAGTCGTTGGAGGAGGATCATGCACGGACTGCTGCGTTGGGCACGAAGCGTTGGCGCCGGGCTCGGGCTGCTGGCGATGGCAGCAGCGCCAGCCCTTGGACAGGTCAGTTTTGCGGGAAAAACTATAGAATGGATCGTTCCCTTCAGCCAAGGCGGAGGGTCTGACACATGGGCGCGGTTCAATGCGCCATTTCTGTCGCGGCACCTGCCCGGCAATCCGGAAATCGAAATCGTCAACGAACCCGGTGGTGGCGGGACGCGCGGCCCCAACACCTTCGCCAGCCAGGCCCGCCCGGATGGGCTGACTGTTCTGGGGACTTCGGGCTCGACGCAGTTTCCTTACCTGCTGGGTGATCTGCGCGTGCGGTACGACTACAAGGACTGGGAAGTTGCCATGGTCGCCCCGACCGGAGGCGTGATCTACGTATCGCCTCAAACAGGAGTCGACGGACCGGCGACAATCGAAAGGCTCCGGGATCAAACCCTGGTGTTTGCCAGTCAGGGGCCGACGTCGCTTGACCTGGTACCCATGCTGGCCTTCCGGCTGCTTGGCCTCGATGTCAGCTATGTATTCGGCTACACGGGCCGTGGCGATGGCCTGATCGCCATGGAACGGGGCGAGGTGAGCATCGATTACCAAACGACCGCATCCTACTTGCGCAATGTCTTGCCCATGGTCGAGGCCGGCGAGGCCGTGCCGCTGATGAGTTGGGGAGTCCTTGACGAGAATGGTGAGATGCAACGCGACCCGACATTTCCAGATCTTCCCATTGTGGAGGAAGTTTATGAAATGCTGTACGGGGCGCCCCCTTCGGGAGCGGACTACGAGGCTTATCGCGCGTTCAATATTGCTGGATTTGCCGCGCAGAAAATGGTGATCTTGCCCCAGAACACGCCGCCCGAGATTGTCGAAACCTGGCGGCAGGCATGGCGTGATGTATTTGAAGATCCCGAATATCGCGCCAATGTCGGGGCCGTTCTGGGGGCTTATGAACAGGTTACGGGACGCGCGGCCGAGGCGTTGTTCATCGAGGGAACAACGATTGATCCGACGGCGCGCCAGCGCATATTGGACATGCTCGCAAACGAATATGCAGTGCGATTAAGCGACTAATAACGGCCCCAACTCATCAATCGGCATATGGCTTGCCTCCCGCTTTCTACAGTGGGAGCTTGCGGAACATTTACGGAACATGTATAAAAGTTCAATATTTGTTCCGATTCGACGCCGCCGAGGGATCCGCCAATGTTGACGCGCAAACAGCACGAACTTCTGATGTTCATCCATGAGCGGATGAAAGAGAGCGGCATTCCGCCTTCTTTTGACGAGATGAAGGAAGCGCTGGATCTGAAATCGAAATCGGGCATTCACCGGCTGATCACGGCGCTGGAGGAGCGCGGGTTCATCCGTAGGCTGCCGAACCGGGCCCGGGCGCTCGAAGTCGTGAAGCTGCCGGACTCAATGAACCCTTCGCTCGGCGGACGCAAGGCGCGGTTCGAGCCTTCGGTCATCGAGGGCACGCTGGGCAAGGTTCCGGCAAAGACCATGGCACCCAAGCAGGACAATGGCGGATCTGTTGCCATTCCGGTGATGGGGCGCATTGCTGCGGGCGTGCCGATCGAGGCGATCCAGACCCATTCTCATTCCATCGCGGTTCCGCCCGAAATGCTGGGTTCCGGCGAGCATTTTGCGCTGGAAGTGCGCGGGGATTCGATGATCGATGCCGGGATCTTCGACGGCGATACGGTTTTGATCCGCAAGCAGGATGCGGCGGGCAATGGCGAGATCGTGGTGGCACTGGTGGACGACGAGGAAGCGACCCTCAAGCGTTTGCGCAAAAAGGGCAATGCGGTGGCGCTCGAAGCGGCAAACCCAGCTTACGAGACCCGCATTTTCGGCCCCGACCGCGTCAAGGTTCAGGGGCGGCTCGTGGGGTTGCTGCGGCGCTACTGAGTCTGGATGCGCCAGCGGCGGCTGGGACCGTCGATGGCGGTGCGGATCGTGGGTGGCAGATCGGGACCATTCCAATCGATCATATGGGCGCCGTGGCGTGCAAGATCGGACGCATTGATGACCAGTGTAGCGGCCACGGCGCATTGGGGTGGCGCGGTCAGACGCGTGACGACGATGTCGGCGATGCGGCAATCTTCATCAAAGGCGTCGCGGGATTTGACCAGGGCGATTGTGTAGCCATCCTCGGTTGTCAGTATGCAGCCACGGCTATCGCATCCCGCGGCAGGATGAGCGTCTTCGATCACAGTGATATAGCGTTCCGACCAGATTGTTGTGGCGAAGGTGTTGTTGCGGCCGGCGATCAAGGCGACGCGGTCTCCGCTGCGGACGGCCAGTGCCTGACTTTGATCGGCAATGAAGATGTCGGGCGCCTGCTCAAGGCAGAAAAAGGCGATCAGCGGAACGGCGGCAATCGGGCCAATGACGCGCATGCGGGTTCGGAAATAGGCCAGCCAGGCCAGGGCGAGCAGGGCCACGCCGAGCGCGAGCGGCGACAGGATGGGGCTGGGATCGAAGCCGCCGCTTAAATCGCGCACGAAGCCAGCGCACCAGAGCATTGCCTCGATACTCCAGCCGAGCGCAGCATATGGCAGGGCTTCGAGGCCGATCGGGAGCAACAGGGTTCCGAGCAGCGCGGCGGGCATCATCACAAAGGTCACGATCGGCATGACCATGAGATTGCCCAGGACACCGAAAGGCGCGGTCTGCTGAAAGTGGTATGCGCTGAACACCAGGGTCGCCAGCCCGGCGATGACACTGGTGGTCGCGATGTCGAGCATGAGGGCCAGCGCCCTGCCCCGCTGGGGGTGTTCCCGATCTTCCCGATGCCGACGGGCCAGTTCAAAAGCTGAGATCAGAGCAATGACGGCGGCGAAAGAGAGCTGGAAAGAGGCCCGGAATACGCTGGTCGGCTCGAACACAATGATGGCGAGCCCGGCAATGGCGACATTGCGCATGGTCAGCGCCTGCCGGCCGGCAATTATGGCCGCAAAGATCAGTGCCAGCATGATGGTGGAGCGCACCGCTGGAATGACCATGCCCGAAATCACCATATAAGCCAGTGCTGTGGCGATGCCGGCGCCAGCGGCGATCTTTTTGATGGGAAAGCGCTGGGCCAGGCCATGGCTCAGCGAGAGCAGGAAGCGTACGCAGGCAAACATGGTGCCAGCGACCAGCGTCAAGTGCAGACCGGAAATGGCGATGACATGGGCAATGCCGGCCGAGGCCATCAGTTCGCGGTCCTCCTCGGTGATCCGGCTCTGATCGCCGGTCACGAGCGCCGCGGCGATACCGCCGATCCTTTCACCCAATTGAGCGACGATGCGTGCGGTGATCGTGGCACGGACATCCTTGACGATGCGTGCGAGCCCACCCTCTCCGCCTTGTTCTATTTCGATGTCGCCGAACGCAGTCCCGTAGGCGCCAATGCCGTCGAAATGACTTATGAACTGCGAGTCGTAGCCGCCGGGAACGGCAGGCGGCGGAACCGGATAGAAGCGGATGCGAGCGGTGAGGGTGTCGCCGGGCGAGACAGTATATGACCCCGGTACCGTGACGCGAGCCATGCGGATTTCGGGCACCGTCCAATCAGGGGTGCCCGCAATATCGGAGAGTATCCAGCGTTGCTGGCTGCCATCGTCATAAGTGACCGCTTCGATGCGCGCCGTGTAGGTTCCGTAGCGCGGCGCTTCGAGCATTGGCGTACCGAAAAGCGCGGCATGAACGGGCAGAAGAACCATTCCGACAGCAAACATGGCGGCAAGGAGGGCGGTTTCGCGCACAAGAGCACGATCACGGCCGGTCCATGCGGCAACGAGAGCAATACCGAGCAGGACTGCAAGGGACGTGAGGGCCGGCTCATCGGGAAGCACCCGATAGGCAATGAGCCCGGCGATCATGGCAAAGGGGAACAGAATGAAGTTGCGACGCTGGGTCACGGCATCGACGATTGCCGCCCTCAAGCCGGCGTAAAGAGCAGCTGCCCGCGCCACGAGCCAGGCGAGCGGACCTGCGGCCCGCCCCTGCCCCGGATTTTTGGCGACGGGAAAGTCGACCATCTTGGCGCGCCCCCAACCCTTGCGCTCGTTGGGCGCTATGGTACACACGGGCCAAACATTTCTCCAAGCGGTAAGCCTTATGTCCAAACCCGTCGTCACGCGTTTTGCGCCTTCTCCCACTGGTTTCCTGCACATCGGGGGCGCACGCACAGCTCTTTTCAACTGGGTGTTCGCGCGCAAGATGGGCGGCAAGATGCTGCTGCGCATCGAAGACACCGACCGGGAACGCTCGACCGAGGCCGCCGTGGCGGCGATTCTGGATGGGATGAGCTGGCTGGGGCTCGATTGGGATGGAAGCCCGATCAGCCAGTTTGCACGTGCCGACCGGCATGCCGAGATCGCGCTGCAACTGCTCGAGAGCGGCAACGCCTATAAATGCTACTGCACCCGGCAAGAGTTGACCGAGATGCGCGAAAAGGCCCGCGCCGAAGGCCGCCCGCCGCGCTATGACGGCCGCTGGCGCGACCGCGATGCGTCCGAGGCGCCAGAGGGCGTCAAGCCCGTCGTCCGGATCAAGGCGCCTCAGTCCGGCGACATCGTGGTCAAGGATCGCGTGCAAGGCGAAGTGGTGTTCAAGGCCGAGAACCTCGATGATTTCATCATCCTGCGTTCCGATGGCACGCCGACTTACATGCACGCCGTGGTTGTGGACGATCACGACATGGGCGTTACCCACATTATCCGGGGTGACGATCATCTGACCAATGCGGCTCGGCAGATCATCATTTATCAGGCCATGGGCTGGGACGTACCTGAAATGGCGCATATTCCGCTGATCCACGGACCCGATGGGGCAAAGCTGTCCAAGCGCCATGGTGCCATGGGGGTCGAAGCCTATCGGCAGATGGGATATCTGCCTGAAGCCTTGCGCAACTATCTGGCCAGGCTGGGCTGGGCGCATGGCGACGACGAGATCTTTTCAACCGAGCAGATGATCGAGTGGTTCTCGCTCGAGGCGCTCAACAAAGGTGCGTCGCGGTTCGATTTCGTCAAGCTCGACAATCTCAACGGTCATTATATCCGTTCGGCCGATCCAGAGCGGCTCTATGACGTCATGGTCGAGACGGCGTCGGAAACCGGGCGCAATGCCGATTATGCCGGGCTGGTTTCCAACCGCGATACAGTGCTGGCCGCGATCCCCGAATTGCAGCCGCGCGCCAAGACGGTGCTGGAACTGATCGATCTGGCACAGTTCATCTATGCCGAGCGCCCGCTGGCCATAGAAGAAAAGGCAGCGCAGTTGCTCAATGAAGAGAGCGTTGCGCATCTGGCTGCACTCACGGCGGCGTTTTCAACGCTGGATGGCTGGTCGGTCGAAAAGCTGGATGGGACGGTGCGGGCCTATGCCGAAACCGTCGGGCTGAAGCTGGGAAAGGTTGCACAACCCTTGCGCGCTGCCTTGACGGGACGAACGATATCACCGGGCATTTTCGAAGTGATGGTGCTGATCGGACGCGAAGAGAGCCTGGCGCGGCTTTCCGACGTCGTGGGCGTTGGCGCCGGGGCTCATTCCTAGCGCCATCTGCTGCGCCTGGGGCCTACGACTTTCGTTTTACCTATACGTCAAGAGCTATGACGTAGTTGCATGGCCGTAGGATTTCGGATACCCAAGCGAAGCATTTTTCAAAGACGTCAATGTGCGTGCTCAGAGCCGGCGGGCCCAGTGCTTGCGGCAGAGCTGAGCCGAAACCCCGGAGGCACATGAATGAGCGAACAATCGGCAAAACTTACTCTGGGCGATGAGACCTACGAGTTCCCGGTGCTCAGCGGCACGGTGGGGCCCGATGTTATCGACATTCGCTCACTGTACGCCAAGACCGGCATGTTTACATACGATCCCGGCTTCACATCGACGGCAGCGTGTGACAGCGCCATCACCTATATCGACGGCGACAAGGGCGAGTTGCTCTATCGCGGCTATCCCATCGACCAGCTTGCCGACAAAAGCTCGTATATCGAGGTCTGTTATCTGCTGCTCTATGGCGAATTGCCTTCGAAAGCCGAACTGAAAGATTTTGAGAACCGGGTGACCCGCCACACCATGGTGCATGAGCAGATGCACTATTTCTATCGCGGGTTCCGCCGTGATGCGCACCCGATGGCGATTGTGACCGGCGTTGTTGGCGCCATGGCCGCCTTCTATCACGACTCCACCGATATTTCGGACCCCGAACAGCGCGAAATCGCTTCGATCCGGATGATCGCCAAGCTGCCGACGATTGCCGCGATGGCTTACAAATATTCGGTGGGCCAGCCCTTCGTTTATCCGCGCAACGACCTCGACTACGCCTCGAACTTCCTGCACATGTGCTTTGCCGTGCCGGCCGAGGAATACAAGGTCGATCCGGTGGTCGCCAAGGCGATGGACCGCATCTTTACGCTTCATGCCGATCACGAGCAGAACGCCTCGACTTCGACGGTGCGTCTGTCGGGCTCGTCCGACGCAAACCCGTTTGCCTGTATCGCTGCCGGTGTGGCGTGCCTTTGGGGCCCGGCACATGGCGGAGCGAACGAAGCCGCGCTCAACATGCTGCGTCAGATCGGGACGGTGGACCGCATCCCCGAGTTCATCGAGCGGGCCAAGGACAAGAACGATCCGTTCCGCCTGATGGGTTTTGGGCACCGGGTCTACAAGAACTACGATCCGCGGGCTGCGGTGATGCAGGAATCAGCGCGCGAAGTGCTTGGGCTGCTCGGTGTTGAAAACAACCCGACGCTGCAGGTTGCTCAGGAACTCGAAAAGATCGCGCTCGAAGATCCCTATTTCGTCGATCGCAAGCTGTATCCGAACGTGGACTTCTATTCGGGCATCATTCTCGATGCGATCGGCTTCCCCACGTCGATGTTCACCGCAATCTTTGCGCTCTCGCGCACGGTGGGCTGGATTGCCCAGTGGAAGGAAATGATCGGCGACCCGCAGAAGAAGATCGGGCGCCCGCGTCAGCTCTACAACGGCGCGACGATGCGCGATTACGTGGATATCTCGGGCCGCTAGGTGTAAGCGAGAATCCTTAGAACAGGATCTTGAAGGGGCGCTTCCGGCGCCCCTTTTTCCATGAGGGCACGGATCTTGTGAAAGTCGTCTGCCTGGGCAGCCAGCGCCTGTGGTGCATCGACCAGAGCCAAAGCGGCGTCGGCCAGTTTGCCCGGTTCGCCCTTGTGAGCGAACAGGATTTCGGGGACCACCTCTTTTCCGGCGATGATATTGGGCAGACCGATAAAGGGCGTTGTTGCCTTTTTGAACATTGCCACCTGAGCGCCTTCGGCGACATAGGTCAGGATGTGGGGCACTCCGGCGAGGGCGAGTTCGAGCGTGACGGTGCCGCTGACGGCAACCGCGGCGACGGCTTGCGCGATGGCGGACTGACGATCCTCAGGGGTGAGAACAACCGAGATCGGCATTGGCCATTGCGCGACCATGCGCGAAATGCGGGTGGCTTGCGAGCGGGTGGCGAGAATAATGAAACCGGTCACGGACGGGTGGGCCGACAGACGCTGCGCCACTTCGGCCATCATGGGAAGGTGGCGGATAATCTCGCCCCTGCGGCTGCCGGGCAGCAGCAGGATGGGACCGGCGGCCGGTTGGAGTGGCCGCATGGGATATCGTTCGAGCGCCGGGTGCCCGACATAGGCCGTTTGCGGCCCGCCGAGCTCACGCATGGCACTGGGCTCGAACGGCAGGACGCTGAGCACCTCATCGAAGATCCCGGACAGCTTCCGGGCGCGTTCAGCTCCCCAGGCCCAGACGGCCGGGGCAACGTAGAGGATGATGGCGCCCTGATATCCGCGTTTACGCAGAGAGCGCGCCACGACCTTGGAGAAGACCTGCGCGTCGATCAGCACCACGGCGGCCGGTTGTTGCCGCAGGACGGCAGAAACGACCTGGCGGGCCCGCCACAGCAGCAGGGGAAGCCGCATAATGACGTCGCGATAGCCCATGACCGCCAGATCGTCGATGGGAAAGAGCGAGGAGAGCCCCTCGCCTTCCATGGCATCGCCACCGACGCCGGAGATGGACAGATCGGGACGCGCGCGGCGCAGGCCGACGATCAGATTGGCGCCAATGCGATCGCCCGAGGCCTCGCCGGCGAGGATGAAAACGTCAGTCATCGCGTGCGATCATGCCAACAAGCGCGATGCCAGCGGCATCGGCAGCGGAAATGAGTTCGGGGCGCCCGATCAGCAGGGTGCGGCCCGTCTCGACGACAATGGCCTCGACACCGGCCTTTTGGGCGAGCTTGACCGTGTCTTTCCCGATAGCGGGAAGATCGACGTGCAAGGGTTGGCCCGGCTTTGAGGTTTTGGCCAGAACCAGGTGACCGCGACCGTTGCCGATCAGACCCCGCTCGCGATAGACAGCGCACCGCATAAGGAGTTCGTCGGTCCCACCGATATCCTCGGTGGCGACAATTCGCGCTCCAGCAACAACAAGCGCCTGCCCCAGATCGAGCGTTCCGGCCTTGCGGGCGGCGGCAAAGGCGAATTCGGCGGTGCGGAGAAGCTCGCCGGGGGCTGGGACTGCGCCCATCTGGCCTTCGGGTGCGAGTAGGTCGGAAACGATCTCGTGGACGCCGATGAAGGGCAGGCCCAACATCTTGAGCAGGGTCGCGCCCAGTTGGGAGAGCTTGCTGTCACCCTTGGAGGTGGCGTCCTTGTCGCCCGCAAATTCAGCGAAGGTTTCGCGCTCGCGGTCGGACATGTGCATGCCGCCGACGGCGCAGACGTGGGTGGCCTTGAATCGGCGGATTTCGCGCAGGACCTGATCGGGACGGGAGACCTTGATCTGGAAGGGATCCTCGTCCTCCAGATCAGCGCGTGGATGGAGCGCAAGAACGCGGATTTCCCACCCGGCGTCCCGCGCGGCCGCAATGGCCTGGGGTACAAGATCGCCCGATCCGGCGACCAGCGCCAATCGGCCGGGAGCGGTCATTGCTCGGCTGGCGTGCCGTTGCGAGGCATGCAGAGCGCGCGCTCGGACGGCTTGCGGATGAATTCGATCACTTCCTCAACGAGCGCTTCGCCCTCGAATATTTCGGCGGCGTCCTCAATGCGCTCGCGCAGAGTGCCCTCGCTCGAAAAGATCATGCGATAGGCGGCCCGCAGGGCGTGGATCGATTCCCGGTCGAACTTGCGGCGCTTGAGCCCGACCAGGTTCAAGCCACCGAGATAGGCACGATTGCCAAGCACCGAACCGTAGGGAATTACGTCGTTTTCGACAAATGACATGGCGCCGACAAAGGCATGAGCGCCGATGCGGACGAATTGATGAACGCCGCAGATGCCGCCGAACCGAACGTAGTCGTCGACCACGCAATGGCCCGCCAGGGACGCCTGATTGGCCATGACCACGTGGTTGCCGACGCGGCAATCGTGGGCGATGTGGACGCCGACCATAAGCAGGCAATTGTTGCCAACCCTGGTTTCCATGCCGCCGCCGGCGGTGCCGGGATTGATGGTCACATACTCGCGCAGCACGCAATCGTCACCGATCGAAACCGTGCTCGGCTCGCCCTCGAACTTGAGGTCCTGCGGCGGATGCCCGATGGACGAAAAGGGATAGATCGTCGTTCGGGCGCCGACTGCAGTACGGCCGTCGATGGACACATGGGAGACCAGCTTGGCGCCGTCACCGATGGAGACATCGCCGCCCACAATGCAATAGGGACCGATTTCGACGTTCTCGCCCAGCTTTGCCGTGTCGCTGACGATAGCTGTGGGATGGATGGATGAGGTCACGCTTGTTCCTTGACGATCATCGCACCGATTTCGGCCTCGGCAACGACGACGCCGTTCACGATGGCCTTTGCTTCATAGCGTCCGACCGTCTTGCGGCGATGAATTTTCTTGATGTGATATTCAAGCTTGTCGCCAGGCTTGGCGGGCTTGCGGAACTTCACGGCGTCGATCGTCAAAAGGTAGACGATGTGCTTGTCACCGGACTTGTTCTCGAGATTGATCACGATGGCGCCAGCGGTCTGTGCCATTCCCTCGATGATCAGTACGCCGGGGAAAATAGGCTCGCCGGGGAAGTGCCCCTGGAACTGCGGCTCATTGAACGTGACGTTCTTGATGCCGATGGCCGAATCGTCGCCGTCGATTTCGATGATGCGGTCGATCATCAAAAATGGGTAACGGTGCGGAAGAGCATTGAGGACGGCGTCGATCTCCATAGTGGAGAGTTCGGTGGCCTGCTTGGCCGTATCAGTACTGAGGGTACTCAAGTCTTATCCCCTTTTGATAACCGTCTTATTGCTACGATTTCCCGCTTCCACATCTTTACATCCTGCGCAGGCGCCCCGGCAATATTGGAGCCAGAGGGAAAGCTGTGGGTAACGCCGGAACGGGCAAGAACCAGCGTGTTGGCGCCCAGCCGCAGATGCCCCGCGGTGCCCGCGCCGCCCCCCATAACGACCCCATCTTCAAGGATGGTCGAACCGGACAAGCCACACATGCCTGAAATGACGCAATTGCGACCGATGCGACAGTTGTGGCCTACCTGGACGAGATTGTCGATCTTGGAGCCCTCACCGATGACCGTATCGCCAAGCGTCCCGCGATCCACGGTGGTGTTGGCACCGAGTTCCACACGGTCCTGAATGATGACGCGTCCGAGCTGGGGGATCTTACGATGCCGGTCCGAGCGCAACTGGAACCCGAATCCTTCCGCGCCGATGACCACGCCAGGCTGAATGACGACTTCATTGCCCAGATGGGCGCACTCGATCGAAACGTTGGAGCCGATGACGCAATTTCGGCCGATGGTTACGCCCGCGCCGATCGAGGTGTTGGCGCCGATGACGGTGCCCGTGCCGATCTGAGCCCCGGCGCCGACGGCAACGTTGGCGGCGAGCGTCACGCCGGGCTCAATAAGGGGGACGGGCTCGGCGCGCATTGAGGCGCGGATTATAGCTGCGCTGTCGTCGGGGTAGAAGACGTTGAGGATGTCCACGAAGACATCGTAGGGCTTGTCGCAGACGATTGCCGTGGCATGGCCCGCCACAGACGCTTCGAGCTCGGGCGTGACCAGAACGGCCCCTGCCCCACTGCGAGCCAACTGGTCGGAATAGGATTTGCTGGCGGCAAACGAAATGCTCGAAGCACTGGCGTCGGCCAGGTCGCTGGCCCCTTCGATCGTTGGGTCCGTGGCCAAATTGCCTGCCAACGCGGGATGACCAGCGGCACTGAGCAGGTCGGACAGACGTAGCGGGCCAGTGCACTCGTGAAATCGGGGATCGATCATTGCTGCGCCTGAAAAAGAAACCGCGGCTCTGATACGCCGCGGTTTCCGTTTTTTCAATAAGGGCGGACGATTTAGAACAGAGTCGAAAGCGTCAGCTGGAACACCTGAGTGCGATCGAAAGTGTCGGGCTCGATCACATGGGCAAAGTCACCCCGCAGCGGCCCCAGCGGCGATTCCCAGATCAGCGAGCCGCCGACCGAGGACTTGAGCGGGTTGCCGATGCCGGCAGCTGTTTCGTATCCGCCAGCCGGAATGCCATCGATCCAGCCAACATCACCCCAGACCGCGCCACGCAGGCCCCAGTTTTCGGGCAGGAACGGCAGCGGGAAGTCGATCTCAGCGGACAGCCCGGCATAGGAGAGAACACCCAGCGCATCACCGGTTCCGGCTGCACGAGCACCCATGCCACCGAAGCGATAGCCACGGACAAGGTTGGGGCCCAGCTGGAAGGTGTCGGTGGGGTGGATACCGCTGCCACCAAGATCAGTGATCGTGCCGGCCTGGCCACGCAAGCTGCCAACGACGCCCATTTCTTCCCAGAGCGGGTAGTAAACGCGCGCCCTGACTTCGGTCTTGAGGAAGTCGGCGGTGAGCGTCGTGTAATCCTGCGAGAAGGAGAGAATCATGCCCTCGGTAGGACGCTGCTGATTGTCGAGCGTGTCGTAAGTCAGCGTGTAACCAAGCGTCAGACGATCGCGCGTTCCGCCAATGTAGCCTGGGGCAAAAGGAGCGTCATCATCGGTGAATGTCACCTGCTCAAGACCGAGACGCGTGGTGAGCGTCAGGTCCTGGGCGACCGGCAGACCGAAGCGGAGCTGACCGCCAGTGGTTTCGGTGCCATAGGAGAAGGTCGAACCTTCAACCGTCACGCGCCGATAGGCATCTACACCAGCGGAGATACGCAGACCCATGAACCGCGGCTCGGTGAAGCTGAAGTCATAGGTTTCGCCATTTTCCGAACGACCCAGGGCAATGCGAAGATACTGACCACGTCCGAGGAAGTTGCGCTCGGTGAGCGAAATCTCGCCGAAAATACCATCGCGTGTGGAATAGCCCGCACCGACACCATAATCACCCGTGCTGCGTTCAACAACCGAAACGTTGAGAATGACGCGGTCCGGAGCGCTGCCGGGGGCGGAAGTGACCTGCACCGAGGAGAAGAAGCCCAGAGCCTCGATATTGGCACGACCCTTGGTCACCAGCGCGCGGTTGAACGGATCGCCTTCGGCGAAATCGAATTCACGACGAATGACAAAGTCACGGGTCTTGGTGTTGCCGGTGATATTGATGCGCTCGACGTAAACACGCGGTCCTTCATCGACCAGATAGGTGACGTTGAAGATGTTGTTGTTGATATCGCGATCGATGCGCGGGCGAACCTCGGCAAAGGGATAACCCTGATTGGTCGCACGCACCGCAAGCTCGGACGTGGACTCACTGAGGTCAGACAGCGAATAACGGCTACCCGAGCCGGTGCTGATGCCGCCGCGCAGGGCGTCTGCATCGAGGCCCGGAATCGAGGTTTCGATGGCGATGTTGCCGAAGTCGTAGCGCTGGCCTTCTTCAACAGTGAAGTTGATGAAGTAGGCGTTGCGGTCAGCGTCAAACTCGGCGACCGAGGACAGCACGCGCGCATCGGGGAAACCACGATTGGCGTAATAGAGCCGGATACGCTCGCGATCGACGGCAAGGCGATCCTCGCTGTAGAGATCGTCACGGAACAGCCAGCTGAAAATGTGGGTTTCCTTGGTGGTAACGACGCCCTTGAGCACCATCGAGCTGATGGAATTGTTGCCGGTGAAATTGATCGCTGCAATGCCTGCGCGATCACCTTCGTTGACCTGGAAGAAAACACGAACCCGACCATCATCGGTCGGCTCGGTGCTCGAGGTCACAGTGACGTTGGAATAGCCAGCCTGGGTATAGGCGGCCTGGATGGTCTGGATGTCGTTGGCAATGCCGGCCTGTGTGTACACCCGGCGCGCAGCCACATCGACCATAGCCGAAAGCTGATTGTCATTGAAACGGCTGTTGCCGTCAAACCCGATCGCGGAGACTTCGGTTCCTTCAGCGACCTGGGCGTGTGCAGGCGAAACACTCAGAACCAGCGCAGCACTTCCGATGAAAGGCGCAAAGGTGAAAAGCGCCATGGCGAGGAGGACGCTGTGCAAAAGCTTGGCTGATTTCATCATGATTGTTCTTGCTTGCCCTTTGAGACTTGGACCGGGAATCGTCTCAAGACGTGGATTCCCCCATACTCCGATGACAGGTTTTACCTGTTTTTACTCGACGAGCAAGGTGAAACCCCCTGCCCTGCGGCCAAAAGATGGCCACTCATGTATTCGTGCAACACTTGCTAACCCCTTGATACCACGTGCTGGCCGGCCGCTGGCCCTGCTTCAGACCAGATCGTTGATCAGCGTGAAAACCATCAGCGTACACACCAGGGCAAAGCCTATGCGGTACCCGATTTCCTGAACGCGCTGGCTCAGGGGGCGGCCGCGCACAGCCTCGTAGAGGTAGTACATCAGGTGACCACCATCCAACATCGGGACTGGGAACAGGTTAATTATGCCGATATTTAGCGATAAAAGTGCCGTAAGGTTAACCAATGCTAACAGGCCCAGGGTGGCGACCTCCCCGGAGACCTGAGCCATGCCGACCGGTCCGGCCACCTGATCGAGATCGGCGCGACCGATGAAAATATCACCGAGGAAATTGAGCGTCCGGTCGATGATGAAAGAGATTTCCTCGAACGTCATGCCGACCGCTTCCAGCGGCCCGGGGCGGTAGAGCACGATGTCGCCCTCGCCAACATCGCGTGTGACACCCATGCGACCCACCTTGAGCTCGCGGCCGAAGCGGGTGGTGGTGGTTTCGCTGCGCGGGATCAGAGACAGGCTCACCTGCTCCCCATCGCGCTCGATGACCATGGGCACAGTGCGTTCGGGCGCGGTCGAGACGATTCTCTGGACGTCCTCGAAGCCGCGAATGTCGTAGCCATCAACCGAAAGGAAGCGGTCGCCCGATTGAAGGCCTGCCATGGCCGCCGGCGAATCGGCGATGACGTCGCCCACCACCGGATCGAGCGTCAGCCGCCCGTAACCGAGCAGCATGGCGTAGAGAATCAGGAAGGTGAGCAAGAAATTTGCCACAGGTCCGGCGACCACGACGGCCATGCGCTGGAAGACCGACTTGTTGGCGAACAGGTGGGGCCGGATGGCCGGATCGAATTTTTCGGCATCGGGGTCGGGCATGCTGGCGGCATTCATATCGCCGGTGAACTTGACGTAGCCGCCGAGCGGAAAGGCCGCGATGCGCCATCTCGTGCCGCGCTTGTCGTTCCAGCCGAACAGTTCGGGACCGAAGCCGATCGAAAAGGCATCGATCGCCACTCCATTCCAGCGCGCCACGAGGTAGTGGCCCATCTCATGGACGAAGACGATGACCGTCAGAACGGCAAGGAAGGGTATGATGTAGTTCAGGAAGAACGGAAGTTCACTGATCATCGAAATCCCTTTAGAACGATGCCATCTCAGGCGATGGCGGGCTATGGCTGCCCAATGTGTCGAACTGGCGTTCTACCAGAACAGGATGCCTTGTGGTACCGCACCGAGCCCGCGATTGGCCAACCCGATGCACCACAGTACGATGCCGGCCGATGTCAGGCTGTCGATACGGTCCATAAGGCCGCCGTGGCCGGGGATAATGTCACCGCTGTCCTTGACGGCGAAGCGACGCTTTACCGCACTTTCGGCCAGATCGCCCAACTGGCCGGAAATCGAGACGACGACGGAAATCAGCAGGCCGATGGCGAAAGGCGAGGGCGTATCGAGCATCCAGCCGGCGAGAAACCAGACAGCGATGCCGCTCAGCGTACCCGCACACAACCCGCCGGCCGCGCCTGACCAGGTCTTGGACGGTGAGACGTCCGGGGACAGTTTGGTTCCGCCAACGATGCGGCCGATGAAATAGGCGCCGATGTCAGTCATCCAGACGATCGATACAAGGAAGACGCCCGCCCAGATGCCGACTGCGGAACTGCCCCGAATGGCGAGAAAGGCGACCGTGGCGAAGCCGAAAAAGACGATTCCGCTGATGCGCCAATGACGATTGGGCGCCTTGATGAAAAGGGCAAGAACGATGGCGATGCCGAAAACGATGGCACTGGTCCACGCCCCGTTCATGGGATGGCCGATTGCGGCAATCGCGATCAGCCCCATGAAGAATACGGCGGGCCAGGCTGACTGCCGCCCGGTGATCATGGCTTCCCATTCGCGATAGGCGCCGGCCATGACCAGTGCAATCAGGAGCGCGAAGGGTATCCAGCCGGCAACAAGCGCAATGGCGGTGAGGGGAATAAGGACGATGGCCGAGAGCAGACGCGGAAGAAGATCCGGTCCGAAAGGCCAAAGCTTTGCGTAAATTGCCGTCGCCCTACCCTTTTTTTCCGTCACGTCCTGATACCGCCAAACCGTCTGTCGCGCTCAGTGTAGGACTTGAGCGCGCGGACGAAAACCGATTCGTCGAAATCGGGCCAGTTCTCCTCGACAAAGACGAGTTCGGCATAGGCGGATTGCCAGAGCAGGAAATTGGACAGCCTCATCTCGCCGCTGGTGCGCAGGATGAGATCCGGATCGGGCAGCCCGGAGGTGTCGAGATGACGGTCGATGGTCGCCTCATCGATTTCGTCTGGCCTGAGTTCACCGGCGGCCACCTTGCGCGCAATAGCCCGCGTGGCGTTTACGATCTCGACCTTGGCGCCGTAGTTGAAGGCGATGATCAGGTCGAGCCCGGTATTGCCGAGTGTGCGCGCTTCGACGTCGTCGATGATGCTGCGCAGGCCGCGGTCCAGTCCTTCACGATCGCCAATGATGCGAATACGCACATTCTGCGTGTGGAGGGTTTCGAGGTCAGAGGCCACGAACCGGCGCAAAAGCCCGAAGATGAAGCGCACTTCATCGGGCGGGCGGCGCCAGTTTTCTGCCGAGAACGAGAAAAGGGTCAGGCATTGGACGTTGTAATCGATGGCCAGGGCCACGATACGGCGCACGGCTTCTACGCCTGCCTTGTGGCCTTCGGAGCGGCCCAGACCGCGCTGTTTCGCCCAGCGGCCGTTGCCATCCATGATCACGCCGATATGGCGCGGAATCTTGAGATCCCGCTGAGGCTCTATCGATACTGTTGCCGGATGTGTAGACATCGGTTTCCTCAGACCGGAGCCAATCCGGCGCCCGCCTAAACGTGCATGATTTCCTGTTCCTTGGCGGCCACGAGCTGATCGATCTCAGCAATCGCTTCGTCGGTCGCCTTCTGAACCTTGTCGGTTTCCGCGCGCGCTTCGTCCTGGCCCATATCGCCATCCTTTTCGAGCTTGCGCAGCAGCTCGATGCCATCGCGGCGTACGTGACGGACGGCCACGCGCGCCTGCTCGGCATATTGATGGGCAACTTTGGAGAGTTCGCGGCGACGCTCTTCGTTCAACTCGGGCAGCGGCACGCGGATAATCTGGCCCTCGGCCATGGGATTGAGGCCCAGCGAGGATTCGCGGATTGCCTTGTCAACGGCTGAAGCCATCGAACGGTCCCAGACCTGGACCGACAGCATGCGGGGTTCGGGCACGGAAACCGTGGCAACCTGATTGAGCGGCATCATCGAGCCATAGGCATCGACCATGATCGGTTCGAGCAGGCTGGCGCTGGCCCGCCCGGTCCGCAAGCCGGCGAGATCGCTCTTCATCGATTCGATGGACTTTTTCATCCGCGTGCGGAGGCTTTCGAGTGAGAACGCTTCGGACATCAAGTTTTCTCCCGGTCGTCTGCTGGGCGGTTCGGCCCGCAGTCGTCTGACCAATCGGTCAAACGATCATGTCATTTTTACAATCAAAGCGCGCGGCGTCAGCCGACACGCGTGCTCGGTGTCCGTCCATCCAGAACGCCCACCAGACCTTCCTTGTCCGACAAGGCATAGACGATTATCGGCAAGCCATTGTCGCGCGCAAGAGCAAATGCGGCCGTATCCATGACCCGAAGGTCCTGGGCAATCGCCTCCTCATGGGAGATGGCGTCAAACCTTGTGGCGGAGGGGTCTTTTTCAGGATCGGCGGAATACACACCGTCGACCTTGGTGCCCTTCAAAAGCACATCGCAGCGCAATTCGATGGCCTTGAGCGCGGCGGCGGTATCGGTGGTGAAAAACGGATTGCCCGTACCACCGGCGCAAATCACGGTAGCGCCGCCCTCAAGCGCGGCAATCGCGGCGCGCTGGGTGAAGGTGTCGCAGATCGAGGGCATGGAAACCGACGAGAAAACGTGCGAGCGGCCCCCTGCCCTGCGGATGGCATCGCCCAGAGCCAGGGAATTGATGACGGTGCCCAGCATCCCCATGTGATCGCCGATCACCCGATCGCCGCCCTTGGCGGCCACGGCCATGCCCCTGAAAATATTGCCGCCGCCAATGACGATGGCGACCTGCATACCCGCGCGCGCCAGATCAACGATCTGGCGGGCGATGGAATTGAGAAATTCAGGCTCGATTCCATATGATTGGTCTCCGGCGAGGGCTTCGCCGGAGACCTTTAGCAAGACGCGTGAATAGCCGGTTCTGGACATAAAGGTGTCCCGCTTTCGAGCTTATTGCGACAACGAATCCGAAAAAATTTCGGTTACGTTACGCGGTGCCCGCAGCGGCGGCAACCTCGGCTGCGAAGTCCGATTCCTGCTTTTCGATGCCTTCGCCGAGAGCGAAGAGCACGTAGCCGGCGACCTTGATCGGGGCGCCAACATCGGCTTCGGCGTTCTTGACGGCCTGTTCGACAGTGTTCTCGCCGTCAATCACGAAAGTCTGGGCCAGAAGGGTCACTTCCTCGTAGTACTTGCGGATGCGGCCTTCGACCATCTTTTCGATGATGTTGTCGGGCTTGCCGGACTGACGCGCCTGTTCGGAGAACACGGCACGCTCGCGCTCGACAGCCTCGGGATCAAGATCCTCAGAGGACAGCGACAGCGGCTTGGTGGCCGCAACGTGCATGGCGATCTGGCGGCCCAGAGCCGTGAGCTTTGCCTTGTCGCCAGCTGATTCCAGACCGACGAGCACGCCGATGCGGCCCAGACCTTCCGAAATCGAGGAGTGGACATAGCTGCCGATGGCGCCTTCGGCGACTTCCATGACGGCTGCGCGGCGCAGGGTCATGTTTTCACCGATCTTGGCGATGGCTTCGGTCAACTCCTGGGAAACGGTGCGACCGGTGCCGGGGAACGGGGCTGCGGCCAGCGCATCAACGTCGCCATTGACGTCCAGCGCCAGCTTGGCGGCATTGCGGACGATACCCTGGAACTGTTCGTTGCGGGCAACGAAGTCGGTTTCAGAATTGATTTCGACGATAGCGGCGCGGTTGCCTTCAACGGCAACACCAACAAGGCCTTCAGCGGCGACGCGGTCTGCCTTCTTTGCAGCCTTGGCAAGGCCCTTCGAGCGCAGCCAATCGATTGCCGCTTCGATGTCGCCATTGGTTTCGGTGAGCGCCTTCTTGCAGTCCATCATGCCCACGCCGGTCATTTCGCGGAGCTGTTTCACGTCTGCTGCACTGATTGACATCTCGATACCTCTTTGTCTGCCCCAAGTCCCGCGCCGGGCGGCGCGGGATCATGGGCACGGATAATGATAAATACGTGTCGGAGAGATGACGCGCGGGCAATTATGCCTGCGCGGTTTCACCTTCGGCCGGCTGTTCAGCAGCGGGCTCGGCTTCAAGGGCAGGCTCTTCGAGCACTTCCTCGGAAGCACCGATATCGCGGCCCATCGACGAGGACGAGCGGGCGATACCGTCGATTGCGGCCTTGGAGACCAGCGACAGGTACAGCTCAAGGGCACGCGCGGCATCGTCATTGCCCGGGATCGCGTAATCGACGATGTCGGGATCGCAATTGGTGTCGACGATGGCAACGACGGGGATGCCCAGACGGCGGGCTTCCTTGATCGCGTTGGCTTCCTTGTTGGTGTCGATGACGAACATCAGATTGGGGATGTTGCCCATGTCCTTGATGCCGCCAAGGTCACGCTCGAGGCGTTCCTGCTCACGGCTGCGCTGCAGACGCTCACGCTTGGTCAGGCCAGTGGCGCCTTCTGCCTGGAGCGATTCAAGCTCGCGCAGACGGGCGATCGAGTTCGAAATTGTCTGCCAGTTGGTCAGCATGCCGCCGAGCCAGCGCGAGTTGACGTAATACTGGGCGCTCTGGCGTGCGGCTTCCGCGACGAGCGGCGCAGCCTGGCGCTTGGTGCCAACGAAGAGCACGCGGCCGCCATCGGCAACCGTGTCGCTGATAAGCTGCAGGGCGCGATAGAGAGCCGGAACGGTCTGGCTCAGATCGAGAATGTGAATGTCGTTACGGACGCCGAAAATGTAGCGTTCCATCTTGGGGTTCCAGCGGTGCTTCTGGTGGCCGAAGTGAACGCCGGCCTCAAGCAGTTGACGCATGGAAAAATCTGGCAATGCCATCTGGTATACTCCTTTACCGGTTATGCCTCTGCAAAGGAAAAGAGGCGGAGACCCGCCACCGGATGGACCTGTTTAAAGCACAGGCCCGCCTTTGCATGTGGATTTGACGCTGCGGGCTATATAGCAGCCCCGCCCATATGGCAAGCGCTACCGGCTAGTTCAAGCGCACATCGACCACGCCGCTAATGGCCTTGAGCCCGCCAGCCAGTTGTGGCGTGAGACGAAACTGGCCCGGAAGCTCGATTTCATACTCTCGCTCGCCCTCGTCGCGGACCAGAACGAGGCTGACCACCCCTTCCCCGCCCGGCTGGAGCTGGGACTTGATGGGGCCGAGGCACCGCTCATTGCCGGCGAAGATCGTCATGCGGCGGCCGAGCTTTTCGACCGAAGCGTCGATGGGTTCGCAATTGATCAGACGCAGCCGCACGCCGTCAGGGCGTGAATCGGCGCCGACTTCGAGCACAATGGACTTTCCGGGCTCAAGCCAGCGGCCGAAATCATTGATCTGCTCGGAAAAGGCGATGCATTCGAAAGACCCGCTGGGATCGGAAAACATCATGATGGCCATTGTCGAACCCTTGCGGGTGCGACGATCCTGACGCGAAATCAGCGTTCCGGCGAGGCGCCCGGCCACGGCGCCGTTTCGCGCGGCGCGCTCGAAGCTGGCCCATTGCTGGACGCGGAGCTTTTCAAACAATTCACTGTAGTCATCGAGCGGGTGAGCGGAGAGATAAAAACCGATGGCGGCGTGTTCGCGGGCCAGGCGTTCCGTCAGGCTCCAGGGGGCGACATGTTCTGGCGGCGTGATGGCCTGGGGTTGGCTGGACGCAAACATATCCACGATACCATCGGCCCGGCCGCTGGTCTCGCGCTGGGCGGTGTTGACGATGGTATCGATGACCTCGACCAGCTGCTCACGGCGCTTGTTGAGCTGATCAAAGGCGCCCGCGTTGATGAGAGTCTCCAACGTCCGCTTATTGATGATCTTGGGATCGATACGGGAGGCGAAATCGGCCAGGTCCTTGAAGGGGCGGTTACCGCGTATCTCGACGATGTGTTCGGCGACGTTGCGGCCTACGCCCTTTACGGCACAGAGCGAATAGAGAATGCGGCCGTCGCGTACCGAGAAATTGACTTCCGAGCGATTGATGCACGGAGGAACGACTTCGATGCCCTTTTTCTGCGCCTCGCGGCGGAAATCGGACAGCTTGTCGGTCTGAGCCATGTCAAGCGTCATGGACGCTGCATAGAACTGCTCTGGGTAATGGGTCTTGAGATAGGCCGTCTGGTAGGAGACCCAGGCGTAGGCGGCGGCGTGGCTCTTGTTGAAGCCGTAATTGGCGAACTTGGCGAGCAGGTCGAAGATCGTATCGGCCTGGCCCTTCTTGATGCCGTTGCGGATGGCGCCTTCCTGGAAACGGACACGCTGCTTGTCCATCTCCGCCTTGATCTTCTTGCCCATGGCGCGGCGCAGCATGTCGGCCTCGCCCAGCGAATAGCCCGACAGCAACTGGGCGATCTGCATCACCTGTTCCTGATAGACGATGATGCCATAGGTTTCATCGAGGACCGCGGCGAGGGTTTCGTGAGGGTATTCGACGTCCTCGCGGCCGTGCTTGCGGTGAATGAAGCTCGGGATATTGTCCATCGGGCCGGGCCGATAGAGCGCGTTCATGGCGATCAGATCTTCGATGCGGTCGGGCTTGAGCTCGACCAACGCGCGGCGCATGCCGGGACTTTCAAACTGGAAGATGCCGTAGGTGTCGCCATCGGCGTAGAGCTTATAGGTCGGTGCGTCCTCGAGCGGGATGGCGTCGATGTCAAGTTCGACACCAGTTTCCCTGACCATTTCGACCGCGTAGCGGATCGTGGTCAGCGTCTTGAGGCCAAGAAAGTCGAACTTCACGAGCCCGGCCGGTTCGACCCATTTGAGGTTATACTGGGTGACCGGCATATCCGAGCGCGGATCGCGATAGAGCGGCAGCAGCTTTTGCAGCGGACGATCGCCGATCACGATACCGGCGGCGTGGGTCGAGGCGTGGCGGAACAGGCCCTCGAGCTTGCCGGCGATGCGCAGCAGTTCGGCGACTGTCTCGTCCTCGTCGCGCATCATCTGCAGGCGCGGCTCGTCGTTTATCGCCTGCGCCAGGGTTACCGGATTGGCAGGATTGTTGGGGACCAGCTTGCAGATGCGGTCGACCTGGCCATAAGGCATCTGAAGAACGCGGCCCACATCGCGCAGCGCGGCGCGGGGTTGCAGGGTTCCGAAGGTGATGATCTGGGCGACCTGCTCGTAGCCGTATTTGTCCTGAACGTAGCGGATGACCTCTTCGCGGCGCTCCTGGCAGAAATCGATGTCAAAGTCCGGCATCGAGACGCGCTCGGGATTGAGAAAGCGTTCGAAGAGCAGATTGTAGCGCAGCGGATCGAGGTCCGTGATGGTGAGCGCATAGGCCACGAGCGAGCCCGCGCCGGAGCCGCGGCCGGGACCGACGGGAATGTTATGGGCCTTGGCCCATTTGATAAAGTCGGCAACGATAAGGAAATAGCCCGGGAACTTCATGTCCCGGATCACCTTGATCTCGAACTCGAGGCGGTCCTCGTATTCCTGGGTCGTGCGTTCGGGGGCGTGGCCATAATCGGCAAGGCGCATCTTGAGGCCCTCGCGGGCCTGGCGCGCCAACTCCTCGCCTTCAGCGGCGACAGCCTCCTCCTCACCTACCCCATCGGCGGCGGCGAATTTGGGCAGAATGGGATCGTGGGTGCGCGGGCGATAGCTGCAGCGCTGGGCTATCTCGACAGTGTTTTCCAGCGCCTCGGGCAGGTCGGAAAACAGCGCGATCATTTCCTCGCGCGTCTTGAAATAGTGCTGATCGGAGAGCCGGCGACGCTCGGTTTGCGCCACGACGGAGCCGGCGGCGATGGCCAGCAGGGCGTCATGGGAATCGTAATCGTCCTGCTTGGGGAAGTAGGGTTCGTTTGTGGCGACAAGCGGCAGATCGAGGGCATAGGCAAGATCGATCAGACGCGGTTCGACAGCGTTCTCCAATGCCCGGTCGTGGCGCTGGATTTCAACATAGAGCCGGTCGCCAAACACCCGATGAAGAACCGACAGCCGCGCTTCAGCCTGAACGTCCAGCCCGGCGGCCAGGTAGGGATCTATGGCCCCCTCCGGACCGCCTGTCAGGCAGAGCAGGCCCTGCGCATTATCGACCAGCCAGTCGATATGGATCGCGGTTCGTCCGTCACAGCCTTCCTGATAGGCTCTCGAGACGAGTTCGGAGAGGTTGGCAAATCCACCGGCATCAGCGGCGATGAGGACGACCGAACCTTTGCCCAGATTGACGCGGTCGGACGGCTTGTCGGCGTCGGCGCCGAAATCGAGTGCCAACTCGCAGCCGATGATTGGCTGAATGCCCTTGCCAGACGCCTTTTCGGAAAACTCCAGTGCACCGAACAGATTGTTGGTGTCTGCAATGCCGATGGCGGGCTGTCCGTCCGACTTGGCCAAATCCAGTATGGTGCCAAGCGGCAACGCTCCCTCAAGCAGGGAGAAGGCCGAATGGACGTGGAGATGGACGAAACCGGGACCGGACATTGTGAGCTACCCGAAGATGCTGGACTGTCTTTGTGCCATTCCAGGCCGCGCGATACCACCTCAAGGGCGGCTTATGCACAGGCGGGAATCAGACGAGATAGGGCATCATATCGAGATAAACCAGTGTCACGCCACCAAAGGCCGTGAGCGAAACCAGAGCCATGAAATCCTTGACGAAATCGAGCATGGAAGCCTCCGTTGCACAGTGTTTATGGTTTGTTCTTATATATTCTGGTTTTGTTCTTGTCCACAAAGTTCACAGGCGGGCGGTGACGGTAGTTAAGAAAGTCTTTCCAGGCAGGTGGTGGCATCAGTCATTTAGGCCAGAGGGGAGTATCGACCTTGGGGGCGAATTGGTGAATCGCGCTCCCGAGGAAACGGCCGCTGTCGACGCTGGCGATGAAGCCGATGCCGTGGTCGAGGACGGCGGTTCCAAAGGGCTTGCTGATCGTGGAGGGACTGCTGGCCCCCGGGAGCCAGGCCCGGGGTCGCAATGGAGAGCAGACGCGTCTATCAAGTCCGGCTCAGAGGGTCGCGGGCTGGATACGGCCTTCGACAATCGTGACGATGCGGTCTGCCTTGCGGGCGAGGTCGTGATTGTGCGTGGCGATGATGCAGCCGGCATTTTGCTGGCGGATCAGTTCGGCAAGGGCGGAGAACACAGTATCGGAGGTCGCCGGGTCGAGATTGCCGGTGGGCTCGTCGGCCAGAATGAGGCTGGGCCGGTTGGCCGCGGCGCGCGCGATGGCGACACGCTGTTGCTCGCCGCCCGAAAGCTCGGCCGGCCGGTGCGTGGTGCGGTGACCGATGCCCATGGCATCGAGCAGCGCCTTTGAGCGCTGATCGCCGTCGCGCTGACTTTCGCCGGCAATAAGTTGCGGCATGGTGACGTTTTCCAGCGCGCTGAATTCGGGAAGCAGGTGGTGGAACTGGTACACATAGCCGATGAGGTGGCGGCGGAGGAGCGTGCGCTGGCGATCAGCCAGTTTGGCCGTTCGTTCGCCGTCGATATCGACATCTCCGGCCGTTGGACGTTCGAGCAAGCCGCAGATATGAAGCAGAGTGGACTTTCCGGCGCCCGACGGAGCGATGAGGGCGATGATTTCGCCCCGACGGACCGTGAGATCGGCCCCCTTGAGAACGTGTACGGCCCCTGCCCCATCGCCATAGGTCTGGCGGACATCCTTGAGTTCGAGAAGCACATCACTCATAGCGCAGCGCCTCCACCGGATCGTATTGGGCCGCGCGCCAGGCGGGATAGAGCGTAGCGAGGAAGGACAGTCCGAGCGCCATGACAAGCACCACCGTCACTTCGACCGCATCGACGCGCGAGGGGAGCTGGGAAAGCATGAAGACCTCGGGCGGGAACAGCGCCACGCCGATGACGTTCGATACCCAGGCCCTGATGGCTTCGGCGTTGACTGCCAGAACCAGGCCGAGCAGGAAGCCGGCAATGGTTCCGATAAAGCCGATGGCCGTTCCGGTGATGCAGAAGATGCGCATGATCGAGGACCGTGTGGCGCCCATCGTGCGCAGTACGGCAATATCGGCCCCCTTGTCCTTCACCAGCATCACGAGGCTGGAGATGATATTGAAAGCGGCGACCAGAACGATCATCGAGAGGATGGTGAACATCACCACACGCTCGACCTGCAGCGCCGAAAAGAACGTGGCGTTGCGCCGCTGCCAATCTGTAAAAACCATCGGGCGGCCCGCGGCTTGCTCGAGTTCGAGCTGCATGTCCCAGGTCGCGTCGGGGTCGTTGAGGAAGACCTCGACCGCAGTCGCTGTATAGATGCGTTCGTAGGTCGCGTCGATTTCCGCGTCGCTGGCCATGATGTCGGGTTCTTCCATGCCGTCACGCAGCCGGTCCTCGTAGAGGCGGAAATAATTCTGCGCGGCGCGGATGGGCATGAAGATGAACAGGGAATCAAACTCCACCATGCCGACATCGAAGACGACATTGACCGGATAGGAACGGATCTGCGGAGTCGAGCCGAGCGGGGTGCGCGGACCGTCGGGGGTGACGATGGTTATCGTGTCGCCCACCGTGACGCCAAGCTGGGACGCCATGCGTCCACCGATGGCGACGCCCTGAAGATCATCCCAGTCGTCCCAGCCGCCGGCAATCGCGCTCGAATAAAGCAAAGGCAGCTTTTCGATGTCGGCGAGCGTCATGCCGCGTACGTTTGCGCCAGTGGAGTTGTAGGTGCCGGTGACGAGTGCCTGTCCCTCAACAAATGCCACTGCGGAAACGACGCCATCGACACCCTCCAGCCGATCGCGAACCGCCTCGTAATCGTCAAAGGTCTCTTCGATGGGAAAGGCCGTGAAATGGCCGTTCAGACCCAGAATCTTGGACAGGAGTTCGTCGCGGAAGCCGTTCATGACGCTCATGACCACGATCAGGGTGGCAACGCCGATGGCGATGCCGATCATGGTCAGGGCAGCAATGACGGAAATGAACGCATCGCTGCGGCGTGCCCGCAGGTAGCGGCCGGACACCATCCACTCAAACCGTGAAAACGGGCGCGTTCCCTTTTGCTGCCGGGCGGCGTCGACGGAGGTCAAGCGTTGTCCCTGCGTTCAGGCTCGATGAGCGCTTTCAGGCGGGAAACCGCGTCTTCGATACCGATGGTTTCGCGTTCGCCAGACTTGCGGTGCTTGATTTCAACCTCGCCCGAAGCGAGTCCGCGCGGGCCGACGATAAGCTGGAAGGGAATGCCGATAAGGTCCGATGTTGCGAACTTCTGGCCGGCCCCCGTGGAGCGGTCGTCATAGAGCGCGTCGATGCCGGCGGCCTGCAGCTGGCTATAGAGCTTTTCATTGGCCGCGTCGCATTCAGCATCGCCGGATTTGAGATTGATGAGGGTAACCTCAAAGGGTGCGACCGAGACGGGCCAGATGATGCCGCTTTCATCGTGGCTGGCTTCGATGATGGCCGGTACGAGCCGGGTCAGTCCGATGCCGTACGAGCCCATGTGGACTGCAACGTCCTTGCCGTCCGACCCCGTAACCTTGGCGCCCATGGGATCGGAATATTTGGTGCCGAAATAAAAGACCTGGCCCACCTCGATGCCGCGGGCAGCGATCCGCTTGTCCTCCGGCACTTTTGCGGCGAAATCGGCTTCGTCGTGCATGTCTTCAGTGGCGGCATAGAGCGAGGTCCAATCGGCGACGATGCCGGAAAGATCGCTCATGAAGTCCGTGTCGGCGGAGGGAATCGGCTTGTCGAGCATGTCGGCATGGCAGAACACGCCGCTTTCGCCAGTATCGGCCAGCACGATGAACTCATGGGAGAGATCGCCGCCGATAGGGCCGGTTTCGGCTCGCATCGGGATTGCCGTCAGGCCCATACGCCAATAGGTGCGCAGATAGGCCACGAACATGCGGTTGTAGGCCTTGACGGCCTCGTCCTTGTCCAGATCGAAGGAATAGGCGTCCTTCATGAGGAATTCGCGGGAGCGCATGGTGCCAAAGCGCGGGCGGATCTCGTCGCGGAACTTCCACTGGATGTGATAGAGATTGAGCGGCAGATCCTTGTAGGACCGCACATATGAGCGGAAGATGTCGGTGATCATCTCCTCATTGGTCGGACCGTAGAGCATGTCGCGCTCGTGACGGTCCTGCATGCGCAGCATTTCCTTGCCGTAATCCTCGTAGCGCCCGGATTCGCGCCACAGATCGGCAGACTGCAGCGTGGGCATGAGGAGTTCGATGGCCCCTGCCCGACTCTGCTCTTCCTCAATGATCTGCTGGATCTTGCGCAGCACCTTGTAGCCCAGAGGCAGCCAGGCATACATGCCGGCCCCCTGCTGGGAAATCATGCCGGCGCGCAGCATCAGACGGTGAGAGATGATTTCCGCCTCTTTGGGCGTCTCTTTGAGGACGGGCAGGAAATAGCGGGAAAGGCGCATGAGAACTCCGATTTGCCGGGAACCGACTCAAGGGCTCAATACCGGGCTGCGCAATCAAGCGCAAGGAACGGTAAAAAGGCAAGTCCGGGAGGGTGAAACGGCTTTCCTGTCCGTTTTTTGTCATCGCGCGACAATTCGCAAATTTTCCGCTTGTCGCGACAATTTGTCCTTGGTAGGGTCCGCGCCATATAAAGAGAGGCGGGTACAATCCGCCGACGCTGACAACGTCAAGGGAGGAGCACTGGCCGCCCGATCTGTGCGCTGTAAGACCAGTGGATTGTCGCGAAACTTTAATTAAATGCAGGGCCTTAGCCCTGCATTTTTTTGTTCTGCGTTAATTGGGGAATTGTGGCCGGCGGAGCAGTTCAGCTCCAGTATTCCTGCAGCCACGGGTTGGACATTCCCCAAAAGATAAGGACTGTGAGGACCGCGGAAATGAGCGTCGTGGCAAGCGCCTTCTGCCAGAGATGAGCCTTGATCGGTGCCCCCGGATCGGTGCCGTCTGTCACCTCCCCGTCTTCGTGCTGGCCGCGCACGCCGAATGGCAGAACGGCGAAAAGCACTATCCACCAGACCACGAAATAGATCGCTACATAGGTAAAGGGCTGCATTATCTAAGCTACACCTTATGAACGAACACCTTGACGATGGGCTTGCGGCCCCATGCGGCGTTGAGCTCGGACCGCACGGCGCGGCGGATTGCTTCGGCAAAGCGCCCTGTATCGGCCCGACGCTTTTCGGGAAAGCTCTTGATTGCTCCCCGTGCCGCCGACTGGGCGACAGCGCTGAGCGGATCATCATCGTCTGCCAGATCGGGAAGTCCGTCCAGATCAAATTCGGGACCTGAGACGATCTGCCCCCTTCCGTTGACCACCAGACTAACGATGGCGACACCACCGAATGCCAGCCTCCGGCGGTCGCGCACGTTCGATTCCTCGGGCGTGCACAGGAGGTTTCCATCAAGATAGAGAATGCCGGTACGCACTTCGCCACGGTGATGCTTGGTGTTGGGGAAGAGCTGGACCATGTCGCCATTGCGGATCGACAGAACGGTCTTGATGCCCTTTTCGCGCCCGAAAGCGGCGTGGGCCTCCAGGTGCATGGGCTCGCCGTGGACCGGGATGAGGATATCGGGCTTGAGCCAATCGTAGAGCTGGGCCAGTTCGTGCCGTCGCGGATGGCCGGACACGTGGATCATTTCGTCGCGACCGGTGACGGTCTGGACACCCTTGTCGACGAGCTTGCTCTGGATGTCCTGCACGGCCTTTTCATTGCCGGGAATGGCCCAGGAGGAAAAGATCGCCATATCGCCCGGCGATAGATCGATTACCGGATGGGAACCATCGGCAATGCGCGCCATCGCTGCACGGGATTCGCCCTGGCTGCCCGTGGCGATGAGAACGACCTTGTCGCGCGGCAGGTAGCCGTAGGCGTCCTGATCGAGAAATTCAGGCACGCCTTCCATCAAGCCCAGTTCGCGGGCAATCCCGGCGATGCGATGCACCGCCCTGCCCGCTGCGACGACCTGGCGGTCGGCCTTCGCGGCGGCGCGGGCGATGGAAATCATGCGGCCGAGATTGGAGGCAAAGATGGTGACGGCGACGCGGTTTTTGGCCGTTGCGATCAGGCGCTCGAGATTGACGCCCACCTCGGTTTCCGAGGGGCTGTCACCCTCTTTCATCGCATTGGTGGAATCGCAGATCAGGGCGAGCGGCTTTCCGTCCGAGCCGATTTCCTTGAGGCGTTTGATGTTGGTTGGCGGCGTGCCGATGGGGGACGGATCGATCTTCCAGTCCCCGGTATGGATGACGCGGCCGGCGGGCGTTTCGATCAATAGCGCGTTGGATTCGGGGATCGAGTGGGAAACCTCGATGGGCTCGACCTTGAAGGGGCCGACCTGAAAGGGAACGCCGGGTGTAAAGATCTGGACTTCGACATCGTCCTCGATGTTGTTCGATATCCGCTTAGCCTTGAGCATGGCGGCGCCGAAACGACCGGCGAAGACGGGCTTGTCGAAAGCCGGCCAGATATCGAGGATAGCGCCGTAGTGATCTTCGTGAGCGTGGGTGAGGACCAGCCCGACAACGTTGTCGCTCTCTTCCTCGAGAAAAGAGGGGTCGGGCATCACCAATTCGATGCCAGGAAGCTCGGGGCCGCCGAAGCTGACGCCACAGTCGACCACGAGCCATTTGCGATCGTCGGCGGGGCCAAAGCCGTAAAGCCCCATATTCATGCCGATCTCGCCGACGCCCCCGAGCGGCAGGAAGACCATTTCGTCCTGACCGGACTGCTTTTTCGCCATAGGTTCATTGCGCGACCGGATTGCGGTCACGCCCTTTCAATAATGATCGGCAATCGCCCTCTCAGCGCAGCGTTGCCGTGGTTCCAAAATGGACGTCGCCCGCTGCTATGGCGATACGATGTCCCTCGTCGTCGCGGACAATCAGATGGCCCGCATCATCAATTGTTTCGAATATGCCGCGCAGCACGCCATCAGGGCGCTGGACGGCCACCTCGGCACCGATCCCGGCGGCGCTTTCGCGCCAGCGGCGGATGATCTGGCCAGTGCCGGCTCCGTTGTTCCAAATCTCGTAACACTCGACCCAGCTTTCGGCCAGTGCCTCAAAAACGGCAGGCGCATCAAAAGGTGTTCCGAGCGCCTTCAACGACGTGGCGGGATAAGGCAGGCCCTCGGGCGCCGCGACAACGTTGACCCCTATGCCAATGACAATGGCCGCGCGGCCGTCGGGGCGCTTTTGGGCCTCGAGCAGGATGCCGGCCAGCTTGGCGCCATCGGCGAGGACGTCGTTGGGCCATTTCAGGGCAATGCGGGCGCGTGCGTCACCAGCGGTGCCGTCAGCACCATCGATACCGTTTCGGATCGCGGCTGCGGGCATCAGGCGGGCCAGAGCGGTGTTAAGCGCCACGCCGGCGACGAACCCGAGACCCGCCAATCCGGCGGGGGGAGCGTCTGGCACCAGCATCAGCGAGGCGGCGAGATTGCCGTGGGGGCTTTCCCACGCGCGGCCGCGGCGCCCCCTGCCCTCGGTTTGCTGGAGGGCGGCGTACCAGATCTTTCCCGCATCGCCCGCCATGGCGGCTTTCATGGCCTCGGCGTTGGTCGAACCTACGCTGTCAAAGCCGATTACACGATAACCGGCTTTAACGGCGCTTTTGGGAAGAGGAAAGGCGACCACCCGGCCCTGCTCTAGAACAGGGAGTTCGCGGCGCCGTGGGCGATGGCCGTCAGAGGCGCGCCGACGGTGAAGAAATAGCTGAGCACCAAAAAGCCCGTGAGTGCCATGACAACGCGCAGTTCGATGGCCGGCACCGCATAGGACTGTGTGGGTTCGTCAAAATACATGACCTTGATGACGCGCAGATAGTAGAAGGCGCTCACGGCGCTGGCCAGCATGCCGATGACAGCCAGAACGAAAAGCTGGGCTTCGATGGCAGCGAGGAAGACCTGCCATTTGGCAAAGAACCCGGCGAGCGGCGGAAGACCGACCAGCGAGAACATGAAGAGCGCCAGAATGGCTGCGACGAACGGGCGGGACTTCGCCAGGCCGGCCAGATCGTCGATGGTTTCGACGTATCCATCGTCGTTCTTGAGCGCCAGGACGCAGGCGAAGGTGCCGATGGTCATGGTGATGTAAACGGCCATGTAGATGGCGACGCCTTCAACACCGATGATGTTGCCGGCCGAAAGCCCAACCAGCGCAAAGCCGACATGACCGATGGACGAGTAAGCCAACAGCCGCTTGAGGTTGTTCTGGCCGATGGCGGCGAACGAGGCCAGGACCATGGAGGCAATGGAGAGGAAGATCACCACCTGCTGCCAATCGCTGGCGATAGGTTCGAACGCATCGAATACGATCCGGATGAGCAGCGCCATCGCGGCGACCTTGGGGGCAGATGCGAAGAAGGCAGTGACTGGGGTTGGCGCGCCCTCATAAACGTCGGGCGTCCACATGTGGAACGGGACCGCGGAGATCTTGAAGGCAATGCCAGCCAGAAGGAAAACGAGGCCGAAGATGATGCCGGGCGTGCGTTCGCCGAGTGCGACGGCCTGGGCAATCTGGTCGAGCTGGGTGTGGCCGGTAAAGCCATAGACCAGCGACGCGCCGTAAAGCAGCATGCCGGAGGAGAGCGCACCGAGAACGAAATATTTCAGGCCCGCTTCGGTCGCCTTGCCGCTGTCGCGCTTGAAGGCCGCCAGGACGTAGAGTGCAAGGGACTGCAGTTCGAGGCCGACATAAAGGCTCATCAGATCATTGGCCGAAACCATCATCAGCATGCCGAGCGTAGCAAGGACGATAAGCACGGGGTACTCGAACTTGTTGAGCCCGTTTTCGACCGCACTGGAGACCGAGAGGACGAGCGCGAAGGCCGAACCCGCGAGAATGAGGACCTTCATGAAACGGGCAAAGCCGTCATTGATAAAGCCGCCCGTAAAGATCACACCTTCGGTGGGAACGAACGCGACCATAACGGCGATAGCAATCAGCAGGCCGATGGCGATACCGGTGATACCGGTGGCGATTTCCTTTTTGGCGAACACGCCAACAAGGAGAAGCACCAGCGCGCCTACGGCGAGCAGCATTTCAGGATAGGCAGGCGCCAGAGAGGCGAAACCGGCAAATTCAGACACCACATTCACCTCCTAATGAGCCGTGCTGGCGGGCGCTGCGGCATCGGCCGCAGGCACCGTCACATCGACAAGCGCAGACATCGGTTCGATGCCAACGGCGGCCTGGTACTGATCGACAAGCGCGCCCACCGAGGTGGCCATCGCGTCCATCAAGGGCGCCGGGTAGAAACCAAAGAGAATGGTAAGGATGATCAGGGGAACGATCGTCACCATTTCACGGGCGTTGAGATCGAGAATTGATTTGAGGCTTTCCTTCTCGAGCGCGCCCCAGATGATTTTGCGGTAGAGCCAGAGCGCGTAGCACGCCGAAAGGATAACCCCGGTCGTCGCAAATAGAGCGAACCAAGTGTTGACCTGGAAGATGGCCAGCAGAGTCAGGAACTCACCCACGAAGCCGGACGTGCCTGGCAGCCCGACATTGGCCATGGTGAACACCATGAACGCAAAAGCGTATTTGGGCATGCGTTCGACAAGGCCGCCATAGGCATTGATGTCACGCGTGTGCATGCGGTCATAAATGACGCCCACCGACAGAAACAGCGCCCCCGACACGATACCGTGCGAGATCATCTGGAAGATCGCGCCCTGAACACCGTAAACATTGCCCGCAAAAATGCCCATGGTCACAAAGCCCATGTGCGCTACCGAGGAATAGGCGATCAGCTTCTTGATGTCGGTCTGAACCAGCGCCACCAGTGAGGTGATGATGATTGCGGCGACCGAGAGGAAGAACACGAAGTTCGAAAAATACAGCGACGCGTCGGGGAACATGGGCAGCGAGAAACGCAGGAAGCCGTAGCCACCGAGCTTGAGCAGGATTGCCGCAAGAATTACCGAGCCGGCCGTGGGCGCTTCAACGTGCGCTTCGGGCAGCCAGCGGTGGAACGGCCACATAGGCATCTTGACCGCCAGAGAAGCAAAGAAGGCCAGCCAGAGCCAATACTGCATGTTCTCGGGGAAATCGTAATCGAGCAGCCGCGCGATATCGAGAGTTCCAGCCTGCCAGTACATGGCCATGATGGCCAGCAGCATCAGGACCGAGCCGATGAAGGTGTAGAAAAAGAACTTGTAGGAGGCCTGGATGCGCCGCTTGCCGCCCCAAATACCGATGATGAGGAACATCGGGACCAGCGTACCCTCAAAGAACACGTAGAACATGGCCAGATCAAGCGTCGCGAAAACGCCGATCATCAGCATTTCGAGGACGAGGAACAGGACCATATATTCGCGGATGCGGAAGGAAATCGAATCCCAGCTCGCAAGGATACACATGGGCATCAATAGCCCTGTGAGGACGATAAACAGCACCGAAATGCCGTCGACGCCCATGCGGTAGCCGATGACGTCGCCGAGCCAGGTGTGGTTCTGGACGAACTGGAAATCGGCCGTGTCGGGATCGAACATGCCCCACATGACCAGCGTGAACACGAAAGTCACCACGGTCGTGGCAAGCGCGATGCGCTTGATGTTGAGCTCGGCGACCGCGTCGCCGCCCGGAGTCAGCAGAATGAAGAAGGCCCCGACCAGCGGCAGAAAGGTAACGATGGTCAGGATGTTGTTTTCAAGGATCATCCCAGAAGTCCCCCGGCGGCGATGGCCCAAGTGATAAGGGCGGCAACGCCGATGAGCATGGCGAAGGCGTAGTGATAGAGATAGCCCGACTGCAGGCGCGTGACGTAGCCGGTGACCTGCCTGACGCGGCGGCCAAGGCCCTCGACGAGGGTCTGATCGACCAGCCAGTCATCGAACCCTTTCCAGAGCGCGGTGCCGATCCAGCGGGCCGGCCGCACGAAGATGCGGTCATAAAGTTCGTCGAAGTACCACTTGTTGAGCAGGAACTTGTAAAGCAGCGGCTGTTCGGCAGCGAGTTGCTTTGGCGCAGACGGGTTGCGGATATACATGTACCAGGCGGTTACGAACCCGATCAGCATGGCGACGGTCGCCGACCACTTGACCCAGGTGGGAACGCCATGCGCTTCCTCGATGATGTGCTCGTCAACGACAATCGCGCCGTGGAAGAAGTGCTCGATGTGCTCGGCATGGCCGAAGAAGACATCATAGAACACCACACCGGCGAGCACAGCACCGACGGCCAGCACGTAAAGCGGGATCAGCATGACGTTCGGGCTCTCATGGGCATGATCGAACGTATGGTGATCGGCTCTCGTCGGACCGTGGAAGGTCAGGTGGACAAGCCGCCAGGAATAAAAGCTTGTAAACAGCGCGGCGATGACCAGAAGCCAGAAGGCGAGCGAACCGGCGGTGCCGCCGAAGGCATATGATGCCTCGATGATCGCATCCTTGGAAAAGAACCCGGCAAAGCCGAACGAGGTACCCGGGATACCGACACCGGTGAGGGCCAGCGTGCCGATGAGCATCATGGCGTAGGTGATCGGGATCTTGCGGGCGATGCCGCCCATGTTGCGCATGTCCTGCTCGTGATGCATGGCATGAATGACCGAGCCGGCGCCAAGAAACAGAAGCGCTTTGAAGAAGGCGTGGGTGAACAGGTGGAATATGCCTGCCGAATAGGCGCCGACACCAAGGGCCACGAACATGTAACCGAGCTGGGACATGGTGGAATAGGCGATGACGCGCTTGATGTCGTTCTGAACCAGACCGATGGTCGCCGCGCAAAATGCGGTAATGGCGCCGATATAGATAACGAACAAGGTCGCCGTCTCGCTCAGCTCGAACATGGGCGACAGCCGAGCCACCATGAACACGCCTGCGGTCACCATGGTGGCGGCGTGAATAAGGGCAGAAACCGGGGTTGGGCCTTCCATGGCGTCCGGCAACCAGGTGTGGAGCAGGAACTGAGCCGACTTGCCCATGGCGCCCATGAACAGCAGCAAGCAGATAACCGTCATCGCATGCGCGTCCCACCACAGGAACGGCATTGAAGCTTCGGCGGCTCCAGGAAGGGCCGCAAACGTTTCATCAAAGCCGAGTGTTCCGAGCAGGAAGAAAGTCCCGAAAATACCCAGCGCGAAACCGAAATCGCCCACGCGGTTGACGACGAAGGCTTTGACCGCGGCGGCGCGGGCCGACTCCTTTTGGTACCAGAAGCCGATCAACAGGTAGGATGCCAGACCCACACCTTCCCAGCCGAAGAACATCTGAACGAAGTTATCGGCGGTCACCAGCATGAGCATGGCGAAGGTAAAGAGCGAAAGGTAGGCAAAGAACCGCGCGCGTTGCGGGTCCTCGTGCATGTAGCCGATGGAATAGAGGTGGACGAGCGAGGAGACCGTGTTGACCACCACCAGCATGATGGCCGTCAGCGTATCGACGCGCAGCACCCAATCGATCTGAAGATCGCCGGCGTGAATCCAGGTCAGGACAGTGACTTTATAGGCCTCACCATCGCCCAGGAAGAACGGCAGGAAGACAATCCACGAGAGCGCCGCCGCAATCATGAGCAGCGATGTGGTAATGATTTCCGCGGGCTTGTGCCCAATGGCACGGCCAAAAAGGCCAGCCACCAGCGCGCCGATCAGCGGCAGGAATACAATTGCCTGGATCATGGCCGCCCTAGCCCTTCATCATGTTGACGTCGTCGACCGCGATCGAGCCCCGATTGCGGAAGAAAATCACGAGAATCGCGAGGCCGATGGCGGCCTCAGCGGCGGCGACAGTCAGAATCAGGAGTGCGAATACCTGCCCGACCAAATCGCCCAGATGGGAGGAAAACGCGACGAAGTTGATGTTGACCGCGAGCAGGATCAACTCGACCGACATCAAAATGATGATGATGTTCTTGCGATTGAGAAATATCCCGAACACGCCGACGGTGAACAGAATGGCTGCTACGGTCAGGAAGTGACCGAGCCCGATTACCGGTGTCATCATAATCCCCCTATAGCCCTTTTCCGCTCTCGACCTTGACGATTTCGACGCCCGTCGCCTTGGTCCGCGCAACCTGCGCGGCGATGTCCTGACGCTTAACGTTCGGCTTGTGGCGCAGGGTCAGAACGATCGCTCCGATCATGGCCACCAGAAGCACGAGACCGCACGCCTGGAAGAGATAGATGTAGTTGGTGTAAAGCACCTGCCCGAGCGCACGGGTGTTTTCCACACCGCCGTCTATCGGAAGCACGCCGCTCGCGGCAGTGTCCGGCGCCAGCCAGGCAGAACCGGCAACCAGCAGCAGTTCAAGCAGCAGGATGATGCCGACCACAAAGCCGATGGGCGCGTATTGCAGGATGCCCCTGCGCAGTTCGGCAAAGTCCACGTCGAGCATCATCACGACGAACAGGAACAGCACGGCTACCGCGCCGACATAAACGACAATCAGGATCAGCGCGAGAAATTCGGCCCCGGCCAGCATGAAGATGCCGGCCGCGTTGACGAAGGCCAGAATGAGAAACAGCACCGAGTGTACGGGATTTCGCGAGGAAATCACCATGATCGCCGAGGCAACGACAATGGTCGAAAACAGGTAGAAGAAAAACAGCGGCAAGGTCACCTGTCGCTCCTAACGGTACGGCGCATCAAGGGCGATATTGGCAGCGAGTTCACGCTCCCAACGGTCGCCATTGGCCAGGAGACGATCCTTGGAGAAGTAGAGCTCCTCACGTGTCTCGGTTGCAAATTCAAAGTTCGGCCCTTCAACGATCGCATCGACCGGGCAGGCTTCCTGACAGAAGCCGCAATAAATGCATTTGACCATGTCGATGTCGTAGCGGACCGTGCGGCGGGTGCCGTCATTCTGGCGCGGGCCGGCTTCGATGGTGATGGCCTGGGCCGGGCAGATCGCTTCGCACAGTTTGCAGGCAATGCAGCGCTCTTCGCCATTGGGGTAGCGGCGGAGGGCGTGCTCCCCACGGAAGCGCGGCGAAACCTCGCCCTTTTCAAACGGGTAATTTATGGTGGGCTTGGGCGCGAAGAAGTAACGCATCGCCAGAAAGAAGGTCGACACGAACTCCCTGAGCAGCAGAGCGTCGAGAAACCGCAAGGCTTTCATTTGTGGTTCTCTCCTTATGCCATGCCGCCGTGCCAGCCCCAGCCCGTGAGCTGGAGAACAAAGGCAACGACAACAATCATGACCAGCGAGATCGGCAGGAAGACTTTCCAGCCCAGACGCATCAACTGGTCATAGCGGTAACGGGGGACGAAGGCCTTGACCATGGCAAACATGAAAAAGACCAGCGAGAGTTTGAGAACGAACCATACGACGCCCGGAATCCAGGTGAAGGGCGGCAGATCGATCGGCGCGGTCCACCCACCCAGGAACAGGATGGTGGTGAGCGCACACATGAGAATGATCGACACGTACTCGCCCAGCATGAACATCATGTAAGGGGTCGAGCCATATTCCACCATGAAGCCGGCGACGAGTTCGGATTCGGCTTCGGGGAGATCGAAGGGCGGGCGGTTCGTTTCGGCGAGGGCCGAAATGAAGAAGATAACGAACATCGGGAACAGCGGCAGCCAGAACCAGTTCAGGAAGGTCAGCCACGGCACGCCGAGCATATGGGCCAGGCCACCGGCCTGCTGCGCCATCACGATATGGGTGAGATTGAGCGAGCCGACGCAAAGCAGGACCGTTACGATCACAAAGCCGATGGAGACCTCATAGGACACCATCTGTGCGGCGGAACGCAGAGCGCCCAGGAACGGATATTTCGAGTTCGACGCCCAGCCACCCATGATGATGCCATAGACCCCGAGCGAGGAGATCGCGAAGATATAGAGGATCCCGATGTTGATATCGGCCAGCGCCCAGCCCTCGGCTACCGGCACGACGGCCCATGCCGAAAGCGCCAGAAGCACGCTCACAAGCGGTGCGAGAAGAAATACCGCCTTGTCGGCGCCAGCCGGAATCAGCGGCTCCTTGAAGACGAATTTGAGAAGATCGGCAAAACTCTGGAACAGGCCGAAGGCGCCCACCACGTTGGGGCCGCGCCGAATCTGGACGGCGGCCCAGATCTTGCGGTCGGCCAGCAGGACGTAAGCGGTGAACACCAGAAGGGTCACCAGCAGCAAGAGTGCCTTCCAGACAAAGCCGACCATCGTGCCCAACCCGAGAATCGGGGCACCGAGCAGATAGTCGAGCGCGTATACAATCCAGTCCATATCGCTGCCTTACTCCGCGGCCTGTTTCAGACCCGACATGAGCTGCGAGCATTCGGCCATTACGGCTGATGCACGCGCTATGGGGTTGGTGAGGTAGAAGTCGCCGACCGGAGAGATCAGGGCGTAAGTCGACTTCGGCGCTGCAGTATCTGCCAGAGCGGATACATCGGAAGCCCTGCCTGGCGCAATGGCATCGAGCTGGGCAAGGTGGGGATATTCCCCATAAAGCCGCGCGCGAAGCGCCGAAAGGGAGTCAAATGGCAATGGCTGGCCCAGAACCGACGAGAGCGCCCGCAGGATCGCCCAGTCTTCCTTGGCCTCGCCAGGCGCGAAGACAGCGCGCGCAGTCATTTGCACGCGGCCTTCGGTGTTGACGTAGGTCGCCGATTTTTCGGTGTAGGTGGCAGCGGGCAGGATCACATCGGCCCTGTGGGCGCCGGCGTCGCCGTGCGTTCCGATGTAAACCACTTTGGTTTCGCCGAGTGCCGACATATCGATTTCGTCCGCGCCAAGCACGAAGAGGACATCGAGCTTTCCGGCGCCGGCGGCCTTGAGCATGCCCGCGGTATCGAGACCGCCACGTCCGGGAATGAACCCGATATCGAGCGCGCCGACCCGCGAAGCAGCGTTGTGCAGAACCGCAAAGCCATTCCAGTCTGCGGTCAGCGCGCCGGCGGTTTTGGCGATCTGCGCAGCAAGTCCGAGAACATTCTTTGCAGATGCGCCCGTTACCGCACCTTCACCGACGATGACGATGGGGCGCTGGGCGTTCTTGAGCACTTTGGCAAAACTGCCCTTGCCCGAAGCGAGATCGGACAGGGTGTCGATGCCGGCGCCGAGATGGGCATAATCATAGGTAAGATCGGCCGCTTCGCCGATCACGCCGATTTCGACGCCGCCAGCGCGCCACGCCTTGCGGATGCGGGCATTGACCAGTGCAGCCTCGCGGCGTGGATTTGCGCCAATTATCAGGATGGCGTCTGCCTGTTCGATCCCGGCGATGGTGGGATTGAAGACATACGACCCCCTGCCCTTTTTCGGGTCGAGCGCCGAACCGGCGGGACGAGCGTCGATGTTGGTCGAGCCGAGGGAAGCCATGAGGGTCTTGAGGGCATACATTTCCTCAACACCGGCCAGATCGCCCGCGATGGCGCCAATGCGGCCCGGCTCGGCGGTTTTGACTAGCGCTGCGACCACGGCGAAAGCTTCATTCCAGGATGCGGCCTGAAGCTTTTTGCTCTTGCGCACATAGGGCCGATCGAGGCGCTGGGTGCGCAGGCCATCCCAAATGAAGCGGGTCTTATCGGAAATCCATTCCTCGTTGATCCCTTCGTGGATGCGCGGCAGGACGCGCATGACTTCGCCGCCGCGAGAATCGACCCGGATGTTGGAGCCGACAGCATCCATGACGTCGATGGACTCGGTCTTGTTAAGCTCCCAAGGGCGCGCCTGGAAGGCATAGGGTTTGGAAGTCAACGCGCCAACCGGGCAGAGATCGATAACGTTGCCCTGCAGTTCGGAGGTCATGGACTGCTCGAGGTACGAGGTGATCTCGGCATCCTCACCGCGACCGATCAGGCCCAACTCCGAAACACCGGCAACTTCAGTGGTGAAGCGCACGCAGCGGGTGCAGTGAATGCACCGGTTCATGATGGTCTTGACCAGCGGGCCGATGTGCTTGTTTTCCACGGCGCGCTTGTTTTCCCAATAGCGGGAGGTGTCCACGCCATAGGCCATCGCCTGATCCTGCAGATCGCACTCGCCGCCCTGATCGCAGATCGGGCAATCGAGCGGGTGGTTGATGAGCAGGAACTCCATCACGCCTTCACGGGCCTTTTTGACCATGGGCGTGTTGGTGAACATTTCGGGCGCTTCGCCGTTCGGGCCGGGCCGCAGATCGCGCACGCTCATGGCGCAGCTTGCCTGGGGCTTGGGCGGTCCACCCTTCACTTCGACCAGGCACATGCGGCAGTTGCCAGCAACAGAGAGGCGCTCGTGATAGCAGAAGCGCGGGATCTCCGCGCCCGCTGCCTCGGCGGCCTGCATCAGCGTGAAGTGATCGGGAACTTCGATCAGTTCGCCATCGACTTTGATTTGCGCCATTCGTTCTTACTCCGCCGCAACCGAGGGCACAGCGCCATCGGAGGTGGACTTGTAGGTGTATGCGTCGATCCGCGCTTCGATCACGGGGCGGAAGTTGCGGATCAGGCCCTGAATCGGCCAAGCCGCGGCATCGCCCAGAGCGCAGATGGTGTGGCCTTCGACCTGCTTGGTGACGGCGAACAGCATGTCGATCTCGCGCTTTTGCGCTTCGCCGCGCACCATGCGCTCCATCACCCGCATCATCCAGCCCGTACCTTCGCGGCACGGCGTGCACTGGCCGCAGCTTTCATGCTTGTAGAAAGCCGAAAGGCGCCAGATGGCCTTGATGATATCGGTCGACTTGTCCATCACGATGACGGCGGCGGTGCCGAGCGAGGAGCCAACCTCACGCAGACCGTCGAAATCCATGTGGGCTGACTTGATCTTCTCGCCAGGCACGCAAGGCACCGATGAACCGCCGGGGATGACGGCCAGCAGATTGTCCCAGCCGCCGCGAATGCCGCCGCAATGCTTTTCGATCAGCACGTCGAACGGGGTGCCCATTTCTTCTTCGAAGGTCGCGGGATTGTTGACGTGACCAGACACGCAGAAGAGCTTGGTGCCGGTGTTGTTGTCGCGCCCCAGCCCGGCAAACCAAGCGGCGCCGCGGCGCAGGATTTCGGGAACGACAGCGATCGATTCGACGTTGTTGACGGTGGTGGGGCAGCCGTAAAGCCCCATGCCGGCCGGGAAAGGCGGCTTAAGGCGCGGCTGGCCCTTCTTGCCCTCAAGCGATTCGAGCAGCGCAGTTTCCTCACCGCAGATATAAGCCCCTGCCCCATGGTGGATGACGATATCGAAATCCCAGCCATGGATGTTGTTCTTGCCGATCAGCTTGGCGTCATAGGCCTGCTGCACGGCGGCTTCGAGCCGCTGGCGCTCACGCATGAACTCGCCGCGCACATAGATATAGGCGGCGTGCGCATCCATGGCGCGACCGGCGATCAGGCAGCCTTCGATCAGATGGTGCGGATCGTGACGGAGAATTTCGCGGTCCTTACACGTGCCCGGCTCGGATTCGTCGGCGTTGACGACGAGGTAATGAGGCCGACCGTCGTTGACCTTGGGCATGAACGACCATTTCAGGCCCGTCGAAAAGCCAGCGCCGCCACGACCGCGCAGACCGGAGGCCTTAACCTCGTTGGTCAGCCATTCGCGGCCCTGATCGAGCAGCTCCTTGGTGCCATTCCACGAACCGCGACGACGCGCGCCTTCAAGGCCCCAATCGCCCTGCCCGTAGAGATTTGTGAAAATGCGATCCTGATCCGTAAGCATCGATCAAATCCCCTAGCGCGGCTTCTTGCCGAAGACGCGGACATATTCGTCGACGCCACCGTCGGCCAGCGCCTTTGCCTGACCCTTCCAGTTGTCCCGGGCGACACGGCCCTTGAAATTGAGCACCGCATCGACCTGCTCGATTTGAGCGTCAGTGAACGCGGCGACCTGCGCATATTGAGTAATGCCCAGATCATGAAGCTTGCGTTCAAGCACCGGGCCGACGCCGGAAATGAGCTTGAGGTCGTCCGCGGCGCCGGCCGGGCGCTCGAAAAGCGGCGCGCTATCGGGCCTGGTGCCGGCGGAGGTCGCAACGGCCTCCTGCTTTTTGCCCGCGGCGCGGCTCGTCGTCTTGGTTTTCTGGCCGGTTTCACTACCCGTCTTTTCGATGGTGGGCGATTCGGCACCGGTTGCGCCTGCTCGACCTGCCTGACTGGGCTTGCGTTTCGCCGGACCGGCAGCCTTCTTTTCCGCGGCTACCGCTTCGGCCTCAGGGACCTTGCCAGCTTTGGACGGCCCTTTGATCGCCGGGGCAGCTTCCTCGTCGATCTTTTGTTTGCGACCGGGCTTTGTTGCCTTAGCTTCAGCCTCCACGTGACCGGCATCCTGGTGCGTTGGAACTTTGGTCGGGTCGTCCAGCAGCGTCACCTGTCCATCGAGCGGAGCGGAGAACTTGCGGCCATTCTGCGGGCCGGTAGGGACCGTATCGCCTTTGCCATCGCGGAAGGCGATCAGGATTTCCTCAAAGCGCTCGGGCGTCAGATCTTCATAGGTATCAAAGCCGATAGTCACCATTGGCGCGTTGACGCAAGCGCCGGCACACTCGACCTCTTCCCAGCTCATAGTTCCATCGTCGTTGAGATGGTGCGGCTCGGCGTGAATGTGTTTCTGGCAGACGGCGCGGATATCTTCGGCGCCGCGCAGCATACAGGGCGTGGTGCCACACACCTGGATATGAGCGCGCGTGCCGACCGGCTGGAGCTGGAACTGGGTGTAGAAGGTCGCGACTTCCAGAACCCGAATATAGGGCATATCGAGCATCTGGGCGACCGACTCGATGGTGGCGCGTGACACCCAGCCATCCTGTTCCTGGGCGCGCATGAGCAGCGGAATTACCGCCGACTGCTGGCGACCAGCCGGATACATGGCAATGCGTTTTTTCGCCCAAGCCGTGTTTTCCTTCGAAAAGGAAAAACTTGCGGGCTGGACAGCTTCTTCTGCAAGGCGACGCACGCTCATCAGCGATCAACCTCTCCGAATACGATGTCAAGGGAACCCAGGATGGCCGAAACGTCGGCCAGAAGGTGCCCGCGACAGAGAAAATCCATGGCTTGCAGATGCGCGAACCCGGGGGCGCGAATCTTGCAGCGATACGGCTTGTTGGTGCCATCGGACACCAGATAGACGCCGAACTCGCCTTTTGGCGCTTCGACGGCTGCGTAAACTTCACCCTCGGGCACGCGGAAGCCTTCAGTGTAGAGTTTGAAGTGGTGAATGAGCGCTTCCATGGAGCGCTTCATCTCGCCGCGTTTGGGCGGGACGACCTTGCCATCCATTGTCGAAACCGGCCCCTGCCCTTCGGGTGAATTGAGCAGGTCGATACACTGGCGCATGAGCGAATTGGACTGACGCATCTCTTCCATGCGGATGAGATAGCGGTCGTAGCAATCGCCGTTCTTGCCGACCGGAATGTCGAATTCCAGCTGATCGTAGCATTCATAGGGCTGGCTCTTGCGCAAATCCCACGCAGCACCCGAGCCGCGCACCATGACGCCGGAAAAGCCCCAGGCCCAGGCGTCTTCGAGCGATACGGTGGCAATATCCACGTTGCGCTGTTTGAAGATGCGGTTGCCGGTGATGAGCTGATCGAGATCTTCGAGTGCCTTTGGGAAGGTCTCGGTGAATTTGGCGATGTCGTCGATCAGATCCTGCGGCAGGTCCTGATGCACGCCACCGGGCCGAATGAAAGCGGCGTGCATGCGGGAGCCGGAGGCGCGCTCATAGAAGACCATAAGCTGTTCGCGCTGCTCGAAACCCCAAAGCGGCGGCGTGAGCGCGCCCACGTCCAGCGCCTGCGTGGTGACGTTGAGCATGTGGGAGAGGATGCGGCCGATTTCGGAATAGAGCACGCGAATGAGCTGCCCACGGAACGGCACTTCGATTCCCAGGAGCTTTTCGATGGCCAGGGCGAAAGCGTGCTCCTGATTCATCGGCGCCACATAGTCGAGGCGATCGAAATATGGCACGGCCTGCAGATAGGTCTTGGCCTCGATCAGCTTTTCGGTGCCGCGATGGAGCAGCCCCACATGCGGGTCGACACGCTCGACGACTTCGCCATCGAGCTCGAGAACGAGCCGCAGAACGCCGTGTGCCGCAGGATGTTGCGGGCCAAAGTTAATGTTGAACGTGCGGACGTCGTGCTCGGTCATTGCTTGGCCTTCTCGTCGCCCGGCAGCACGTAATCGGTGCCTTCCCAAGGCGAAAGGTAATCGAAATTCCGAAATTCCTGCGCCAGCTTGACGGGCTCATAGACGACCCGCTTGCGCTCTTCGTCGTAGCGCACCTCGACAAAGCCGGTCAGCGGGAAATCCTTGCGCAGCGGATGACCGTCAAAGCCATAGTCGGTCAGGATCCGGCGCAAATCGTGATGGCCCGAAAACAGGATGCCATACAGATCATAGGCTTCGCGCTCGAACCAGTCGGCGCCGGGGAAAACACCGGTGATCGACGGAACGGGCGTTACTTCATCGGTCACGATCCGCACCCGAATACGGACATTCTGCTGCGGGCTGAGCAGGTGATAGACAACATCGAAGCGCTGCGCGCGCTCGGGATAATCCACGCCGCATACATCGATGATGGAAATGAACTGGCAGCGCGGATCATCGCGCAATGTGCGCATGACGTTTAGAATTGCGTCGGGCTTTGCCTCGAGCGTCAACTCGCCATAGGCGACGTTGTACCCATCGAGCGCTTCGCCCAGCTTGAGCGCAATGTACTCGCCGAGTTCGGAAAGAGCGTCTTCCATTGATTGGCCTTATCGCTCGATGGTTCCGGTACGCCGGATCTTCTTTTGGAGAAGAAGCACGCCGTAGAGCAGCGCTTCGGCGGTCGGCGGGCAGCCGGGAACGTAGATATCGACCGGCACCACACGGTCACAACCGCGCACCACCGAATAGGAATAGTGATAGTATCCACCACCATTGGCGCAGCTGCCCATGGAGATGACGTAACGCGGCTCGGGCATCTGGTCGTAGACCTTGCGCAAAGCCGGGGCCATCTTGTTGGTCAGCGTGCCTGCAACGATCATCACGTCGGACTGGCGCGGGGAGGCGCGAGGTGCAAAGCCGAAGCGCTCACAATCATAGCGCGGCATCGACATCTGCATCATTTCAACGGCGCAGCAGGCCAGACCGAAGGTCATCCACATCAGCGAGCCGGTACGGGCCCAGTTGATGAGCTCGTCGGTCGAGGTAACGAGAAAGCCCTTATCGGCCAGCTCGTTATTGATCTCGACATAATACGGATCTGTCGCGCCAACAGGCAGGCTCGTTGCGGGGTCGATAACGCCGCGCGGCCGGGGTGCAACCAGAGTGTTGTTGTCGGTCAATCCCATTCCAGAGCACCTTTGCGCCATTCATAGACAAAGCCGACGGTGAGAACCCCAAGGAAGATCATCATCGACCAGAAGCCGTACCAACCGACCTCCCCAAAGGCCACGGCCCAAGGGAAAAGAAACGCCACTTCGAGATCGAAGATGATGAACAGAATCGCCACCAGGTAGAACCTGACATCGAACTTCATGCGCGCATCGTCAAACGCGACGAAGCCACATTCGTAGGCGGAAACTTTTTCGGGGTCTGGACGCTTTACGGCGATCAGAAAGGGAGCAACCAGAAGCGCCAGACCGATAACGGCGGCGAGCCCCACAAAAATCAAAATCGGCAGATAAGCGCTGAGCAGTTCGTTCATAGACAGCCAAGCCTTCAATAGGGCCCGGTTGGGAGCCGAGCATAAGGACTCGCGGCTATCCGAGCCCCTGTCTTTGGACAGGGCTTAACCCACCCCCTATGTGGTTTCAAGGGGATATAAAACTGACTATTTCAATCATGTTTGAAAGTCGGATTACGAGCGAAACGCCCTTGCGCTCTTTAAAGGCAAATACCAGCAGCCCGCGCAGTTTGGCGGGCTTGCAGGTGCGACCAATGGGCTCGCGCGGCTTTGGCCGGGCGGCAAACACATTTATGAGATCGACGCAGGGCGACGCGGGCGATCAGGCACTAGAGATGGAAGGCCAGGCCTGCGGTAAGACGCATATCAGAGGGCATCGAGCCCCAAGAGCCAGTCCCCAGCACCTCACCGCGTACGCTCATATAGTCGGTGAAGCCATATTCCGCGCCGCCACCGAGGGCATAGCCGAAACCACCCGAGACGATGCCGGTGCCGCCCGCTGCGTAGACCAGGGCGTCGCCGAGCGAGACACCGCCCTTGCCGAGCAGGAGCGCGTCGATGGAATTGGTGCCATCAAGATCGGCGCCGAGCTGGGCCTCGAGACCGACGACCGCGGTGTCTATGGAAACGTTGACGCCTGAAAAGACACCGGCATTCCAAGAGGTCGTCCCAAAGGGGACGCCGCCGCCGTAAACGCCGGCATAAAAGCCATCCCAGTCAAAGCCATAACCACTCCCCAGGCTCGCCGATCCGGCAGCCCCGTAGGGTCCGTAATCCTGGGCCACGGCGTGACCAGCAAAGGACAGACCGGCGACGAGAACGGCCGCCATGCGAACAGCGAAAGACATTGGCGTCACTCCATTAGGGTTAATTGACGCCATTATTGCGCGGATAGGCCCGGCCTCAAGCCAAGCTTACGAACGTGGATAAGATTTTACTAAAATTGCGCCCTGCCCCGGTCCCGACAAACATGGGCAACAATAACGCCAAAATCCGGGGGCTTGCGTGATGCTGCCCCCACATGCCGCCAAGCATCGGCAACAAAAACGGCCCGGCATATGCCGGGCCGTTTTTCGAAATCGGTTGTTAGCTGGCGTTGCCCCCGCCTTGCCAGCCTCGATTCCTAGAAGTGGAAGTTCGCGCCGATGGTGAACTTGTGGATGTCGACGCCAGCGCCGGACTGTTCCCAACCGTAGACATAGCGGCCATCGACCGAGATGGAATCGGTAGCAGCGAATTCAACACCGACACCGGCAAGGATGTGGTCGCCAACGCCAGCAGCAGCGTCGAAGTCGGAACCGTAACCGACAGTGCCGTAAAGCAGGACTTCGGAGAACGCGACACCGCCGCGAACGGTGATTTCGCCGTAGGCATAAGTATCGGGAGTGCCAAAGATTGCGTCGACAGCGGCTTCACCACCGAGGACGAACATGTCCCACTGTGCGTTCACGCCGAGTTCGCCACCGATGAGCCAATCGGTATCGACCGTGTCGTTCTGGCCGCCAACGCGGACACCAGCATAGAAACCGGACCAGTCATAGACGGGATCGACAACCGGAGCGACCGGAGTCACAGGCATCGGCATGATCGGGTCAGCGGCCTGGGCGGCAGAAGCGACGGCGACGGTAGCAGCTGCGGCAAGCAGCGTAGTTTTGAGCATGGACATTTAAGTACCTCACAGCACGGGGGTTGGTCTGTATCCATATTGCCCAATCTTTGCCCAATTCCAATACCCTTCAGGCCTTAAACCACCTCGGTTGGCACAATATTGCCATCAATTCTCCGTTCTGTTGCCTTTGTGGCACAGGGATTTTGGTAACCTTACGCAAACGTATACAAAAACGGCCCCGCTCGCGCGGGGCCGTTCAAGAATCGACGAAAAAGTATCGATTAGAAGTGGAAGTTCGCGCCGATCTGGAACTTGTGGATGTCGCTCGACGTCGCGTCGCCCGACTGATCCCAGCCATAGAGGTACTGGCCACGGACCGAAACGTCGTCGGTAGCCGCGAACTCAAGACCACCACCTGCGAGGACGTGATCGCCAACGCCGGTTGCGGCGTCAAAGTCAGTTCCGTAACCGACGGCGCCGTATGCAAGCAGTTCTTCGGTGACCAGAACACCACCACGGGCCAGAGCCGAGCCGTAAGCGTACATATCCGGATCGTCGAAGACGCCGTCGAGGGCAACTTCAGCACCGACCAGGAAGAAATCGAACTGGGCGTTCACACCGGCCTGGGCACCAAGTGTCCATTCGGTTTCGCCAGCATCGATGTTGTTCTGTGCGCCGGCGCTTGCACCAGCGTAGAAACCGTTCCAGTCAAAGCCGCTGCCCGCGTCATAGACGGGAGCGGGAGCCGGAACGGCAGGAGCCGGAACGCCGATGGCGTCAGCTGCGAAGGCACCGCCAAATGCGGTCGTGGACAGAAGGGCGGCGAGGGCCACTTTCTTGAGCGAGTTCATATTAATTCTCCTTTGTACCGGCTGGTGTGCAACTAATGGGTGCCGGTCAGCACTGGTTCCGATCCGAGAGCGTCAATCCGAAGACAGGGCCGGGAGTGTTGCCCTGCTGCCACAACTGCGCCGTACGGGGTTCCGCACCAATGCGATGGCCGGAATGTCGTTTCCGAGTGCGGACGAAGTGGGGCCGCCTCATGGCAGGAATAGGGCAAAGGAACATTGTTGCTCAAATGCCACGTATATACGGTTAACCAGTCGTAAATATTGGGGTTTTTCGATTGCTACACGCAGCGACGAGGGCAGGGAACGGGCCCCGTTGCAGTCGCGGGTTGGTCAAACCCGCCGAACTGGATAAAGTTCGTCCGAAGCCTATCAGGGGGACCGCATGAATCGCGCCGAAGGAATCGCCAACAGTCTGCAGGCGGCAAAGGTTGGCGCGCTGATCCGCGCGCGGCGACACTCCTTGCGGATGACCCTTCACACGCTCGGCACGCAATCCGGCGTGTCGGTGGGTTATTTGAGCCAGGTCGAACGCGATCAGGCGTCCCCTTCCCTTTCCACCCTGGCCTCCATTGCCCGCGCCCTGGGCGTTGGAGTCGATTATTTCATCGCGACACCGAGCGCGCAGGACGCGCTGACCCGCACCGGAGAGCGGATGCGTTTTTCGGTCAACGATTCGCTGATCTCGTATGAAAGGCTCCATGCCGAATTTCCCGGCAACGTCCTGTCGTCCTTTCTCATTACGATTGCCCCGGGCTATCGCTCGGAGGTGGCCAATCACGAGGGAGAGGAAATCGTCTATGTTCTCGAGGGCAGTCTGACTTTGCGCATCGAGGACGAGGAAACGGTGGTCGGGCCGGGCGACAGCCTGCATTTCCGAGGCAATCGCAGCCATTGTTGGTCCAACGATGCCGACGAGCCCGTTCGCCTGCTGTGGTCGGGCACGCTCACAATGTTCCGGTCAAGCACCGACGGATCGGCCTTCCAAACGGAACGGACGCCGATCTCGGGCTCCTGATCGAAGAACCAGCAGGCGGGATGGGCGCGGCAGCACGCAGATGGACCGCACCTTTCGCCTGGGCAGCTAAACAGGAAGGCAGAGGTATCACCCTTTTTGCCAAGAGCCGAAATCGTGTCAGTCTGGTGTCGCTTGCACGGCCCTTTGGGTCGGGACCGTAGAAGTGGGGTCCACTTTTGCGGGAAATTCTCTACAGTCACGCATATGCGGCGCGGCGGCGCCAACAACCACAGGAGGGGACGTAAACCATGTGGGATTTTTCTATCGGCCGTTCGATCGGCCTTGTGGGCAAGACATTGCCCTTCGTCGTTTTCCGGATGATCGTCTATTTCGGCATTGCCGTGGCTTATGTGCTGGTGACGGGAACGGGAGCCGGTGTGGGCTGGGGAATCGGCGCATTCGGCGATATGGACTTTCAGATGACTTCGACCTTCTGGGGCGGCGCAATCGGGTTCGCGCTGACCGCTGGCGTCCTCTATTTCCTGCGCGAATACATTCTCTACATCGTCAAGGCCGGCCATATCGCCGTGCTCACCGAACTGGTGGACGGCAAGCCAATTCCTGACGGCAGGGGGCAGATCGAATATGCCAGCACAGTGGTCAAGGAACGGTTTGCCGAGGCCAGCGTGCTGTTTGCCATCGATCAGCTGGTGCGCGGGGTGATCGGCGCCATCATGGGAATCGTTCAGGGCATCGCCTCAATCCTTCCGATCCCCGGCCTCCAGAATATCATGGGCGTCGTGAAGGCGTTTCTCCGAATCGCCGTGGGGCTGATCGATGAGGTGATCCTTGCCTATTCGATCCGCACGCGCTCGACCAATCCCTGGGCCTCAGCTCAAACCGCGCTGGTGCTGTATGGTCAGAACTACAAGACCATGCTCAAGAACGCCGCTTGGCTGACGGTCTTTACCTATGGCCTGGCTTTCCTGGTCTTTCTGGTCATGCTGGCGCCGGCCGCGGCCGTTGCCTATCTCATCCCCGGCGGCTGGTCAGCCGGCGGATTTGTCTTTGCGCTGATATTTGCCTGGGCCGTCAAGGCGGCGGTCATCGAACCGTTTGCAATTGCAGCGATGCTGCAGGTCTATTTCAAGACGATCGAGGGGCAAGAGCCCGATCCGGAATGGACGAGCCGCATCGACGGCGCGTCGAAGAAATTCCGCAAGCTTGGCGAAAAGGCAGCCACATGGGGTTCGAGCCAACCGGCCGCCCAGCCATCTTAGGGTCCTTTTCCATTGGATTGGAAGCGGCGGCGCATGAACCGGATCGGCCAGGATACAAGGCCCATAAGGAGAAGTGCCGCCGCAACAACGACGATGCCAGCCAGCAATAATGTCCCCTGAACGAAACCGAGAACCGTAGTACCTCTCGGTGCCGGAATGGCGGGATCAGGGGTGTGGATGGGGGCAATTATCGTCGTCGTTTTCATTTCTTCGTTCTCAATGATCCAAGCGAAATGAAAACGCTCGATCCGGGGCGCAGGTTCCCCTGCAGCGGATCGATGTGGCACGACAAGTCAGAGAGTTTTCACGGCGAATGTGGTGCCTTGACCAGCCGCACACAACAAGAAGAGACAGGCAAATGCTGCACTGGTGGACAAAACGAATCGCGGTCGTCACGGTCCCCCTGTTGCTCGGGGCCATGCCGGCTTTTGCGCAGGACATTTATTACGGATTGCGCGACTGGGCCGGTCCCAATGGCGGCTCGATGAATATTTCTTCGTTCGTTTTTCGCGACATCAACGCCAACGGAACATACGATCTGGGCGACCGCGTCTTCGTCAATATTGCCGTGGAATTGCAGACGCCTTCAGGTCTGGTTGCATCATCGCGCACCAATATTGGCGGCTATGCCAATTTCAATGCTTCGCTGACACAGCAAGGAGCCGCGATTGCCGAGACCGGCCTCTACAGCTTTCGCGTCGTTCCGCCACCCGGCTGGAGCATAACGACGGGAAATGGCGAGCAAACCATTCCCATGTCCATACTCGAAGGGGCGCCGGGCGATATCGTCGCCGACAATCTGCCTCAGCCTGTCGGGCTGGTTCCCCATATCGAGATACACGGCAGGGCGGGCGAGCAATCGGATGCGGTCATTGGCAAGAATCCAAATGGTGCAGTCGTGCCGGCCCACACGGGTGACCAGGATCGTTACAGCATTGCCGCCACGCCCGGTCGGTGGACTATCGGCGAACGGCCGCTTGATGTCGGGCTTGTGCCCATCGTTCTGCCGCAAAACTGGTCGGACGAAGCCGGCACGGAGGGCAAGACGATAAGAGTCGGTTTCGACGACCTGTTCGTTGGCGACGAACTTCTCAAGGTTCCCAACGGGTATGGCGGGCTGCGCTGGGAGAACTGGGTTGCGACCCACGGCAGATTCTATGAGGGTGAGGGCTACATCAACAACACGGTTTCAGGCGAGTTCGTCGCCTATACCAGCTCGGGCCATCCCACGGCGACCTTCAGCGAGGAGCCGTTCGACTTCGTAGGCGGATATTTCGGCGTTGCCTGGAGCAATGCCGAGGGAGAGACGCTGCGCATCCGCGCCTGGCGCGGAGACACGCTGGTCCATGACGACGAATTTGCGTTGTCGGCCTATGGCCCGGTCTATTTTGCCGCCGATTACAAATCGATCACACGCCTCGAGTTCGCCACGGCCCATTACTGGCAGGCGGTTGCCGATGACCTTGAGTTCGTGGTGAGGGCGGCTGAGCGTTGAGGACGACGCATAGCAAGGTCGCATCTCCGACGCGACCGGGCACTCTGATGCTCTAAAGGAAGATGGAGGCCTCGACCGGAATCGAACCGGTGTTCACGGATTTGCAATCCGCTGCGTCACCACTCCGCCACGAGGCCTCTGAGGCGCGGTTCTATTGTAGTTCGGGGGAGTTAGGCAAGGCCGGATGCGCTTGCGACCCTTGTTTTTGTAAAAATTTAGCCGAGAAATTGTCCTGGCCACGTCTGTCCGCTTTATGTGGACGACCGGGACGACAGCACGAGACCGATAATGATCGTTGGAATAATTCTCGCTGGTGGCGAGGGCCGCCGACTGGGCGGCATGCGCAAGGCACATCTCCGGCTCGGAAATCGCCCCCTGATCGACTGGGTATCGGGGGCGCTTGAACCCCAGTGCGCGCATATTGTGATTTCCAGCGGGTCGAGGCGAGATGCGCTCGTTCCCGATCTTGTGTCGGTCCCTGACGCCGAAGATGGAATCACCGGACCGGCGGCGGGGCTGCTGGCGGGAGCCTTGTGGGCGCGCGAGCACGCTTCTGGATCTCTGATGCTGTCGGTTTCTGTGGATACCCCGTTCTGGCCCCAGGATTTTGCGGCGCGCGCGACACCCCTGCTGACCGGCGAGACTCATTGTGTGGTCAGTGCATTCGGCGACCGGGACTATCCCACCAACGCATTGTGGCGGCCCGATTCGCTGATCGGGCATCTGGCTGCCATCCCCCCTGCTCCGCGCGGCCCGCGCATCCGGGACGTGCAGGCCGCATTGGGCGTGCGGCGACTCGATTATGCGCCGGTTAACGCGCAAAACCCTTTTGCCGGCGTCAATGAGCTGGGCGATCTGCTCGCCCTTTCCCGCCGGCTGATGGATATGGAGGCATCAATGGCAAATGGGGGGTTGGCAAGCGCCACCAAATTGGCTAGATGATCGCCACCTGCCGAGCAGGCTACGCGTTCCCCGGTAGCTCAGTGGTAGAGCAACCGGCTGTTAACCGGTTGGTCGCTGGTTCGAATCCGGCCCGGGGAGCCAAAAGCCTTGTGTAGAGGCTTGTTTTCATTACAGATTTGTATTTCGGGAAGCCCCCCTCCCCGCTTTCCCTCCCCACTTTTGGCGACGCGAGAAAAACCCCACCGCAGCGAAGCGATGGGGTTTGTTTTTGGCGATCCCGGCACGATTCGAACGTGCGACCCCCGAATTAGAAGTTCGGTGCTCTATCCAGCTGAGCTACGGGACCGAGAGATAGATGGCCATCCGAGCCATCGTGTGACTGTAAATTGCGAGAACCAATGCCGTTATTACACCCGCTTTAGCCACGCTCGGCTGCAAAAAAATCGCCTCGATCGTATCGCCTAGTGGCTGAACTAACAGGCCGTCCCAAAGCATCTGAAACGTTTGAACGGGCTCTCCGAACACGAGCGAAAGCGCGAACGTGCCAGTCACCCAGATCAAAAACGTCATCGCAACCCCACACAGCCAGAAGGCGAAGGCTTTCCAAACCGGCATGTGCTTTCCTCCCTTTCGGCTCTCTCTCATGATTTAGAAATAGACGCTCCGGAGGAATGCGCCCTATACGGTGTGTCGTGCGTCGTATTTCGCTTCTAGTGCCGACAATTCGGCCTGAGCTTCAAAAGCGATGCGACTAAAAGCGCGATGCTCAAGGCCGTCAAGTGCACCAGCCTCGCCTAACCGTTCGGCCAGTAGGTCAACGAAGTCTCGCGCTGCCCGAATGTGCGGCTCTGCGTCGACGTAGAATCTTTCAGCTGATGTGTTCGATGCGTGCATAACATGTCTCTTGATCGTTGCTGTTGAACGAGCATGGATCGAAACTATATGCAGTGCAAGCACAAATTGATCTATTGACCAATATTACATCCATATGCGAATAACATCGCATATATGCGAATATTATTACAATATAATTGTCATATTCGCATACCTGCTCAGTCATCGCCAAGCATCACCGTCCGCCAAGTCTGCGTGACCTTCAACGGTCCAGGCCGCCGGATTTTTATGCAGCCCACATCGCCGGGGTTGGGCGTGATTGTTTCTATGCGCATGAAATCTTCGGTCTCGCACCGCGAGCATGGGAACGGCACCGCAAGCGCAGGGCGCGAACCGCCGAGTAGCGACACCAGGTCTTTGGCTAGGAAATGAACCGTCCTATGGCAGCAACCGCACCGCACCCTGATTAGCTGGCCGTTCGCGGCCGCCTGGTCCAGCGTGTAATAGTCATTCGATCGACGACGTGCGCCCATTGGGTGTCCTTTCGCTCCGTTGATACGATGAGAACGAAAAAGGAACAAGCTCCGGTTGCGTTTCTTGATGACGCCGCTAGAGTGGCGAGGTTGGGGGAGGAATGATGAATTATCCAGACGATATTTTAGAACTCATAGCCAAGACGCGCTCAGGCTTCGGTGAGGCCAAAACAATCGAAGACGTTACGGCCGCATGGCATCACTTCCACCTTGTGGAGGGCTACGTAGAGCGGACTTGGCCCGACGACAAGCACACCATGGAAGCGCTAGGGAGGGCCAAAAGCGGGCTGTCCGCATATACCCGTGACGTGCGGGAAAGTATGCCATCGCCCTATCACGGATGGAGTGCTGACTTGTTCGCACTGGAGCGCTGTGTAAGGCCGCAATACGACAAAGATGGGTGGCCGCATTAGAGCGGTTTGTGGGACAGGCCGATAATCGCATGGGGAGGCATTCATGTTCCAAGCGCAGGTACCTCACAAGCTCTCGATAGCTTTCGACCACGTTAGGATGGCCATTCTCCTGACCGCGGTAGGGGGAGACGTAAAATCAATTCACCTATTGGTCATGGCGGCCACCGATATCATCTCTGCTTACGCGGCAGAAACTGGTGCCGAGTTGTCCGTTGACATAGACGCACACATAAAGCCTGAGTCACGTAAGGTCTGGTTTAAGGCAAAGAAGCGAGCGTATAACTTCTTCAAACACGCTGACCTTGATCCTACCGCCGAATACGATGGCCCTGATGCAGAAAAGTTGGCTTGGCTAAATGATGCCGGGCTCATACAAGCGATCACCAACTTACGCGGCCTGGGTCTTCAGCTAACACCTTCAATGCAGTGGTTCTGGCGAGCGGCACTAGTGCTTATGCCTCAGATTATAGTCTGGGATGAAATGCCGGAAGCAAAAATCGAGTTCGACAAGATGGTGGATCAGTATGGGTTTTCTCGAACCGATATGCTGCAAATGATTCTTGCCGGCGTGATCAAGTCTGGCGACGTTGTTGTGGACGACATAGCCTCGATTAGCACAGTAGCCGCCTCGCTGCCTGACCTGACGGGATAAGCGCCCTGAGCGGTGTAAACCCGCCAGAAGCCCTAGTCCCGAATTTTTATGTATTCGATCTGCGGCTTCACCTCGGACTCCCATCCACGAAAAACTCACCCAAAGGCCGCCAAGGCTTCGGTCCAATCGTCGCTATCATAAATCGAGCCACCACCTTCGCCGGTCGACGCTCGCATTACGCCCATGGCAGCAGCCACGGCACCGTCGATCGAAAGCCACTTTTTGCTCTTCTTGAGCCGGACCTTGTGCCCGTGTGAGTTAGTCTCGACTTCCACGTTGCTCATGCAGAACCGCAATACTTGGTGGCCTCCATGCCTCAATCGACGCGCCACAATGGCACGCTCGAGTTCGGCAATGGCAGGCATCATGGTAAGAGCGCCCTGGCGCATCTCAATGGCCGGAAAGCCGTCCTCAGTCAGATTGTTAAGCGTGTTGCGCGCCAAGGCCGGATCGAAGGCAATTTCTTGCACATCAAACCGATCGCATATTTCGCGAATGCGATCCTCGACTGTCCTGAAGTCCACCACGTTGCCGGGCGTGGCTTCTATTAGCCCTTCAGATTCCCAACGCACATAGGGTGCCCCTGTGGCCTCTTGGCGCTCGCGAAGGTTGTCACGAGGGCAGAAGAACCACGGGTGGACAATGTAGCCATCACCATCCCGCCATGCGGCAACGATTACGCTAAGGTCTGTGCTGGAACTAAGATCGACGCCAAGCCAACATGGCTCGCCTTCTAGCTTCTCCAGGTCGATCGGCTCGTTGCCGGCATCATAGGTCGCCAGGTCGACAAACGGACTGGACGTGTGGTCGGGCCAGAAATTGAGGTGGTACTGCTTGAACGCGTCCTGGTCGGCTGGTCGGCTTTCCGCTTCACGGGCCATTGCCCGCAAACCCTTCAGGTCAGGATAGCCCAGCGCAAGGCCAGGATTCACTTTGTGCCAGACGGCCTCGTCTTTCCAGTCGTCGTCGGCATCGGGCTCAAACAGAACCGGCAGAAACGTCGGGTCTTCGATTTCGCCCTTCGCCACCTTACGGGCGTAGCTCACCAGGTCGAACGCCAGGTTCTCTTCGCCGCGGCCTGCCGTCGTGGTGATGACGTGCAGCGATTGCGCCGTCTTGGCCAAGCTGGTGCGCAGCGCTTCCCAAAGGTCGCGCTTTTTCCAAGCGTGAATCTCGTCGGACAACAGGAAATTGACCGTCCGCCCGTGCTGTGTGGCGCCATCCGACGATATGGATTCGTAGGTGGCGCCCTTACGCGGGTGCTTGATTTTGTGGGTGCCAATGCGGATTTGCAGTCGGCTAGCAACTTCCGGCATCGCCTGCACGATGCCTAATGCCTCGTCATAAGCTATCAGGGCCTGTTTGGCGTCGGCTGCGGCCGATACCGCCTGGCCATTGGGAACGCGCTCAGGACCGAACGTGTGCAGACACACAAGCGCAGCGCCAAGGCTGGTCTTGCGAGCACCGCGTGGGATCATGGCGAACACAGTGCGCACGGTGCGCTGGCCGTCCGCATCGCGCGGGCCATAAATGCGCCGCACCAGTCTTTCGACCCAAGGATCAAGTTGGAATTGCCGCCCTGGCAGGCCGGACTTTGGATGCTTCAGGCGTAAAAGAAAATCGACGGCACGCTGGCCATAGCCAAGCGGATCGTCGATCGGGCTGTCATGGAACAGCCACTCTGGCCGCGCCATTAAAGGTCCATCGCTGCGGCTGTGTCGTCGTCGTCAGCTTCACCCGAAACGCGACTGCGGCTGGCCGGCGTCAAGCCCAACTCTGCGGCCCAGCGGCGCGCTTCGGCAGTGGATTCGCGAAGGGTGGCAAAGGCCGGGTGGCGCTTCAGTTCGCCCAGACGGTTCGCGACATAGGCGCCGTCGGTCGCGATAGCTGTGCGGGCAATGGCAATGTCGCCGGTCGCTTCGCAGTAGCGTTCGCATGCCGCAATATCGGCACCGGACAGAACGCGCCGCTCGACAAGAACGGGCATCACGCGCTTCCACTCTTTTTTGGCTTCCGCGCTCATTTCTTTTGGAGCGGCCGGCACCTTGCGCACCGGGTCGGAAACAGGCTGCGGTGCCGCCTTTGCCCCGCGTGTGTGATGTGCCATGTGCGCACCTTTCGTTATGATTGTCCCGGCGATTGAGCCAGGATTTCGAGATATTTCTTGCGGCCATCCGGGTCGGAAATGGCGTTGACGTCCCAGGTTGTGCCATCGTCGGTCTTGATTTCCCATGCGGACGTAATTTGCTTTGTGAGCGTCGAGTGCCGGACAGTGAAAATCACCGGCTGTACCCCGGTCAGGCGCGCCGCCATAACCTCTTCACCACCGCGCAAAGGGTGGATCTTCGCCCAAGCCTGGCCCTGTTCCTCGAATGGCCCTGCTCCCGGTATGGGCTGGCCCCAGTCGTCTTCACCATCGCCCCGCTTCCACAGGGAAATGCGGTGTCTCAGTTCGCCGGCCCCAGCCATCAGAATGCCCAGCCGCGATGGTTCAAAAGGACTTCATGCGCATCGAGCGGCACTTCGTGGATGGTGCCGGGAAAGCTGTCCTCGCGGTTTTCGAACCAGTGCGAAGCGATCAGCAATGTCGCCTGCTTCACATCGGCAGGCGGCTCATAGGTTGGCACATCGTCCTCGGCTATATCGAGAAAGCCAGCGACGTGCGCGTTGGCAGCGTCGACAATTGCCGTGATGGCAGAGTCCTGGTCTTCACCGTCGATCCGGGCATGTGCCTTGAACGCGGCGACTGTTATCAATTCCATTGATAATCTCCGGTCGTTGTTTCAATTTTAGAAATGGCCCAAATCGACAAAATCACGCGCGTTGCGGGGGCGTCGGTCTCTGGGAAACGGCGGAAAGTCTGGACCTGCCCCCCAAGCAGTGCGAAGCTAGGGCTAGACTCAGGGGGACCACATGCTTCGAGCACTGATACTCTCGGCCACACTTTGCCTGTACTGCACCACATCAGCGGTTGCACAGAGCTCAGAAGCTCTTGCATTGCAGGGCTCGAAAGCATGGGGAGCATTTCGATGTGCCGGACTGGCAAAGTCGATGTCCGACATGGATGAGCATCTACGGCTGACTTCGGTTGGCTATAAGAATGCCTCGGCCTTTGTTGAGGCTTACCAACAAGGACGCATTCAACAGGGCGACATCGAGCGTCATATAGCTAGCGGCGTTATCCTTGAGCTCAGCAACGAGCCGGTAGACTTTGTGGTCGCTCGAATAGCCTTAACCGCCGAAGAGAACGCCCAGTTTCTAGCTGGCAATGGGCAGCCGCTAACCAACTTGCAGGCTTCTGTTGCCTTCACAAATCAGAACTGTCGACATCTCTAGATCGACCGAAGCTGCCATCGACACGCGCGGTCTTGCGGCCATGGCATCGGGCACACATGCTCTCGAAGTTCGTAGGGTCCAGCCTGCGGTGCGGCGCCTTGCGGATGCTGACGATGTGGTCGACCAGCGTGGCACGCTCACCACAGGCGCAATAGGGATGCCTGGCGAGGTGGGTAGCACGTGCCTTGCTCCATGCTGCGTCATAGCCACGGGCAGCCGCACTGGGGCGCCTGCGGTCACTGGTAGCCTTACGGGTGGCAGCACATATGCACCGCGCACCCGCTTGAACCGTTCGCCCGCAAGTGCACAGGCGAGGTGCCTTAGTCGGCAACCGGTGCCTCGATCGGATGGCCAAGCACCGCACTGGCACCAGCCGCGATGGATGTGCCACCGGCTTTGGTCAGCGATACGCGCACGTACCGTTTGAAGCCACGATAGCCCAGGCGGTAGGAGCTATTGGCAGCGAGGGTAGCAGGGGCATTGCTGTCCACCACAGATGCGTCGGCGTCGGTGAAGTCGCCAGACGTGGTGGTGTCGCTTTCCTGGACCACGATGCCGAAGTCGCCGGCCGACACGATTGCACCAGTGTTGACGACAAAGGCGAGTGAACGGAAGCCCTTGGTGTCAATGGCAATTCCGTCGGCAGCGGCAGATTTGACCGACGGTGCGAGTGCGAGCTCGGCACCGATATTATTATAGAGATCACGCATATAATCGCGTCCTTATATTGAGAGGTGAAAGGGAGGGCCGAAGCCCTCCCGCGCGATTAGCTGGTCGCCATCTTCAGCTTGCGAAGCGCAGCGGCCTGAATGACCTTGCCACCGACACGGCGGGTCGCATGGATGCGCGTCACGCCCTTGGTCGCCAGCAGGTATGGGTTGACCAGGATCGACATGGCGAGGCGATCGACAACTCGATAGCCGCGATTGAAGTCACCGAACGCGATGGGGAATGCGTCTGCGGCTACATCATCCATGTCGACCATTTCGATAACGGGACGGCCCAGGATGGTCTCCGGCTGGCCAGCCTGAAGGCTCGGCTGCCACAGATACTGGCCGTTACCGTCCTTCAGCTTGCGAAGCGTCGCCAAAGTCGTGCCGTTCATTGCCCAGGTGCCGTTGTTGCGGTACGCGGCCGGCAGGTCATACATCAAGCTAATCAGCTGGTCGGCGTCGAGCACCGTGGCGTGCCCATTGAGCACTTCGGCCACATCGGCATTGTCCATAAAGCCTTCCGGCTGATTGGTGCCGTCGCCGTTCACAAAGGACGTGCCTTCCTTCTTACCGAAGTCTTCGGCAAGGGCGAGCCGAACTTCCTGCTCGGCAGTGCCAGCGGAGTCGGCCAAGAGCTCGTTGCTGATATCGACGTAGGTCATCAGCTTGCGGGCAGGCACTTCGACCTGGCCGAAAGTCGGCGTGGATTCCTGCGAATCCTCAGCTTCCGATTCCCACTGCGCGTTGGTCACGCCAGTGCGCTTCGGATACTTGACCGACTGTCCACCAATGTTGCGAACCGATGCGACCGACCGCACGGGCGAGAATTCGACCAGGTTGCGGATGAACTCGTCGCTCATCTCTTCGGGGGCGAGATAGCCGCCCTGCTCGTCATTGGCCACGGTCAGGGCCTTCAACTCTTCAGCCGGTGCGCCGCTACCGTGACGCAGGTAGGTCGCGAAAGCCTTGGTCTCGTCGGTGGGGTCTTTCGCCTTTTCGGTGTTGCCGTTGGGGCGCGAAAGCTTGGTTTCGATGGCCTCGAGGCGCGTGGCCAAATCCGTCACCGGAGCGGTCTTGGTCGCCACGTCTTCGGTCAGGCCGGCAAGAGCCGTCTTGATTTCCTCGACGGGATCGACGTCATCGTTCTTGGTTTCGAGAACGAACGGGGTCTGTGCAGTCATATAGATCAGCCTTTCAAGCTGGTGCGCGCACCATTGATCGCTTCGACCAGTGCGCGGAAAGAATTGTCATTGTGGGATTTTACGGCCGAGACCGTTGCACTCGGCAGCATGGGGAAAGTTACCACCGAGATTTCGTGAAGCTCGATTTCGTCGAGCAGCCGAACGCCCTTGGTCTTGTCCAGGCGTGCGGATTTGGTGCGGTATCCAATCGATAAGCCATCGATTGCGCCGGCTTTCATCAGGGCGTGCGTTTCGCGGCCCTTTACCGTGTCGAGCACAAGCTTGCCGGTGACTTTAAGCCCCTTGCCGTCCTCGATGATTTCCGACCACACGCCGATCGGTTCGCGCTGGTCATGCTCTCTGAGCATTTTTACGCGCGCCGCGGGTTTGCTGGACAAGCTCTTGGTGAAGGCACCGACCTGGACCACATCGCGGCCAAGGTCGACTTCGCCAAATATTGAGGCATGGCCGGAGAAAACGCCGTCGTCATTGACGGTTTTGATATCCAGCTCGAACGTCGGGCCGGTCTCGGGAACGGTCTTGCTGGTCAAGCCGCGTCCTCCCTGTTGGTGTTGTTGTCATTGGCCGCGCCTGGTGTGGTGTATGGCGAAGCAAGGCTGTCCCCATCGGGAAGCGCTGGCATGTTTTCGCGGCGCCGCACGTCGTTGCTCGTGAACGCACCCATCGAGCGAAACTTGCCGTAGGCTTCAGCCCGCGTGGCAATGTCAGCCCGCAAGAGGTCGTCGACCACAAAGTCGATTACGTGCGTTGCCCGCTCGGCTTTGGTGAGCAGCGTGCGCCGGTATGCGTCCGTCCAAGCCTTCAGCCACGGCAGCAAGCACATCTGCAGGAATTGCAGGGCCTGTTGCTCGGTATTGGCAAACGTGCCGCGCTCCAGCGATTGCAGCATGGTGACGGGCACGCCCGTTAGCCTCGCGATTTCCGCAATCTGGAAACTGCGCTGCTCAAGGTGCTGGCTTTCCACCGAAGTGAAGGCGATAGGCGAATAAGTGCCAGCGTTGTCGAGCACAGCCACGCCACCGGCCTTGTCGCCGCCATGCGCGTTTCGCCAGGACTCGCCGATGCGCTGCACAGTGTCTTTCGTCAGCTTGCCAGCGAACGAAAGCACACCACCGGGTCGGGCATTGTTCTTGAACAGGCGGGCCGCAGTTTGCTCGAGTTGCACGGCAAGGCCGATCGCCTCGCCACCACTTGCCAGCAAGCCCATCCCGCATTTGCCGTCTAGGCTGGGCGCCTGGACGTGGATAATCTGGTCGGGACCATAAATATCCTGGCCGATCTTGTAGCGAGGTTCACCGGATTCGAGATATTGAACCGTCACGTTGGCGCGCGGCTGGTGAAGGATCTCAGCCGGTTTGGTGCCGATCTTGTTGACGAAGGCAAAACCGTCGCCATGAAAGATGGCATCAATCGTCACCAGTTCCCGAACCTTGCCGGCAGACTGCCAATCGTTGGCTTCGTCATGCACAAGGGTATAGGCAACATGGTTGGTGGCAGCCGACTTGCCGTCCTCTTCGCGCTCATAAACCTTGCATGGCAACGTCCCGATCGAGGTTACAATTGCCGTCACGGCAGCGTTGACCGCCGGGACTTTCATGGCGACATGGGCGTTGATCGACACGCCGCTACTATTTGGCGAGAACAAGCCGAGAAGCGCGGCCCACGATTCACTGGTGGGGTCGGTCAGTTCAGCTTTGGTTTCGGACGGCTTGGGGCGGAAATATTCTAGCAGCCCCATTATGCGGCCTCGCTAGCGTAAATCGCCTTGGCGTCTTCGATCAGCACTTCGGCCAATGCCCGGATAGGCAGCACCAGGGCGGGCTTGTCGTCGGTGGGACGCTCATTGGTCAGGTGAAACTTGGACGCGCCGCCGCTGATGCGAACGACTAGCAGCTCTTCACGGGGCAAATGGTCATCGCACTGGTTGGCGATGTCCGCGGCTGCGTACATGGCCGCGCGCGATGGCACGCCATACGCACTGAGCTCCGAAACCAGAAAGTAATAGAATGCGTCCTGGACGCTCAGATAAATTCGGCCGCCGGTCTTTGCGCCCATAAAGTCATCGACGGGGGTGCGGACCATGTAAGAGCGGAGAGTAGCGTCGACCGTGCCAATCAGCTTTGCGATTTCGGGCACGGTAAACGAAGCCCGCCGCCAATATTGGGGCAGTGTCATTCGTTATTCCTTTGCGATATGCGATTGCCGAAAAGCCGGCGGTATAAAAAAAGCGCGACGCGCCGCAGCTTCACCTTGGAGAGACGAAAGGGCCGCGGCGCGCGCGATCGACGGCCGCGCCGTCAGGCGGGCCGGATATGAAACTTGGCGACGCCAACTCGGCACATGGCGCCGCGATGCGTTGGGGGGATGACAACGCAAAAGGGCAGCCCGGAAGCTGCCCTTCATTCTTTAGGTGCCGAATATTTGCGGAAATTCGCGTTAGGCGGCAGATTCTTTCAAAAAATCTACCACGGTCGCCAAAGCGGCAACGGCCTTGCGTGAATTGGTGCCAGGGTCAGACCGACCAGTCGCCGCCTCAAGGTCAGCCATAGACCGCGTGCCACGCGCACACATCAAGTCGATGATAGCGGCCTCATTCGGATTAAGTCGGCGGAACTCTGCGAAGTTGTCGTTGTCGGCTTTCATGTCCATCACAGTCTTGCCGATATCAACCGGGGTGCGAACGTTGGCAACTTGCACCTCTGCTTCATTCTCGCCAGAGCCGCCTTTGTGCTTCGGCTGGCGTTGGAGGCATAGGAACGCGCCCGCCACGTCTCGACCACCCGTCGGTAGCCCTGGTGGGCACTTTGTGACCACCGGCAGTTGGGGCGTGTTGGCGATTGCCTCGTCAATGAGCGCACGGGATTGCGACGCGGTTAGTGACGTTCCGGGCTTCGTCGGTCCCTTTGGGAAATACCGGATTGGGAGGTCGTAAAGGTGTGACAAAAGCTCGTTGGCCTGCGCGACTCCTGCCTGGTTCGCAGCGGTCTCGTCTTCGCGATTGCGTGCCGATTCCTGCCCCATAAGCACGGTTCGTCCATGCTCTCGCCATCGCCAGACGGCGCTCAAGGGAACGGGATACGTTTTGCGGGTGGCGCCAACGGCAGGGTTCTTAAGGCGCATCTCGCCATTCGGGACAGTGTTGAACCACATCTTCCCGGCGCGCGATAAGCGCTTGCGACGCAGCGGGCCGATAAAATCGGGGCGATTGATATTCACCCACTCCCATTCAACGTCCAAGCCATCCCATAGCCCAAGCCACTTTTCCGGCTCGACGGGCTTCGGGTTCCGGTCGGGCACCGACCAGATAAAGTCAGGCTCGTTGTCATTGGCGGCCACAGGGATTGCACCGGCTTCGCTGGGTGGATTGAGCATGTCCCGCCACCATCGCAGCACCGGTACAAACTTCCGAAGTTCGGCGTGCTGTCCACCGGAGCTGCGCGAAGGCCGAACCGGCAGAATGACTTCATCATCTTCAGGGGCAGTTGCGCGCCATTCTTCAACGGCTCGCTTATGAGCATCGGTTTCCGAGCTGTCGACTGGGGGCGGCGCACCGCGCTTATACTGGTGCGGAATGCATCCAAGAGGGTTGGGAACTTTGTTCCTCTTAATCTGGATGACGTTGCCGTCCACATCATACTCAATGCCCGGATGACGGCGGGGTGGGCTATTATCGTTTGCTGCGACGAGCGGATTTGCCGCCTTAGCGGCCTTTGTATTGTCCAAGGATATCCCCCTTCGGTCGCGCCCTGTGCCGGAGCGCGTTAAACTGGTAGCCCGGCCGCTGATGCGACCAGGCCGTTGATTGATTCATGTTTTATCCAGCTTGTGCGAAAATTATAGCGTATTGGGGTTGACTTGTCAAGTCATTTATGCATAGGCGCTGGACTTTACGCGTAGAGTGTGCATTTAGGACACACTTCCGATTCGCAATCGGGCCGAACGAAATACGCGCTGGTGACGCGCAAATCGCCCTCGCTGGTCGCAATCAAGACGACGAACTCTCCATCGTCATTGATGCCGACGACACGGCATCGTGCTCCCGCGTAATCCTTCTTTGCAGTAATGGTCCCGGTGAATTCGGTGATGGGTGTAAAAGGCATTCGGGTTCATTCTCTTTCCTCTCCTCAAAGGTTGACTAAACAATCGGAATTGATTGTTCGCTTTTAGTGATCGTGCGCCGTGCGTGCCCCTAAGAAAAGGAGAACACGCACGACCACACGAGAGGGGATAAATCCCCCCTCGCGTATGTGGTTTGATGTTTAAAAATCGTGCGGGGGCACGGCATTGATTTTATTGGGCATTTTGCCATTTCGACCCCCGATCGTGCGCGTGTTTCGTGCGGCGCACGATTTCCGCACGAATGGCCAGAAAACCTCGCCAGGTCGTGCGCACCTGAATCACGCTGCGCGCACGGCCATTTTTGCGGCAAACACGCCCGCCTGACGCTCGTGGTGGCGGCGTGTACGAAGGTCCACCAGGGCCTCGTGTCCCGCCGGCGTCACCTTCCACTTGCGACCCTTGAACTCGACCAGCTTGTCGCGCCGCAACTTATCGGTTGCCCTGCGAACGCGGTCTTTGTGGGGATTGCCTTCTTTCGTCCAGCCGAGCGCTTCCGCCATGCTAGCCAGTGACTGGCCACCATCCGCATCTATCTCGATCAGAACGTCGTCCTCATCCTTCCTTGCTGTGGCCGCCTTGGCTCGAACTTGAGCAGCGCCCAAGACTTTTGCCATCACAGTTGGCACGTCACGCCCCCTGGTATCTTTGAGGCGTGGAGCGGTCACTTTTTCGAGCTCGAATTCCACGGGCTCAAAATCGGGTCCGCGATGCTTGCCCTGCCAATGCAGCCTGACGCCGCTATCGCTTTTGATGCAGACGAGGTTGCCGTCCATTTCGGCGATGAACGCGCCACCGCCGCGAGGTAGCAGGTTCTCAGTCGTGGCGTTCTTGGTTGGGTGACATGCCACCATCACGCACGGGCGGCCTTCTAACGTGGTCAGCGTGCGAAGTTCTCGAGCGTGCTTGCCTAGCTCGGTGTTTGAGTTTTCGTCTTGCCCGTTGAAATAAGCCGCGCTGGTGTCAATCACGACAAGATCCACGCCGCCGAGCCTTTCAAAGTCTTGGCGGATGCGCTCGAACATTTCAGGGATATGGAAGGTGCCTTCCACAAAGTGCACGTCGATCTCGTCAGGATCGAATGGCAGATGGTGTGCGGCTGCAATCCAGCGCATTTTCACATCGTCGGGGTTTTCGCCAGCGAAATACACCACGCGCCCCTTGCGCACCTCACGCTCGCCAAGCGACTCCCCAAGCGCCGTAAGCGCCGAGACAAGTAGCAGGACGGCTGTTTTACCGGTGCCCGACGCCGCAGTCACAGAGTAGATGAAACCCTTCTGCGCGATTCCGTCGATCTGATAGTCGGGAGGGGTGAAGCCGCTGGTGAACGCCCCCGATGACACGATGCCCGGATAGCCCTTGGGCTTGGCGGGTTGCATCTTGACGGGCTCATTGTCGTTCGCCGGTTTGGCCATTCCCTTGGTGAACTTCTCAGCCTTGGCGCGCTCATCATCCCTTTGCCGTTCAACCTTCCCCCAAGAACGGGCAAAGTCCGCCTGCATCCTGTTGGCGTCGCCTTCGTACCTTTCCACCCAGTTTCCAGTGGACGTCAGAAAGATGGCTGCGGCCTCTTCGGGCGTGTGCCCGTCGAACTGCAACTGCTCAACAACCTTGTAGGCATGGCCGGAACGGTCTTCTTTGGGCTCCAAGTTGCAAGCCATCTTTTCCATGGCCCGCGGCGATACCTCTATGCCTTCCACGCTGGGCAGTTCGCCAAGCTCAACCGCCTTCGCGTCACTTGCGGCGGCACCACGCCCAGCCACAGCTAGCGCCAGGGCCGTTGGGTCGGTGAAAGTGCCGTCCCATTCTTGCGCCACTGTGACCGGCTGCGGGTCGGGTGAGCGGCCACGGGCCAACTTGGTGGCGCTGGGGTGATTCAGGGTGCCCGGAACGCGCCACACGTGCGCCACGTCAGCTGTGCAATGATCGGAGCCGGTGGCGGCTTTCAATCCCGCCGCAATGCCTTTGGCAACTGTGGGCGCGATCGGTTTGTCGAACAGCCAGAACGCTTGGAAATTTCCCTCGCTGGACTCGACGACGTAGTTAGGTGGCAAGGGGTATTCGCCAGCACTATTTCCAGTGTCCGCGTCCATATCGGCCACCAGTCCAAGCACTGCGATTATATCGGCTTCGGTGCCACGCTTGCCGCGTCCAAGGTTCCGGCGCATCACCTGAAGCCCGATGTATGAATTAGCGCCTGGCGTGCCCTGGTGCGCCTCGATAGCCTCAACCATGCCGTCGACGTCGCCGATCGGGTGGTGGGTTATCGTGCCTTTATCGTTGTCTGTGTAATAGGTCGACGCGACCAGCAAGCCGTCGATGCCGTCCGCCAAGTTGTGCAGCATCTCGATGTGCGCACGAAGCTTGCTCGTGGCCAAAATAGGTTCAAGAACTGTAGTCATTGCGGGCACTGCCCTCCTGGTAAGCCGCCGCTGCCAATCGGGCGATCTGTTCAAAGGTGGCCGGCTCAACTCGAGCGCTGGCACGGCCATGCCGCGGTGACGGCGGGAAGGCGCGCAAGCCGCTTTTGGTGCGCCGTAGCTGCCAGTCGATCAGCGTGATTTCTGGGGTGGCTTGTAGATCGAAGGTCGCAACAAGCGTGCCCGCGTCCCGAATGGGACGCAGGTTCTTAACTTCCATTGTGGGGGTTCCTCCCGGTTATCGCCTCAAACGGTTGAGGCTACAAATTCCGCCATCTCGGCCCGCTTTCTGGGTTCTTCGATGCGGATTGCTCCCTGCACGACGAGCAGTGCGGCCGCATTGTCTGGTGACATACCGGCTGCCTTCAGTTCGCTCAGGGTGTTTTCGATTATGGCCCGTACTTCGGCTTGTTTGTCGCTCATGCCGCCACCTCGCGTGAGGAGTTGTCGTTGGCGCCGGATGGCAACTTGTACCGCGCGCCGCGCTTGCGGGCGTCGATACGCATCTGCATCCATGCGTGAACTTCCGACCGCACGAATGCTACGCGGCGCTCCCCCAAAGACACCTCTTCAGGAAATTCGCCGTTGGCCCGAAAACGGTTGATAGCGGTGCGACTTAGGGACGTTATTTCGCAGACGTCATTAAGAGAAATTAGGCGGGGTGTATCGTCGTTCTGTGCCTGCATGGCGATCAATCTCCTTTGGCTGATATGCCCATATTAGAGATTGTGGCCATGCTGTTTAGGCAAACAAATACGAATTGTTTTCCTTGACACTAGTCAGGGAACTCCCCCGCCTCGTAGTGTTTGAGGCAATTCGTAACGTGCTTGTCGCTATAGCCATACCTATCCGCAACTTCACCTATTGCAGCTTCCTCTGATAGCCCATCGCTTTCTCGTTCACGGACCGCCATAGCGATATCGTACCAATGTTCCGGCGAGCTGTTTGGACGTCCCCTGCCTCGCTTCTCGGGCTTCAACAACTCGGCGGCGATTGCTTGAATTGCTGGCGAGGCGGTACCGGCTTTCAATAGTTCAACAACAGCGGTTATGGCGTCACGCTTTCGCCCTTCCGCGATCATTCCCCGAATTTCCACTTCGCGCCATTCAAAGCGTTTGTGTAGTTTAGCCATCACTTCTCACCCCCACAGAAGTCTGCCCATTGCTCCATTAATTCGCGGCGCCGTTCAAGCGCATCCGAACGGGCGTAAGCCCGCTCGACGGAATCACCCACAGCATGGGAAAGTGCAGCTTCGGCAATTTCACGCGGGGCGTGTGCAACGTCGGTTGCCCAGTCCCGAAACGTCGACCGGAACCCGTGTGGCGTATATGCCTCGCCACCTGCGCTATTGAGCGCCTTGCCTAGTGCGGCGTCAGACAGCGGGCGCTTTGATTTCGCGCCGGGGAAAATCAGATGATTGATTTGAACGTCCTGCATATCGCGCAGTAACTTGATCGCTTTGTCCGATAGCGCAACGCGATGTGGCTTGCCCGATTTCATGCGCTCAGCGGGCACGGTCCAAATCTTCTTGTCGAAGTCAATTTCCGCCCACGTCGCCCCCCTCGCCTCGCCGCTGCGTGCAGCAGTGAGGATTGCAAACTCGAGCGCACGAGCGGCGAACCCATCGACGCTTTGCAGCTTGATCATGAAAACGGGCACATCAGCATGCGGCATCGCAGCGTGGTGAGTGGTGCGGGACAGCGCATCCGGTTTGTGTAAGACGTGTTCTAGGTTGCCTTTCCAACGCGCCGGGTTATCGCCTTCACGTTTGCCTTCGACACGCGCCGAGTCGAGAACGCGCTCGATCGCCTCTCGCAGTTTTTCGGCGGTCTCCTGTTTGATACCCCATAGCGGTCGAAGCGCAGTCAGAACCTCGGTCACACCAATCGCGCTCAACGCCTTGCCGCGTATCGGTGCCGCATGGGTTTCCAGCAGATTTCGCCATCGCGCCTCGGTCTTCTTTCCACGCCACCGGCCGGATTTTACAGCGTCGTCGATATACGAGTCGGCATATTTCCCGAACGTAACTATCTCATCCTGCGCCCTTGCAGTCTCTATGGCCTCAACGCCATGTCGGTGCTCTATAGGATCAACCCCCTGCCGCACCATCTCTCGGGCAGCCTGAGCCTTTTCCCTGGCCTCAGCCAGCGTGACGCTGTGCAGCGGACCAAGGCCGAGTTGGCGACGCCTGCCGCCAATGCGGTAATCCAGCGCCCAGTAACGACCGGTGCCTTTTGTAACCAGCCACAGGCCGCCACCATCGCGCAGCTTTTTGCCTTTGCTGGACGCGATTTGTTTAACCGTCAGGACGTTTCTAGTATGGATCCCCATCCCCAAATTCCCTCTTTTTCCCCGCTATTGGGTGTGGGTTAGAGGTAATCACTATGGATGCGAAGTTCAAGAAAATTGTTGCCTAGCGGGGGCTTACGTCACATTGAGTTGCCAATATGGTACGCCAAAGACCGGGTAAAATATCCGGCCCGGGGAGCCATTTTTCTTCCGCATTTAATTTAGCCCCGTCGCGTTGGCACGTGTTGTCGACACGAGCATCGGCGCTGTTTTAGTGCTTAAATTCTTGACTGATGTTATCAAGATAATTATCCCGTGGCGTGGTACGTCCACCGGCGGGAGAGCGCGATGACCCAGATGTTTTATGATGCCACGCTGTTGGGCCGGCAGGCGCTGACGCCGGGCATGGTGCGGCTGACGTTTGGCGGTGAGGGCCTGAGGGCCTTCCGGACGACGGGTATTGGCGACGAATATCTGCGGTTGTTCTTTCCCAACAAGAAGACCGGCAAACTCCATCTCCCCCATATTTCAGAAGATGGCCGCTGGACCTATCCGGACGGACAGGACGCCGTGCAATGCTCGACCTACACTGTGCGGCGCTTCGCGCAGGAGGGAGAGGAGGTCACCATCGACATCGACTTCGTGGTGCATGAGGGCGGGCTGGCCAGCGAGTGGGCACAGAGGGCCGAGCCGGGCGATCGAATAACGATCAACCGGCCGCGCGGGCTTTGCAGCCCGCCCAGGGATTATGCTTGGCAATTGCTGGTTGCCGACGCAACCGGGCTGCCGGCGCTATCGCGAATTCTCGAGCAGACGCCCGAGCACGTTCAGTCGCGTGTATTTGTGGAAGTAGCGCAAAAGGAAGACGAGCAGACCCTGCCCTATCACGCGGCGGCGACGGTGACCTGGCTGCATGGCTGCGGCAATGGTGTTGCGCCCAGCCGGCTCGAGGAAATCGTGCGTGGCGTGCCCCTGCCTGCAACTCCGGGTTATGTGTGGGTTGCGGGCGAGCAGAAGGTGGTGCGCGGCATCCGCAAATTCGTGCGCAAGGAGTTGGGATTTCCGGCCGAGCGCTACGAGCTGGTGGGATACTGGATTGCGAATGCCGAGGATTGGGAAGCCAAGTGGGACGCACTGGACCCTGCCATCAAGGCGCAGATCGATGCAGGCTGGGATTCGGGAAGGGACCGCGAAACGGTCATGGACGAATACATCGATACTCTGGAAAAGCACGGACTTTAGAAACCGGCCATCGCCCCTTTTATCCCTGTACAAAAGGGCGTATATGTCGCCGCGCAGTGCCGGGCCCCTCTGGCGTAGCGCCTTTGATCGCTACGTGATGTCGGAACTGCTCCACTAGTTACATGGAGAAGGTCCCGGCGATGGAAAATCTCGCTTCATTTTTGTCGACCCCGTTCCTCGATACGCCTGCGTGGTTCTGGGTCGCCTTTATCGTGATCGTTGTGGCGATCATGATCTTTGATCTCGGCTTCCTGCATAAGGAGCAAAAAGAGATCAGCGCCAAGGAGAGCTTTGTTCTCTATGGCTTTTATGTCGCCGTCGCCATGGCGTTCGGCGCCTGGGTGTGGGCGGTGCGCGGCGCGGATGCCGGGCTGGAATTTTTCACCGGCTACATCATCGAGCAGAGCCTTGCGATGGACAATATCTTCGTCATCGCGACGATCTTTGCGTTTCTGGGCGTACCACGAATCTATCAGCACCGCGTGCTGTTCTGGGGCATTATCGGTGTGCTGCTGTTCCGCGCCATCCTAATCGGTGCCGGCGTGGCGCTGGTGCGCTCGTTCGAGCCTATCCTGTTCCTGTTCGGCGGCTTCCTGATTTTCACCGGCGTGAAGATGTTCACCAAGGTGGAGGACGACGATGACATCGAGAACAACAAGATCCTGAAATTCCTGCGAAAGCACTTCCGGATCACGCCGCAGTTTCACGGCAACAAGTTCCTTGTCGAAAAGCCCCATCCCAAGTCCGGCAAGCTGGTGCTCTGGCTGACGCCACTGGCCGTTGCGCTGCTCATGGTGGAAATTGTCGATGTGATCTTTGCCGTCGACTCGGTGCCGGCCATCTTTGCGATCACGCAGGACCCGTTCATCGTCTATACCTCGAACGTCTTTGCGGTTCTCGGTCTGCGGGCGCTGTTCTTTGCCCTTTCAGCCGCCATGGCGCGCTTCAGGTATCTCCAGGCGGCACTGGCCATCGTACTCATCCTTGTGGGCATCAAGATCTTCCTCGTGCCGCTGCATATTCACATCGACACGCTACTGTCGCTTATCGTGACGGTATCGATCCTGGCGGCAGGCGTGGCATATTCGCTCTGGAAGACCCGCAATGATCCGCCGCTTGAAGAGCAGGCGGATCATGTCGAGCCCGCGGAATTCAAGAGCGAAAATCCTTCCAACCCGTAGGCCGCCGTCGGGCTCGCTTGACGAACAATCGGGCCGGACGTAACGCTTTCCGGAAAACAAGAGCGGCGTGGGCATTCCACGCCGCTGCCTTTCCGGATTACTTCTCATGACCGCCACGACCGCGGAGCACCAGCCCGCACGGCAGACCACGTCCCTGTGGATCTTGTTCGCCATCAGCTTTTCGCACATGCTCAACGATCTGATGCAGGCGCTTCTGCCTGCGGTGTATCCGCTGCTGCGCGAAATCTATGCGCTCGATTTTACCCAGATCGGACTGATTACGCTGGTGAACCAGCTTACGGCGTCGCTCTTGCAGCCGCTGGTGGGATATTACACAGACAAATACCCAAAGCCGTATTCGCTACCGCTCGCCATGTGTTCGACGCTGAGCGGCTTGCTTGTTCTCTCGATGGCCTCGAGCTTTCCGATGCTGCTGGTTGCAGCGGCATTGATCGGGGTCGGCTCGTCCATCTTTCATCCTGAATCCTCCCGTGTCGCACGCATGGCCTCGGGTGGGCGGCTGGGTTTTGCCCAATCACTGTTTCAGGTTGGCGGCAATGTGGGGACGGCGATGGGGCCGTTGCTGGCGGCGTTCATCATCATTCCGCGCGGTCAGGGCAGCGTCTCCTGGTTCGCCATCGTGGCGCTGACGGCCATTGCTGTGCTGTTCGCAGTCAGCCGGTGGTATGCGGGCCAGAACCGGATGGCAAAACCTCAGCCCGTGAGGTTGCGCGCCAATGATCTTTCCCGCGCCGGAATGATCAGTGCCTTCGCCATTCTTGCCATGCTGGTGCTGAGCAAGAACGTGTATATGGCGTCGATGACCAGCTTCTATTCGTTCTTCCTGATCGAAAAGTTCGGGCTGGAAGCCGAGACGGCGCAGCTCTATCTCTTCGTTTTCCTTGGCGCCGCGGCGGCGGGCACATTCATCGGCGGGCCGGTTGGCGACAGGGTTGGACGCAAGGTGGTGATCTGGGTTTCGATCCTGGGGCCCCTTCCCTTCACACTGGCCCTGCCCTATGTGGGGCTCGAGCTTTCGATCGTTCTGACAGCAATCATCGGCTTCATCCTGGCGTCGGCGTTCTCAGCCATTCTGGTTTACGCCCAGGAATTGCTGCCGGGCCGAGTGGGCATGATCGCGGGCCTGATGTTCGGATTTGCTTTCGGCATGGGGGCGCTCGGCGCCGCCGTGCTCGGGGTTGTAGCCGACGCAACGAGCATCATTTTTGTATTCCAGCTTTGCGCCTTCCTGCCGCTGGTGGGACTTTTGACGGCATTGCTGCCCAACACGGGAGACTGACATGACCGATCAGGCCGACCATTCCATCACCCTTTCACGCACCATCGATGCGCCCGCCGACGAATTGTTCGCTGCGTGGACCGATCCTGCCCTGCTTGAACAATGGCAGGCCGAGATCGTCGAATTCGAGCCGTTCGAGGGCGGAAAATTCCGCTTCGAGACGTCAGATGCCGACGAGCCCGGCGTCAGTCACGTCATTAGCGGCACCGTGGCCAGCTATGAGCAGGATCGCAAGCTGGTCGAACTCTGGCACATGGAGGGCGAGGACGCTCAGCACGACAGTACGCTGATCGTAACGTTTGCGCCGGTCGATGATGCGCGCACGGAAATCACCATCGTCGAAATCGCCGAGGCGCACGCCGACGCCGAGTCGCGGATTTTTTCCATTGAAGCCTGGCATGAGGCGCTGAACGAGCTTGCCGAGTTGCTGGAGTAGATTTCCACAGGCTTGAAAGCCTAGAAGGCTGGGCGGCCTTGCTCTCGGAGCCGGAGTGTATAAATCGGCGCTTATGGACATTTTCGCTGTAGTTGCCGATCCCACGCGGCGCCGGATGATCGATATGCTCGTTGGCGGCGAATTGCCGGCCGGTGCTTTTGTCGCCGCGTTTCCCGGTATGACGCAGCCGGCGATTTCCCAGCATCTGAAAGTGCTGCGCGATGCGGGCGTCGCGACAGTGCGGGCCGATCGGCAGCGGCGGCTTTATTGCCTGGTTCCCAATGGGCTTGAACCGTTGCGGGACTGGGTGGCGCCGCTGGTGCCGGTTGCCGAGGCTGCAAAGCCGGCGATGGTTGAGAGCGTTGAACAGCCGCCGATCAAACCAAGAGCACGACCGAAGCCCAAGCCTTCTGTCGAGCCGGAACTGACGCTCGACCTGTTCGGGTAGGCTGATCCGGCCGTCCCCAGACGTCATCCCGGGCGAAGACCCGGGATCAAGGCCGGGGTGGCAGGGTATTGGGTTTGGCCGGGCTGAGGCCTGACAGCGGCGTCAGATACCCAGCCTTTTATAGATTTCGTCGGTCATTTGTTCTGGTGTTTTTGTTGCGCCATTGAGGGTTATGTCGGCGCGTTCTGGGGGTTCGAAGGGGCTGTCGATGCCTGTGAAGTTGGTGATCTGTCCGGCGCGGGCTTTGGCGTAGAGGCCCTTGGGGTCGCGGGCCTCGCAGATGTCGAGGGGGGTGTCGACATAGGCTTCGATAAACGCGATGTCGCCGGCCACTTCGCGGGCCAGGCGACGCTCGTTGCGGAACGGGGAGATGAACGAGACCAGAACGATCAGCCCGGCATCGGCCATCAGCCTGGCCACTTCGGCAACGCGGCGGATGTTTTCAACGCGGGCGGCGTCGGTAAAGCCCAGATCCTTGTTGAGCCCGTGCCGGATGTTGTCGCCATCGAGAATATAGACGTGACGGCCCTCGGCGGTCAGGCGCTTTTCAAGCAGGTTGGCGACCGTGGACTTGCCCGAGCCCGACAGGCCGGTGAACCACACGATCTGCGGGGTCTGGCCCTTCTGGCGGGCCCGGACCTCGCGATTGACGTCAAACGCCTGGTAGGTGAGGTTCTTGCCCCGCTGCAGGCCGTAGCTGATGGTGCCGGCGCCAAGGGTGAGATTGTTGATCCGGTCGATCAGGATGAAGCCGCCGGTCAGCCCGTTGGTCTCGTAAGGGTCAAAGGCGATCGGCTTGTCGGTGGCCAGGGTGAGGGTGCCAACCTCGTTGAGCTCGAGCCGCTTGGCGGCCGATTTTTCCAGCGTGTTGACGTTGGTCTTGTGCTTGAGATCGGTGAGGGTGGCGGGCACCAGCTGGCTGCCGATCTTTAAAAGATAGGAGCGGCCGGGATAGGCGGGCTCGTCGGCCATCCAGACGATTTCGGCCTGGAACTGGTTGGAATAGTCGGGGGTATGGCCGGGATGGGTGAGCATGTCGCCGCGCGAGATGTCGATCTCGCGGTCGAGCACAAGGGTGACCGCCTGTCCGGCAATGGCGCTTTGCAGATCGCCATCCATCGTGACGATGCGGGCGATCCTGGCCGGCTTGCGTGAAGCGGCAACCAGCACCTCGTCGCCCACCGAGACGGTGCCGCCGGCAATGGTGCCCGAAAAGCCGCGGAAGTCGAGATCGGGGCGGTTGACCCATTGCACCGGAAAGCGGAACGGGGTTTTGCTCTTGTCCTCGTCGACGACGATCTCTTCGAGATAGGGCAAGAGCGGCGTGCCCGTGTACCAGGGGGTGCGCTCGGAGTTCTTGACGATGTTGTCGCCGCGCAGCGCCGAGATCGGCACGGCCGCCAGCGAAGCAAAGCCGAGATCCTTGGCAAAGGCCGTGTAATCGGCAACGATTTTGTCGAACACCTCTTGCGAATAATCCATCAGGTCGATCTTGTTGATGACCAGCACCACGTGCTTGACCCCGATCAGGGACAAAATGAAGCTGTGGCGGCGGGTCTGGGTCAACAGACCCTTGCGCGCATCGACCAAAAGCAGCGCCAGATCGGCGTTGGACGCGCCGGTCGCCATGTTGCGTGTGTATTGCTCGTGGCCCGGCGTATCGGCGACGATGAATTTGCGCTTCTCGGTGGAAAAGAACCGATACGCCACGTCGATGGTGATGCCCTGCTCGCGCTCGGCGACCAGACCGTCGACCAGCAGCGAGAAATCGATACCCTCATCGCCCACATGGCGGTTGCGGCTGTCGTTCTTGAGCGTTGCCAACTGATCGTCGAGGATCAGCTGGCTGTCATAGAGCAGCCGCCCGATCAGTGTCGATTTGCCGTCATCGACCGAGCCGCAGGTCAGAAAGCGCAGCAGCGACTTGTTGGTCTGCTGGGAAAGCCACAGCCCGATATCGGTGTCGGCAGTGGGAAGCGATGCTGCGGTCAAAGTGGACATTATCTTTCTCCCCTGGTCGCGTTCGCGAACCGCAAAACCGGTTCCCATCCGTCGGGTCGGGGCCCGAGGACATGCTTTTGCTGCGAACGCTCCATCAGAAATACCCTTCCTGCTTTTTCTTCTCCATCGAGCCGACGGAATCGCTGTCGATCAGACGGCCCTCGCGCTCGGAGGTCCGCGATGCCTGCATTTCCATGATGATCTCGGGAAGGGTTGCCGCCGAGGACTGGATCGCCCCGGTCAGCGGATAGCAGCCCAGTGTCCTGAACCGCACCATCATCTCCCTGGGCGTCTCGCCCGGATCGAGCGGCATGCGGTCGTCATCGACCATGATCAGCGTGCCCGAGCGCTCGACCACAGGGCGCTTTTTGGCAAAATAGAGCTCGGGCAACTCGATGTTTTCGGCATAGATATAGGTCCACACATCGAGCTCGGTCCAGTTCGAGATTGGGAACACCCGCATCGATTCGCCCGGATTGAGCCGCGTGTTGAACACCCGCCACAGCTCGGGCCGCTGGTTCTTGGGATCCCAGGCGTGGGACGCGTTGCGGTGCGAGAAAATCCGCTCCTTGGCGCGGCTCTTTTCCTCGTCGCGCCGCGCCCCGCCGATCGCCGCATCGTACTGGCCGGCGCCCAGCGCCTGGCGCAGCGCCTGGGTCTTCATGATGTCGGTGTAGCGCGCCGAGCCGTGATCGAACGGGTTCATCCCCGCCGCAACCCCATCGGGGTTGGTGTGCACCCGCAACTCGAACCCGTACTGTTCGGCCATCCGGTCGCGAAACGCGATCATCTCGGCGAACTTCCAGGTCGTATCGATGTGCAAAAGCGGAAACGGGATCTTTGAGGGATAAAACGCCTTGCGCGCCAGATGCAGCAAAACCGACGAATCCTTGCCGATCGAATACATCATAACAGGACGCTCAAAACTCGCCGCAACCTCCCGGAAAATCTCAATGCTCTCAGCCTCCAAACGGGCAAGATGGGAGAGAGAGGACGGCGACAGGGACATGAGTTTATTCCAGCGGTTCGGAACGTTTTCGGGGGCAGACATATTCCAGCAGGACGGCCCGGACAACTGCGCCAGACGCATGGCTGGTTGATCTGAACGTCCGGTTTGCCCGTATGAAGCGAGAATGGTGCGTTTATTCCAAATGAGCCGGACCGGCGCATTTTTCGACTTACCTCTCCGACGAAAAAGAAAGTTTTTTTCATGGCCAGTTCCACATTGGTTTGGCTCAGAAACGACTTGCGCATCGCAGACAATCCCGCCCTGGCTGCGGCGCTCAAGAACGAGGAACCGATCCACGCTGTCTATGTGCTTGAGACAGATCGTGCGTTACGTCCGCTGGGCGGGGCGGCAAAGGTTTGGCTGCATGAAAGCCTCAAGGCCCTCAATGACGCGCTGGCCGAACGCGGCGTGCGGCTTTCCTATCGCGAAGGCCAGAGCAAGACGGTTATTCCCGAAATGATCCGGGAGATGAAGGCTGAGCGGGTGTATTGGAACCGGCGGTACGACCCGGCGGGTCGCGCCCATGATGCGTCACTCAAGAAGGGCCTGAAGGCGGATGGTATCGCGGTAGAGAGTTTCAATGCCGCGCTGCTTGTCGAGCCCTGGGATATCGCCACGAAACAGGGCACGCCCTATGGCGTTTTCACCCCGTTCTGGAAGGCGCTAAGGGACAAGCTCATCGCCGATCCGATCGGGCGGGCCGAAAGGCATTCAGAGATCAAACCCCCTGCCCTCGATTTCGGAAAGCCGCCATTTTGGGCAAACGGGATATTGGAGCGTTGGGCGGTTGGGGAAGAAGCGGCAAAGCGTGTTTTGTCCGGTTTTCTAGATGATCTGCTGGCTGACTACCCCAATGATCGCGACCTGCCGCGCAAGCGCGCGACATCAGAAATGTCGCCGCATTTGCGGTTCGGGGAAATCGGACCACGCCAGATCTGGTTTGCGGTACGGCATCTGATCGCTTCGAACCCGTCGATGGCGAACGCCGGCGACAAGTTCCTGTCCGAGTTGGCGTGGCGGGAGTTTTCCTATCACCTGCTCTATCACCGGGGGGATATTGCCCGCCATTCAATGCAGGAGCGTTTCGATGAAATCGAATGGCGATCTGACGCAAAGGCGCTGCATGCCTGGCAGAAGGGGCAAACGGGCATTCCGATCGTCGACGCGGGGATGCGGCAGCTTTGGCGGACAGGCTGGATGCACAACAGGGTGCGCATGCTCACGGCATCGCTTCTGACCAAGAACCTGCTGACCGACTGGCGCAAGGGCGAGCAATGGTTCTGGGACACGCTGGTGGATGCAGACCCCGCCAACAATCCGGCGAGCTGGCAATGGGTGGCTGGGAGCGGCGCGGATGCGGCGCCCTATTTCCGGATATTCAACCCGATAACGCAGGGGGAAAAGTTCGATTCCCGCGGAGACTACGTGCGAGAGTGGGTGCCAGAACTCAGGAACTTGCCTGACAAATGGGTGCACAAGCCGTGGATGGCCGATGTCGAAACACTGGATAAGGCAGAGCTTAAATTGGGAATAACTTATCCAATACCGATCGTGGATTTGTCGACCAGTCGGGAGCGGGCGCTCGAAACGCTCAAGCGATAACGCAACAGGTTTGCGGCGTTGGCGCTTGCTGTGGCAGAGGATTGCGCAAAACGGCATCGAACTGAAAAAGCCCGACCGATCAACGCCATGTGACCTTGTTCGGAAATGGCGGGACCACTAACATTTGAATCCACATTCAAAAGCTGTTGCCCCATCATGACCCGTTATATCGATATGCCGTCCGCCATCGGGAACACCCCGCTGATCCGCCTTAACGCCGTTTCCGAAGCGACCGGATGCGAGATCTGGGGAAAGGCCGAGTTCCTCAATCCGGGGCAGTCGGTCAAGGACCGGGCGGCGCTCTATATCATCAATGATGCCGTAGCTCGGGGGGCAATTGGCCCTGGCGGGACGATCGTCGAGGGCACTGCGGGCAATACCGGGATCGGACTGGCGCTGGTTGGCAACGCGATGGGGTTCAAGACGGTCATTGTCATCCCCGAAACTCAAAGTCAGGAAAAAAAGGACGCGATCCGGCTGGCCGGAGCAGAGCTGCTCGAGGTGCCCGCGAAGCCCTACAGGAACCCCAACAATTACGTGAAGGTTTCCGGACGGCTGGCCGAAAAGCTGGCTTCGGAACTGCCCAATGGCGCGATCTGGGCCAACCAGTTCGACAACATCGCCAACCGGCAGGCCCATATAGAGACCACGGGACCGGAAATCTTTAGCCAGACCGACGGCAAGGTGGACGGCTTTATCTGCGCCGTCGGCTCGGGTGGCACTCTGGGCGGGGTGGCAATGGCGCTCAAGGAGCGCAACAAGGATATCCAGATCGGTCTGGCTGACCCGGAAGGGGCTGCGCTCTACAGCTATTATACGAGCGGAGAGCTCAAATCGTCGGGCGGCTCGATTACCGAGGGGATCGGACAGGGCCGCATTACGGCAAACCTTGAGGGCCTCAGCGTCGATCACGCCTACCAGATCCCCGACAGCGAGGCGTTGCCCTACATCTTCGATCTCATCGCTGAGGAGGGATTGTGCCTTGGCGGTTCGTCTGCAATCAATATTGCAGGCGCTGTGAGAATGGCCCGGGAACTTGGGCCGGGCAAAACCATTGTTACGGTGCTGTGTGACTATGGCAACCGCTATCAGTCAAAACTGTTCAACCCGGCCTTCTTGCGCTCCAAGGAACTGCCGGTGCCAGATTGGCTGGAAGCCGGGCCCACGGTGGACATCAATTCGGTGCTGGAGGCCGATAGCTAGGCGAAGTTTGCGTGGATCTGGTCAGGGCGATAGCGGACAATTTCAGTTTCCTGGCCACGCTCTATCTGGCCAATTACGCCTTGGCGTTCGTTTGCGCGGTGCGCGAGATCATGAACTCACGGACCTCGCAAGGCACCATCGCCTGGCTGTTGTCCCTGTTGATCCTTCCCTTTCCGACCACGCTCATCTATCTGCTGTTCGGCTGGAAGCTGTTCGATGACTATGCGGAATCGCAGATCCATTCCGGGCGCAGCTGGCGCCTGGCACGGTCCGAAGATCTACGGATTGTGGACAAGGAGACGAGCGATGAATGGCCAGTGTTGCGCAAGGTCGCCGAACTCCCATTCCTTTATGGCAATTCAGCCTCGCTCCTGATCGACGGAGAAGACACGTTCGCTTCGATCATAGACGGCATCTCGCGGGCGCAGGATTACATTCTCGTCCAATTCTACATCATCCGCGATGATGATCTGGGCAGGCGGTTTGCCGACGCGCTGATCGAGCGGGCCGATGCAGGGGTGCAGGTCTATGTGCTCTATGACGACGCGGGCAGCAGCGGACTTCCCCGCAGATATAAAAAGCGGCTCGAGGACCATGGGGTGCGCATTTTTGGCTTCAATCATCGCCACACGTTCCTGCGACTCTATGGACTGACGCGCATCAACTACCGCAATCACCGTAAGAACGTTGTGGTGGACGGGATCGAATCCTGGGTTGGCGGACACAATATCGGCGACGAATATCTGGGCAAGAACACCAAACTGGGGCGTTGGCGCGATACCCATGTTCACGTGACCGGGCCAGCCGCGCTGGCTTGCGCGCTGATGTTTCGGGAAGACTGGCTTTGGGCGACAGGGGAAGAACTGCCCGCGCGCTATCCCAGCACCATACCAACGCCGGGCAATCAGCCGATCCTCGTGATGCCGACCGGGCCCGCCGATAAACTCGAAGACTGTGCCATCGCCTTTACCGAGGTAATTTCCCGCGCCCGTGAACGGCTATGGATCGTCAGTCCCTATTTCGTGCCGGGTATCGAAGTTCAGACAGCGCTTTATGCCGCATCACTGCGCGGTGTTGACGTGCGCATCCTCCTGCCGCGCAAGCCCGACCACCTCCTCGTGTGGCTGGCGAGCTACGCCCATGCGGACCAGATGGTGATGCACGGCATCAAGGTGCATCGCTACGACAAGGGGTTTCTGCACCAGAAAGTCATCTTGTGTGACGACCAGATTGCCGGCATCGGCACCGTCAATTTCGACTATCGGTCCTTCAACATCAATTTTGAGGCGACGTTGTGGTTTACGGACAGCGACATGATTGCAAACATCGCGGCCATGCTCGAGACCGATTTTGAGGGTTCGTATCTGACGACGGAGCGCAATCTGAGACGTCGCAGCTATCCGTTTCGGTTGCTCTGTCAGGGCGCGAGGCTGTTTTCGCCGATTTTATAGCGGATCAATAGACCGGCGGGGCGTACATGAGCCCACCATTGAGCCACAAAGCGTTCTGGCCGCGCAGCAACTGGCCCCCGGCCGCAGCGCCGAAATGCCGCGAGTAGATTTCGCCATAATTGCCAACACTGCGGATAACGTCGCGCATCCAGGTTGCGCGCAGCCCCAAATCGCTGCCGACGTCATCCTCAACACCGAGAAGGCGCCTGATTGCCGGTGTGCGAGCCGACATCATGGATTCGATATTGACCGAAGTGACGCCGTATTCCTCAGCGTTGATGAGGGCGTAAAGCGTGCGACGGACGATCGCCGCCCACTGCACATCGTCGCTGCGCACGACAGGACCATATGCCTCCTTGCTCAACCGCTCGGGAAGGATCGCATTGGCGCCAGGTTCGGGCATGGTACGGCGTATGGCCTGCAGCCAACTGGCCGAGCCGGTGATGGCATCGCACTCCCCTGCTCTGTAGGAGACTGCCAGATCGTCGCGGTCTTCGTAGAGCAGCACGTCATAAGAGAGCTGGTTGGAAAAGAAAAAATCATCCAGCCGCTGCTCGGCCTCGGAGTTGGCGGCCACGCAGATGGTGACGTCTTCAAGTTCATAGGCCGAAACCACGCCCAGGCGATCGGGAACCATAAAAGCCTGCCCGTCGAAAAACGAGGTTGCGACATAGGTGGCGCCGTATAGCGTGTCACGCGACATCGTCCAGGGCGCATTTCGGACAACGAGATCGACCTCGCCCATCGCCAGATGAGCAAAGCGGCTTTGACCGGAGAGTGGGCGAAATTCGACACGCGAAGGATCACCGAACACGGCGGCTGCCACGGCCCGGCACATATCGATATCGAACCCGGACCACAGCCCTTCAGGACTGACCTGCGCAAAGCCGGGCAAGGGACTGGTTGCCGCACAGATGACATAGCCGCGCGCGCGCACCGTTTCGAGCATCGATATGGTGAACGGTTCGCCGGCTTGCGGTTCAGCCTCCTGCGCCGAGCCAGCGCCTTGGGCGCTCAACAGCAACGCACCCAACAAGGTCACGCTGGCGGAAATCCGCAAAAGCCGCGAAAATAAATGCAATTTCAATGCGGGCGCACCCGCTCCTGTGGAATTGTCGGGCAATATTGGCACGAGGCCAAGACGGGTCAAGGCACGAGCGGCGTTTCCCCCGACAATTCGATTTTTCCGCAAATTTTATTTTCAACGGCAAAGGCCGCGCTCAACGGCGCGGCCCTGATCTCATTCGATCGCCCTGTCTGCGGATATCAATGCAAGATCTGGCTCAGGAAGAGTTTTGTGCGTTCGTGCTGGGGATTGGAGAAGAATGCCTCCGGCTCGTTCTGCTCGATGATCTGCCCCTGATCCATGAAGATTACCCGGTTGGCGACCTGACGCGCGAAACCCATTTCGTGGGTGACGCAGACCATGGTCATGCCATCCTCGGCAAGCTGCACCATGACTTCGAGCACTTCCTTGATCATCTCCGGATCGAGCGCCGAAGTGGGCTCGTCAAACAGCATGATCTTGGGATTCATGCACAGCGAGCGCGCGATCGCCACCCGCTGCTGCTGACCGCCTGAAAGCTGACCGGGGAACTTATTGGCCTGTTCGGGTATCTTGACGCGCTCGAGATATTTCATCGCCTGTGCTTCTGCTTCGGCCTTCGGCGTGCCGCGCACCCAAATGGGCGCCAAAGTAAGGTTCTGCAGCACCGTCAAATGCGGGAAGAGATTGAAGTGCTGGAACACCATGCCGACTTCGCGGCGAACCTCGTCGATCCGCTTGAGATCACCGGTGAGTTCGATCCCGTCAACGATGATGTCGCCCTGCTGGTGTTCTTCCAGACGGTTGATGCACCGGATCAACGTGGACTTGCCGGACCCTGAGGGGCCGGCGATGACGATGCGTTCGCCGCGCATGACCTTGAGGTCGATGTCGCGCAGCACGTGGAAATCGCCGTACCACTTGTTCATATTGCGGATTTCGACGGCCACATCGGTATCCGAGACCGTCATTTTTTTCGGATCGGCCGAGGTGGCCTCCATGCTTGCGGTCATAGCCTATCTCCTGTGACCGGTATGGAGCCGGCCTTCCATGTAGATCGAATAACGGGACATTCCGAAACAGAATATCCAGAACACGAAACCCGCGAACACGTAGCCGGTCACCGCATCGCTGGGGAACTGCCAGGCGATATCCGAGCCAGCGGCCCGAACGGTGTTGAGCAGCTCGAAAATGCCGATGATCGAGACCAGGGTGGTGTCCTTGAACAGGGCAATAAAGGTATTCACGATGCCCGGGATCACGTGCTTGAGGGCCTGGGGCAGGATAATCAACGCCGTAGTCTTGAGCTTGTTGAGGCCCAATGCATAGGCCGCTTCTCGCTGCCCGCCAGGAATTGCCTGCAAGCCGCCACGCACCACTTCAGCCATGTATGCCGATTCAAACAGCACAATGCCGATGATGGCGCGCAGCAGCACGTCGGGATTTGTGCCCTGAGGCATAAATAGCGGGAACATGACAGAAGCCATGAACAGCACCGTGATAAGGGGTACGGCGCGCCAGAGCTCAATGAAGGCGACACAGAACCCTTTGATTACCGGTAGTTTTGACTGCCGGCCAAGCGCGAGCAAAATGCCCAGGGGCATCGATACAATGATGCCGATCAGCGAAATGATCAGCGTCAGCGTCAACCCGCCCCACTGGCGTGTGGGAACGACTTCCAGCCCAAATATGCCGCCATACATCAGGAAGTAGGCGACGAACGGATAGACGCCAAAGAACAGGATGGCGGCAGTGCGCACGAATGGCATGCGCGGGGCAAGCAAGGGGATCAAAAGGATGATCCCGATGATGAACATCAAATTTATGCGCCAGATTTCATCCGGCGGATAAAAACCATAGATGAAGAAGTTGAAACGCGCCTGGATGAAGATCCAGCAAGCTCCGACCCCTTCAAAACGACACGCCTCGCCCCGCAACCCTTCAGGATCGGTGAACACCGCATCGGCGACAAGAAAATTCCAGATGGGGAACAGAGTCCAGACGATCACGGCAAGACCGATGATGGTCAGGATTGAATTGCCCGGAGTGGAAAAAAGATTGGTGCGCATCCAGGCACCGACCCCGGTCATCCTCCTTGGAGGCGGCAGAGGATCGACGATTTTGGTGCGGACAAAGCTGAGGTCTGTGGTGCTCATGATCTCAACGCTCCACCAGCGCGACGCGCGAATTGTACCAGTTCATGAACAGCGACGTCGTCAGCGAGAATGTCAGATAGACCGCCATCGTGAGCGCCACGATCTCGACGGCCCGCCCACTCTGATTGATCGCGGTGCCCATGAAGACGTTGACCAGCTCGGGAAAAGCGATGGCCGCCCCAAGTGAAGAGTTCTTGGTCAGGTTGAGATATTGGCTGGTCAGCGGCGGAACGATGATCCGCATGGCTTGGGGAATGACGACCAGCCGCAGCCGGTCACCTTCCTTGAGCCCGAGGGCGGAAGCGGCTTCGACCTGGCCGTAGTTGACGGCCTGAATGCCGGCACGCACGATTTCGGCGATGAAGGCCGCCGTATAGATGACCAAGCCCATGATCAGGGCAGTCAACTCTGGTGGCACGACGAAGCCACCAGTGTAATTAAACCCGGTCAATTCGGGATAGCTGAACGCGATCGGCACCTGCGCAGCAAGCAGCGCAATCACCGTCGGGACCAGGACAATGCCGAGCATTGGCAGCACGACAGGAAGTCGGTCTCCCTTTTCTTCCATCTTGCGGATTCGACGCGCGCGCCAGATCACAGCCGCAATGATCGAAACGATGAAAATGCCGAGAGCGAGCAGGAACCGGCTGTCACTCTGGAGCAGCGGCAGATAAAGCCCCCGCTGGTTCAGGACCGCGCCCAGGGGCAACTCGTAGCTTTGCCGAACAGCAGGCAAGGCGTTGAGCGCCATGAAGTACCAGAAAAACAGCTGCAGCAAGAGCGGCATGTTGCGCATGACTTCGACATAGACTGTCGCAAGTTTGCGGATGAGGAAATTTGACGAGAGCCGCGCGATACCGATGATAAAGCCCAGTATCGTTGCCAGCACAATGCCGATAACGGCCACCAGCAGCGTGTTCAATATGCCGACGATATAGACGTCGAGGTAGGTCGAGCTGCGACTGAACGGCAAGAGGGAGAAGCCGATGTTGAAACCGGCGGTCTGGAACAGAAATCCAAACCCGGTGGCTCTGCCTTGCGCCGCCATATTGGCCGCCGCGTTGGACTGTAGCCACCAGAACAGCAGCACAACCCCGATAAGCAATGCGGCCTGATATGCAATCCCGCGCGCAGTCGGATTGTAAAAAAGCGAAGCGTCAAGGCCCGACCGTGCCGAAGTGCCCGACCGCTTCTGCGAGACGTCTGTCATGTTGATCCCTTAACCCCTGGCCGAACCGACGGCATTGCAGCTGTTAAGCGCTGCTTGACTGCTAGTTCGGAAGTGCCCGGGCGCTGGGCGCCCGGGCTGAAAGGTGGTCGACGCTTAGCGGATCGGCGGAGCGTACATGACGCCGCCATCAGTCCACAGGCTATTCACGCCGCGCGGGATGTTGATCGGTGTTTCGGGGCCAACATGCTTGGCATAGAGTTCGCCATAATTGCCCACGTGCTTGATGATCCGGTAGCCCCAATCGGTCGAGAGGCCGATCGGCGTGCCGAAATCGCCTTCAACGCCCAGCAAGCGACGAACAGCAGGATTTTCCGAACCGAGCATGTCGTCGACGTTTTCCGAAGTCACACCGAGTTCTTCTGCATTGAGCATGGCAAACAGGGTCCACTTGGCGATATTGAACCACTGGGTGTCGCCGGAGCGAACCGAGGGGCCAAGCGGCTCTTTGGAGATGATCTCTGGCAGGATGATATGGGCTTCGGGATCGGGGAAACCAGAACGCTCGGCAGCCAGGGCCGAGGAGTCCGTCGTGAACACGTCACACCGTCCATCGAGATAGGCCTGAACCACTTCGTCCTGGTTGACGAACACAACGGCGTTGGACAGATCCATGCCCTGCGTCGCGAAGTAGTCAGCAGCATTAAGCTCTGTGGTCGTGCCGGATTCGATACAGACCGCGGCACCGGAGAGTTCCGTCGCAGAGGTTACGCCCGCATCCTCACGCACCATGAAACCCTGACCGTCATAGAACATGGTGCCAGTGAAGGTGATGCCAAGATCGGTATCGCGGCTCATCGTCCACGTGGTCGTACGCGACAGCACATCGATGTTGCCGTTGGCAAGGCTTTCGAAGCGGACCTGCGATGTCAGCGGGGTGTAACGAACAGCCTCGGGATCGTCGAAGATCGCCGCAGCCATGCCGCGGCAGAAATCGACTTCCAGGCCAGTCCAGTTGTTATTGTCATCGGGGAATGAGAACCCCGGGACGCCTTCGGTCACGCCGCACTGCAGAAAGCCACGCTCCATCACCTCGTCGAGCGTCTGCGCGAAGGCAGCGGATGAGGTGGTCGCCATCGCGGCTGCCACAGCGCAAGTGATGAATTGTTTTTTCATAGGATTGCCTTTGTTTCCTAACCCTTTTTGACGGAGCTGGTGCGTTGCCGCCCACCCCTCTTGTCCCACCTGTTGGCGGGAAGCAGCGCCCTATTGCCATCGAGCGCATTGCTGGGCAGCATCGAAGCCCAGTTTTACTGTGTGCGTCAAGGGCAAAAGCGATACGAAAATAGTCACTTCCAAGTGCCCGCCTAAATATGAAGCACCAATACTGACCTTTTATAAGTGATCCAGGCCGGAGTAACATGTCAGATTCAGAAAAAGCCGCGATATTCCAACAAGGTACGGAGACGTTTCTTACGCATGGCGGGCGGGATCCCAATGCCCAGCACGGCTTTGTCAACACGCCCATTTACCGGGGCAGCACGGTTGTTTTCGATACATTGGCGGAGCTTGATGACAGCAAAATTCGTTACCGGTACGGCCGACAGGGCACGCCGCTCACCACCGGGCTGGAGACACTGGTAACCGAGTTGGAGGGGGCCGCCGGGACCGTCCTCACGCCATCGGGAGTATCGGCAATTTCCTTGGCGTTTCTTACGTGTTTGTCGGTAGGCGATGAAGTTCTGATCACCGATTCCGTTTACGAACCAACACGAAGATTTGCCGACAGCGTGCTTAAGCGCCTTGGAATCAGCACCCGCTATTTCGATCCGAGAATCGGGGGCGCTATCGCGAACCTGGTGAGCGAGAAGACCCGCGCGGTATTTCTCGAAAGTCCGGGTTCGCTGACGTTTGAAATTCAGGACCTGCCCGCAATAGCCAACGCGCTATCGGGGCGCGGTATCGCTGTACTCGTCGACAATTCCTGGGCGACTCCTCTGTTTTACAATCCGCTGGCTCTGGGGGCCGACATCATCATTCATTCGGCCACCAAGATGTTCGTTGGCCACTCTGATGTGATGATGGGCACGGTTTCGGCCAATGACGGGTATCTGGATCAGCTTGTGCACACGCACAGGACGTTTGGGCTTATCGCCTCACCCGATGATACCTATCTGGCAACACGGGGCATGCGGACCCTTGCCGTGCGGATGAAGGAGCATCAGGCCCGCGCTCTCGAACTGGCCAGCTGGCTCGACCAGATGGACGCTGTCGAAGTGCTGCATCCCGCCCTGCCCTCTCATCCCGATAACCACATCTTTTTGCGAGACTTTTCGGGGAGCGGCTGCCTGTTCTCAATCATCCTGCCGCCGGCGTCGCGACAAGCTGTTGCGGCCATGGTGGACGCCATGCGCGTTTTCGGCATGGGCTATTCCTGGGGCGGATTTGAAAGCCTGATCCTGCCGTCGGACCCCAAGCGCATCCGCACTGCCGTGCCGTGGGAGGTGCGTGGCAATCTGCTGCGGATTCATGTGGGTTTCGAGGACCTCAACGACCTCAAAGCCGATCTCAGCGACGGAATTGCGCGTTATTTGAATACAGCGGGGATGTGACGGCGGCGCAGCCAGCGCATGAGCGGCTCGAAGGCTGCGAACATACGGTAGTGCACCCGACCGCCTTTGACCTCCATGCCCCAGCGCCGGGTGACGAAATAATCGCGAACCACAATTGCCGAGGCCAACCCGACAAACGATCCGGCGATCACATCGGAAAGATAGTGATCGCCGACCACGATACGGCTGAGCCCGATCGCAAAGCCAAAGGCGATCAGCCAGCCATGGAATCGACCGTTGGTGAGGGTGCGCAACACCAGGGCAAAGGCGACCGCAGTCGTCGCGTGTCCGGACGGAAAGCTGTGGAAACTCCAGTCCAGCAATTCAAACGGCTGGAAATGAAGCACTCCCAGGTCTTCGAGATACATTGGGCGGGCACGCCCGATGATGCGTTTGATCACCACAGTGACCAGACCGGAAATGGCGATGGTGGCAAATATATAGGCCGAGATCGCCAAAACGCCTCTCGCTGCCCAGGCCCAGCTGTAAGAGAGCTTGAGTCGCAAACCTGCCCCGCACAGAAGTCCGGCCAAAAGCGTGGGGACAAACAGCCAATCCGATTTGCCCAGGTCGGTTATGAAGCGGAAAAATGCTCGCTCACCCGATGGCCAATTGCGCACTGCCTCGGTAACGGGGCCATCGAGCAGAACCGCCAGGGCAAGAAGCCCCAGCATCGTCCATAAGGGCCACCAGAACAGGACTTTCGCCTGCCGGTGCCGTTCCATGACAGCCTTGAGCCATTGGGCGGTAAAGGTTTCGGGAGCAAGCAATTTTCCCCGGTCTCCATCTTCTTGGCCAGTTGAGGCCTGGAATTTTGCTGTCGCGCTTGCTGGAAATGCTCCGGGCGCGGCTAACACGCCTTGCCCTGCCAGAAAAGAATGTGTATCGCAACACCGATGGCCATGTCGGGGTATAGCTCAGCCTGGTAGAGCACCGGTTTTGGGAACCGGGGGTCGCAAGTTCGAATCTTGCTGCCCCGACCATTGGCCAGCCATGGGATTGTTGATTATGGTTGCACGCATCTATCGCCCCGCCCGCAACGCAATGCAGTCGGGAAAAGGCAAAAGCCAGGACTGGGTGCTGGTTTTCGAGCCTGAAGTGGCCCGTTCAATCGATCCTCTGATGGGATACACCTCGTCTGGCGATATGAAGCAGCAGATCAAGTTGCGGTTCGACACGCTCGAGGACGCGGAATCCTATGCCCGCCGCGAGGGCATCGCCTATGTGGTGCAGCCGGCGCAAGAGCCGACCATAAAGAAGGTCAGCTATCCCGACAATTTCCGATTCGACCGCAAGGTGCCCTGGACGCACTAAGGCGCCAGCGCCTTGGAAATATATCTTCTTGTGGTGCTTGGCGGCGCGGCTGTAGCCGGCTTCGTTCAGGGGCTGGCCGGGTTTGCGTTTGCATTATCGAGTCTGAGCATCTGGGCTTGGGCTGTCGATCCCGCCCTGGCAGCACCCATGGCGGTGTTCGGGTCACTCATCGGTCAGCTGGTCACGCTCCCGATCGTCGGGCGCCATTTCAATCCAAAAGGCATGCTGCCGTTTGTGGTCGGGGGAATTTTGGGCGTGCCGCTTGGAATTTTCCTGCTCAGCGTTCTCGATCCGCAGGGCTTCAAGCTGGCGTTGGGGGTTTTCATGATCGTTTATTGTCCGATCATGCTGTTCGTGCCGGCCGGTTTCAAAATCGGTTATGGCGGGAACTGGGGCAATGGGATTGCCGGCTGGCTGGGAGGAATTTTCGGAGGACTCGGCGGGCTTTCCGGGCCCATTCCGACCCTCTGGTGCACGCTTAGGGGCATGGACAAGGACAGTCAGCGTGGAATAATGCAGGGCTTCAATATCGCCATGCATGTAACTACGATGATTGGGTATTTTCTTGCCGGATCAATCATTGACCGTGCAACCTGGCAGCATCTTGGGCTGATTTCGGTGGCACTTGTGGTGCCTGCCCTGCTCGGCGCCATGCTGTTCAAGCGCCTGGACACGCAGGCCTTCCGGCGCCTCGTCTTGATCCTTCTGTTTGTTTCGGGGCTGGTGCTGACGAGCTCGGCAGCCCCTGCCCTGTTGAGCTAAATGACCGGCGCCCGGGCAAAGCCCTTGAGGAGGATTGGCCCGGTGGGACGACCTGTGGGCGAGCCGCCCGCTGGCTCGAGCGTGATTTCATAGAGCTGGTCGGGCTGCGGTGCGGGAAGATTGGGGCCACCCAAGACCAGGTCGCGCGCCTCGCGGAAAGTGCCGAGTGAGACCGGTCCGGTCTCGGGATCGGGCAAGGTCCAGACTTCGAGGGTCGAGCCGTCGGGCGCCACAAGAGCTTCGAGTGGCATTATGCGGATGCTGTCGTCTGCGAAAGCCTCAATGATGGCGCCGGGCTCCATGTCGTCACCGACAAGGACGGCCACGACAAGGGGTGCCTGGGGGACGGGACCGAGGGACTGGCCGCCGAAGAACCCTACTCCGAGCGAAAGGAGAATAGCAGCCGCCATCCCGGCCCAGCGCGGGAGGTCGACGGCCGTAGATGGGCGATTGGTGTTGGCTGCAGGCGGCGCCTCGGGCGCTGTGGCGAGTGAGGATTCAATTCTTGACCAGAGGTCGGCGGGAACAGATTCGGGCGCCGCCGTCGCGTCGAGGGCGTCAAAATTCTGCTGCAGCGCGGCAACCTTGCGCGCCAGCTCGGGTTCGCTGGCGATTCGGGATTCGAATCGCGCCCGTTGCTCGCCTTCGAGCTGGCCCAGTACATACTCGGCAATCATATCATTGGTGTCCGATGGTGCCGTCATCCAAGGCACTCCTGCAAGGCGGTCATGCCGCGTCTGATCCAGGCCTTGACCGTACCCAGCGGCGCGTCGAGCTTGGCGGCGACTTCACCGTGGGTGAGGCCAGTGACGTAGCACAGGAGAATTGCCGTGCGCTTTCGGGCGTCGAGCTGCCTAAGGCACCCTTTGAGCGCGTGCCGCTCAGGCAGTAGCTCGTAGGCGTTGCTGGCATCGCCGGTTCTGTCGCCCATGGCTTCGAGGGTCTTGCTATCGACGTGATCAACGCGCCCGGCATCGCGCAAAAGGTTGAGTGCCCGGTTTCGCACAATACGGGTGATCCAACCGCGCGCCTCGCCATATCTGGGATCGTACTGGCCCGAGCGCTGCCAGATGGCCACGAACGCATCCTGCACGACCTCCTCGGCGAGATCGGAGCGGCGCACGATGCGGCGGGCAACTGCAAGCAGCCGCCCGGCTTCCATGCGAAACAGGGCTTCAAGGGCCGATCTGTCGCCTTTGGCAATCTCGATAACCAATGAATTCACCTGTGCCGTCGCGCCCTGCTCGTTCATCGCTCCCCACACCTCGGCATCACCTTTCTGGCCACTCTACACACCAGAAACCGCTTCAGATGCAAAAAAGCAAAAAAGTCATCGCGCCGATGCATCCGGATGGGCGTGTGGCGGGTAGAGCCAATGTGACCAACACAGGCTCCGCGGAATTCGGGGAGCCAACTCATTGAACGACCAGGAGAAACGCAATGTCTCACCGTACTCTTACCCGCGCCGCTCTCATCGGCACCAGCTTTTTTGCCCTGACTGGCGCCGCGCTCGCCCAGCCCGCCGTCGGGCTCGCCGGCGACAAGACCCTCGTCATGTTCGATACCGAGACGCTCATGGTCGAAGGCATGATGGAAGTCTCCGGCGTCGACAGTCTGTTCGGCATCGACCAGCGCCCCGCCGACAACATGCTTTATGGCGTGGATTCGGACTACAATATCGTGACGATCGACCCCGCGACCGGCGAAGCCACCGTGGTTTCGACCATAACCGAAACCATCGGCGGCGATTACGCCATGGTCGATTTCAACCCGATGGCCGACCGCCTGCGGTTCATGGGTTCGGACGGCACGAATTTGCGCATCAATGTCGACACGGGGGAAACCATTGTCGATGGCAGTCTGCATTTTGCCGAAGGCGACGCAAACGCCGATGCCGACTTCACGGTGGTTGCGACCGCTTACATCAACTCGATTGGTTCGCCCGATGCGACGGCAATGTATGACATCGAATGGTCGATGATGTCGCTGCTGCAACAGACCGCTCCTAATGACGGCACGCTCGAAACGCGCGGCATGCTGGGCATTGATGATGCCGATGCGATCGCCTTCGATATCTTTGCCAAAGAGATCGACATGAACACGGCGTATCTGGTGGCCAACATGACCCTTTATACCGTCGATCTGCAGTCAGGTGCTGCCACCGAGGTGGGCATGATCGACGGTCTGGATGTTGCGCTGCGCGACGTCGCCGTGTGGCACGAAGGCATGTAAGCGGGCGAAGACGCTTGAGTATGTGGGGCGGCGCGGTGCGCCGCCCTTTTTGCTAGATCAGCCCAGGGTCGTCCAGCGGCTGTCGTCCTTTGAGGATTTTACTGCCGCCATGATGAATTCCATGCCCTCGACGCCGTCGTCCAGTGTCGGGAGCAGGCCCTCAAATTCCGCCCCGTCGCCCCGAATGATGGCGGCGAACTGGCTGTAGAGCGTCGCGAACGCTTCGAGATAGCCTTCGGGGTGGCCCGCCGGGATGCGGACGCCCATGGCGCCGGCGGCAGAGCCGTCGATGGCGCCGCCACGGGTCAGGAGCTGTTTGGGTTTTCCGAATTCGGTGAACCACATGTAGTTCGGGTTGTCCTGGCGCCACTCGATGCCTGCCTTTTCACCATAGACGCGAAGCTGGAGACCATTTTCGCAGCCTACGGCAACCTGGGAGGCCCAGAGCATGCCTTTGGCGCCCCCTTCGAAGCGCAGCATGATGTGGACGTTGTCATCGAGCTGGCGGCCGGGCACAAAGGCGTCGAGATCGGCGGACACTGCTGCGGTTTTCAGGCCGGTGACGTAACGGGCGAGATTATAGGCATGGGTGCCGATATCGCCGATAGCGCCGCCGGCGCCGGACTTGGACGGATCGGTCCGCCACGCGGCCTGCTTGTTGTCCTCTTCGGGCGCTACAGCCAGCCAATCCTGCGGGTATTCAACCTGGACCACTCGCAACTTGCCCAGGGCGCCGGATTCGACGAGGGCACGGGCCTGACGGATCAGCGGGTAGCCGGTGTAATTGTGGGTCAGAAGGAACTTGGCGCCATTCTTCGGCTGGATTTCTTGGAGGGCATAGGCGTCTTCGATTGAAGACGTCAGCGGCTTATCGCAGATGACGTGGATGCCGGCTTCAAGAAACGCCTTGGCCGGGGCGAAGTGCATGTGGTTGGGGGTAACGATGGCGACCGCCTCGATGCCATCCTCGCGGGCGGCTTCGGCGCGGGCCATTTCGGCAAAATCGGTATAGATACGATCTTCCGCCAGACCGAGATTTTTGCCGCTTTCCTTGGCGATTTCAGCGCGCGACGATAGGGCACCGGCCACCAGGTGATAGTCACCATCGAGTCGCGAAGCGATACGATGAACATAGCCGATGAAGGCCCCGGTGCCGCCGCCGACCATGCCGAGGCGGATGGGACGTTTTCCGTTTTCTGCCATTGAATTTCTCCTTAATCGAGACCGAGCATCTTTCGATTGGCTGCACGATCCGTACCAGCACCGGCGAAATCATCGAAGGCCTTTTCGGTGACGCGGATAATGTGGCTGGCGATGAATTCGGCGCCTTCGCGCGCGCCATCCTCGGGGTGCTTGAGGGCGCATTCCCATTCGAGAACGGCCCAGCCGGCAAAATCATAGGCGGCGAGTTTTGAGAAGATGGCGGCGAAATCGACCTGCCCATCGCCCAGCGAACGGAAGCGCCCTGCCCGTTCGACCCAGCCCTGGAAGCCGCCATACACGCCCTGTCGGCCGGTCGGGTTGAACTCGGCGTCCTTGACGTGGAACATCTTGATGCGCTCGTGGTAGATGTCGATGTAATCGAGATAATCGAGCTGCTGGAGCACGAAGTGGCTCGGATCATAGAGCAGATTGGCGCGGGTATGATTGTTCACGCGCTCGAGGAACATCTCGTAGGAGACGCCGTCATGGAGGTCTTCTCCCGGATGGATCTCATAGCACAGATCGACGCCAGCCTCGTCGAATTTGTCGAGTATCGGCATCCAGCGGCGGGCCAGTTCGTCAAAAGCCTCTTCCACAAGTCCGGCGGGGCGCTGGGGCCAAGGGTAGATGTAGGGCCAGGCGAGCGCGCCCGAGAAGGTGGCGTGCTCGGTGATGCCCATATTCTGGGACGCCTTGGCGGCCCAGAGCATTTGCTGCACCGCCCATTGCTGGCGGGCTTTCGGATTGCCCCTGACCTCGGGGGCGGCAAAGCCATCGAATGCGGTATCGTAGGCGGGATGGACGGCGACCAACTGGCCCTGCAGATGGGTGGACAGTTCGGTGATCTCGACACCATGCTTGGCGGCGGTGGCTTTAAGCTCGTCGCAGTAATCTTTAGATTCTGCTGCCTTTTTCAGGTCGATGAAGCCTGAGACCCAAGTGGGGATCTGCACACCTTTGTAGCCAAGTCCCGCGGCCCATTTACAGATGTTGTCGAGCGTATCGAACGGCGCCGCGTCGCCGGCAAACTGGGCGAGAAATATCGCCGGGCCCTTTAAAGTGCGCATGAAATGTCCTCCTCGGTTGCGGCGGCTTTGCCGCCTTTTGACGTACGTGCGTCAGGTGAAAACGTTTACACGATAAATGCCTTGCTCTGACAGTCAAGCGAGGCAAGGCACAGCGCTCAATAAAAATCGCGGCGCACGGTCCCCCAACCATGCGCCGCGACCGGGGGGAGCCCGATAATCTGTGGCGCCTCAAGGCGTAGGCGTTCCGTCCTGCCCGTCAGACCAGTAGCGCCTGCGCCTCGACGGGGCCGAGGGCGTCGGGGCGCTCGCAGGTGGTGGTCAGCGTTACAGCCTGGCCGATCTCGCCCGATCTGAGGATCGAAGTCATGACATCGACGCCATGCAGCGTGGTTTCGAGCGAGCAGCGCGGTTTGCGGCCCGCGTCGATAGCCAGCATCATGTCGGCCAGACCTGCTGTACGGTAGTTGGCGAAGGGCGGACCGTTCGGGCGTTCCCAATTGGCCACGCCCAGAGGATGTTTCCAGGGTTTGACCACTTCACGCACGCCCTCGCGGCGGGCAAGCGTGAGGTCACCGCCAAAGAAATTGGGGTCGGGCACATAGAGCGAGCCGTCGGTGCCGTAGATTTCCATGTTGGAGTGCTGGTGCGCTTCGACGTCCCAGGACGCCCCAAGCGTTACAAGCGCGCCATTGTGGAATTCGAGCACCGCGTGAATGGTCGTCGGCGTTTCGACGGTGACATACTGTCCCCTGCGTGGCTCGCTGGTGATCTCCCGACGCTCGCGGGGCGTGGACGAAAAGGCCGTCACCCGTCTGACCGGACCAATAAGGTTGATGAGATTGGCGACGTAGTAAGGACCGATGTCGAGGATCGGCCCGGCACCCGGCTTGAAGAAGAAGTCCGGATTGGGGTGCCAGTGCTCAAGGCCGAAGCTCATGACGTGGCATGTACCCGACGTCACACGGCCGATGGCGCCCTCGTCGATCAGCGCGCGGGCCTGCTGATGGGCCCCGCCGAGAAAAGTATCAGGAGCGCAGCCAATCTGCTTTCCAGCCTCGTTTGCCGCCTTCCGCAAGTCCTCACCCTCCTCAAGCGTGAGGACGAGAGGCTTTTCGGAATAGGCATGTTTGCCGGCCGATACGATCTCTTTGGATGTGCGGTAGTGCACATCGGGAATCGTCAGGTTGACGATCACGTCGAGTTCGGAATTGGCCAGAAGCTGGTCAGGGGTCTGGGCCGCGACGTTGAATTCGTCGGCCCGCGCCTTTGCGGCCTCGGGAACGATGTCTGCAACCGCCCTCACCTCAATGCCCTTGAACAGCGGCGCGAGCTTGAGATAGGCCGCTGATATATTGCCGGCACCCAGAATGCCGACGCCGTATGTTTTGCTCATTTGATGGTCCTAGAGAGCTTTTGCCGTTGCGATGGATCGCGCGGCAAAGCGTTCGAGATCATTGGGATTGTCGTGTTCCATGACGAAATATTTCGCCTTAGTCTTGGCTTTCAAATCAGCGAACAAATCCTTCCACGGCACGACGCCGTGGCCGAGATCGGCCCAGCCGTCCTCGTCGGCGGCCTCACCCTCGGGAGCAATGTCCTTTAAGTGAACGGCGACGATGCGATCGGCGTATTTGTCGATCCAGCGCTTGGGATCATCCTCTCCGCGCACCACCCAGGCGACGTCCATTTCCCAATCGAGTTCCGGCGCTTCGCTGAGCAGGACCTCCATAGGCGTACGACCACTGTCGAGCGGCCAAAATTCGAAATGGTGATTGTGCCAGCCGAAACCGAAGCCCTGGTCGCGGTAGTATTTGGCCAGTTCGCCGAGTTCGCGAGCCAGTTCGGTCCATTTGGCGTCGGACTGCTTCCAGTATTCCTGGCCGATGAACGGGCAAAAGATCGTCTGCAAGCCAAGCGTGCGGGCCAACTCGGTGGCTTTCGGTTTATCGCGGAGCTGGTCGAGCCCGATATGGCCGGTGGGCATGGTCAAACCGCTGGCATCAAGGTCGCGTCGTAAACCGACCGGATCGGTATAGAGCGCTCCGAAACCTTCGACGCTGGCGTAGCCGAGTCGCGAAAGCAGGGCGAACACGTCGCTGAAGGGCGGGAAATTGCGGGCGCTGTAGAGCTGAAACGAAAAATCGGTCACTTGATACTCCCTAAATACGATCGCCGCTGTCGGCGTGGAAGATGGAAGCCCGCGCCGGATCGAAGCCGAGCTTTATCTTTTGTCCAACTTCGAGATTGAGTTCGCTGTCGGCCCGGAAGGTAAATTCGTGTTTTCCCAGCTTGGTCCAAGCGATGGTGTCCGACCCCATGGGTTCGACGATCTCGATTTCGGATTCGAAGTTGACGGGTTGGCTGGCGGCGGCTTCGCCCACGATCACGTGTTCGGGGCGGACGCCCAATATGGCTTTGGTGCTGAGGTTCTCATTGCCCGACTCAAAGCCGTACCCTGCCATATCGAGCGGAATTCCATCCGCATTGAACGTCCTGGCACGCAGATCGCCGTTGATGAAGTTCATCGACGGCGAGCCGATGAAGCCCGCCACGAACAGGTTGACCGGATGGTTGTAAATGGCGTGCGGCGTATCAAGCTGCTGGATGATCCCGTCGCGCATGATGGCAATACGATCGGCCAATGTCATTGCCTCGATCTGGTCGTGCGTCACGTAAATCATGGTGTTTTCAAGCCGCTGATGCAGGCGTTTGATTTCCACCCGCAGGTCGGAGCGCAACTTGGCATCAAGGTTGGACAGCGGCTCGTCGAAGAGAAAGACGTCGACATCGCGCACGAGTGCGCGACCGATGGCCACGCGCTGGCGCTGGCCGCCCGACAGATTGGCAGGTTTACGATCGAGCAGTGGCTCAATCTGCAGCATTTCGGCGGCGCGCGCCACGCGACGTTCGATATCGTCCTTCTTGTGGCCCGCAACCCGAAGCCCAAAGGTGAGGTTCTTTTTCACCGTCATCTGCGGGTAGAGCGCGTAGGACTGGAACACCATGCCGATGCCGCGATCCTTGGGCTCCTCCCAGGTGACATTCTTGCCCGAGATGAAAATCTGCCCGCCGCTGACATCGAGAAGACCGGCGATGCAGTTGAGCAGGGTTGACTTCCCACACCCAGACGGCCCGAGCAGCACAAGAAACTCTCCCTGCTGGACGTCGAGGTCCATGCGTTCGAGTACCTTCACGGCCCCGAAACTGAGGGACAGATTCCTGATCGATACGCTTTCTTGCATTGCACTCATCCTTTCACCGCACCAGCGGCAACGCCTCGCACGAACAATCTGCCGGAGACGAAATAGACGATCAGCGGCACCAGGCCCGTAAGCATAGTGGCCGCCATGTTGACGTTATACTCAGGGCTGCCCTGCGCTGAATTGACGATATTGTTGAGCTGCACCGTCATCGGATAATTCTGCGTTCCCGCAAAGACGACGCCGAACAGGAAGTCGTTCCAGATGCCGGTCACCTGCAGGATCAGGGCCACAACGATGATGGGAAGGCTCATGGGCAGCATGATCTCGAAAAATATCCGCCAGAACCCTGCGCCATCCACGCGGGCTGCCTTGAACAACTCCACGGGAAGCGAGGCGAAATAGTTGCGGAACAGCAGGGTCAGGATGGGCATGCCGAAGATGGTATGAACCATGATGACCGCCGGGATGGTGCCGAAGATGCCGAGGTCACGGGTTATCATCACCAGTGGATAGAGCATCACCTGATAGGGGATGAATGATCCGAAGATGAGGATGGCAAAGAAGACTTCAGACCCTCTGAACTTCCAGTTGACCAGAGCATAGCCGTTGACCGCGGCAATCGAGGTCGAAACGATAACGCTCGGGACGAGGATTTTCACCGAGTTCCAGAACCCCGGGCTCAGGCCCTGACAGGTCAGGCCCGTGCACGCGCTGGTCCAGGCCTTCACCCAGCCTTCAGCCGAAAATTCACGCGGCGGCGCGAAAATGTTGCCAAAGCGGATCTCGGGCATGGTCTTGAACGAGGTCATGACCATGACGTAGAGCGGAAACAGGTAGTAGAGGCACGCCACGAACAGGATCGAATACATGACGATCCGGCGCGGGGTGAAAAAGGGCTTGGGGCGCGGACCGTGCGGTTCGGACAATGCGAGGTCCTTTTTGACCGCGTCGGTTGCGACCGTGCCGGAAATTGCTGCCGGATTGCTCATGACTTTTTGCCCCCGCCGAATTCGAGATAAGCCCAGGGAATGATGATGATCATGACCGTCAGAAGCATCATGGTGGAGGCGGCCAGCCCCTGCCCGATATTGCCGGCGGTGAACATGTAATCGTAAACGTATTTGGCCGGTACTTCAGAGGCGATGCCGGGGCCGCCCCTGGTCAACGCAACCACAAGGTCGTAAAGCCGCACAATTCCCGAACCGACAATCACAACAGCGGTAACGAGAACCCCCCGCATCATCGGCAGAACGATGAAGAGATATGTTCTCCACGTCGGTATGCCATCGATCCGTGAGGCCTTCCATATCTCCTCGTCAATGCCACGCAGACCCGCCAGCATGAGCACCATAACGAATCCGGTTCCCTGCCAAAGTCCGGCGATCAGGAGCGCATAGATCACCATGTCGGACTGGGCGATCCAGTCGAACCGGAAACTCTCCCAGCCCAGGTTGCGCATAGTCCCCTGCAGGCCGAGCGTAGGGTTCATGATCCACTGCCAGACCAGACCCGTTACGATAAACGAGAGAGCAAAGGGGTAGAGCATGATCGTGCGGAAAGCGCTCTCAAACCGGATTTTCTGATCCATGAGAACGGCGAGCACGAAGCCGATCACCATAGTGAAGACCAGCGAAAAACAGCCGAAAATGAAGAGGTTTCGGATGGAGATGTTCCACCGGGACGAAGCGAAGAGACGCTGGTACTGTTCAAGCCCAACGAAAGTGTTGTTGGGCAACAAGCGAGATCCGGTGAAGGAGTACCATATCGTCCAACCGGTGCAGCCGACAAAAACCACCAGAACAGTAACGACCATCGGCGTTGCCGCGAATTTTGCAGCGAGATTTCTTGTAAAGAGCTGCTTGAAATAGCGTGCAAAAGCCGACCCAGACTGTGAGCTGGCGGCGTGCGAAACGTGAGCCAATTTAGTCCCTCCAATATGGGGGAACAGCGGCCAGCCTGCTTTATGGGCCGGCCGCGTTCAAGTCATCCAGGCAAACGCTTAGTCAGCGTTCTCGATGAGGGTAGCGTACCGCTCGATGTAGTCATCGACTGTGATCGAGTCGTTATCGATGAACTCTCTGGTCAGATCATCGAGCTGCTGCTGAGTGTCGCTGGTCAGCGTGGACTCACCGGCGGGGAGCAAGCCGTTGCCGAGCAGGCCAAGGGCCTTCTGCATGCACGGGTTTGCTTGCTCGAGATCAATGTCGGTACGGATCGGCATCGATCCCTTCTTGAGGTTAAAGGCAAGCTGACCTTCCGGCGAAATCAGAATGCGTGCCAGCTGGGTTTGTGCCTCGAGAACCTCCGGATCAGTGCCTTCCGGCAACACAGGGAAGAAGAAGGAGTCACCGCCACCCGAAAGCTGGTCATTCAGACCAAGGGCAGGAACGCATTCGTAGTCTTCTCCGGGAACACCACCGGCAACCTGAAGATCGCCCTGGAGCCAGTCGCCATGGATGTTGCCAGCAGCTTCACCGGCAAGAATCTGATTGCCTACGTCACCAAAGCTCGGGACCATCATTTCGGGCGAAATCACGCTGCGCAGATCATCGAGGGCTTCGGCCAC